>JANYFA010000110.1 GCA_025362895.1 Sphingomonadaceae bacterium | reverse complement strand
TAGGGCGGGTCCCACAGATAGCCTTCGAGGTACAGGATGCGGCTGGCGCGGACGGCGTCGTCGTCGACATCGGCCTCGCCCAGTTCCTGGCACGCGCCGAGGTAGGTCGACATCGTCCGGTCGCCGTCGGGGGTGACGACGATCAGGCAGCGCCCGGTCGGCGGCCCGTCGACCATCGCGGGAACGGCGAAGGCGACCCCGGCGGCGCGAATGTCATGGGCGAACACCTCGCCCAATTGATCGGCGGCGACGCGCCCGATGAAGGCGGGGGAGCCGCCGAGCGCGGCGATCCCGGCGACGCTGTTGGCCGCCGACCCGCCCGAAATCTCCTTGCCCGCCCCCATCAGGGCGTACAGCCGTTCGGCCTCGTCGGCGGCGATCAGGCGCATCGTTCCCTTGGGGATGCCATGGTCGTGGAGGAACGGGGCGTCGGCGGTGGTGATAACGTCGACCAATGCGTTGCCGATGGCGAGGATGTCGGGCATTAAGGCTCCTTGCAGCGATTTCGACACGGCCTACCCCATCGCCGGTCCGCCGTCATCTCGGCACCACGATCATCGCTTTCGGGGGGATGGCGAAATGGCGTAAGGGGTGGCGATGCCTCGTTTCCGCCTCGCCCCGTTTGCCGCCCCGCTCGCTGCCCTTATCGCTGCCGCCTGCGCGTCGACGCCCCCGCCCAAGGCGATCACTGTGGCAAAGCCCGTCGCGTTGACTCCGGTCGCGGGCCTCGAGCGAATTCTTGGGCAACCTGCAACCAGGGCGACGGTGCTGCTCGGCCCCGCCAGCCTCGACCGGCGTGAGGGGACGGCGCGCGCCCTCCAGTTCGCCGCCGCCGGGTGCGTTCTCGACGTGTATTATTACCCCGACCCCGCCGCCGGTCAGCCGATCGCGCGCTTCGCCGAAGCCCGCCTCCCGAGTGGCGCCGCCGACCCAGCCGCGCGCTGTTTCGCGGCCCAGCTTGCGGCACGCGGTCACGGCTAGGCGGCGCGCAGGGTTGGTGTTAACGTCCGCGTCAACCGGACCTTGGGAGCACGACATGGATCTGAACTTTTCCGCCGACGACCTCGCGTTTCAGCAGGAGGTTCGCACATTCATCGCCGATCATTACCCGCCGCATCTGAAGGCGAAGTTCGACGAAGGAGAGGAGCTGTCGAAGGAAGACTTCCTGTCATGGCATCGCGTGCTCGCCGCCAAGGGCTGGGCCGGCATCGCGTGGCCGGTCGAATATGGCGGCACCGGGTGGACAAGTGTTCAGCGCTATATCTTCGCCGAGGAAAGTGCCCGCGCAGACGCGATGCGCCTGCTGCCGTTCGGCCTCAACATGGTCGGGCCGGTGATCTACACCTTCGGCACGCCCGAGCAGAAGGCGAAATTCCTGCCGCGCATCCTCAGCGGCGACGACTGGTGGTGCCAGGGCTATAGCGAGCCCGGCGCAGGCAGCGACCTCGCCTCCCTGCGGACCAAGGCCGAACGCTTCACCGGCGATGACGGCAAGGAATATTATCGCGTCAACGGCCAAAAGACGTGGACGACGCTGGCGCAGCATGCCGACTGGATTTTCGCCCTTGTCCGCACCGATGCCACGGTCAAGGCGCAGGAGGGCATCAGCTTCCTCCTGATTGATATGAAGACGCCTGGCATCACAGTGCGCCCGATCATCACGCTGGGCGGCGAGCACGAGGTCAATGAAGTCTGGTTCGAAGACGTCATCGTGCCGATCGAAAACCGCGTCTTCCACGAGAACAAGGGCTGGACCTGCGCCAAGTTCCTCCTTGCTCACGAGCGCACCGGCATCGCCGGGGTCGCGGCGTCGAAGCGCGGCGTCGAGCGGATCAAGACGATCGCCCGGACCGAAACCGACAGCTTTGGCGACGAGGCGCAACCGCTGATCGCCAACCCGTTCTTCAAGCGCAAGGTCGCCGAGCTCGAGATCGACCTGACGGCGCTGGAGTTCACCGAACTGCGGACGCTGGCCGGCGAATCGTCGGGCAAGGGGCCGGGGCCGGAAAGCAGCCTGCTCAAGATCAAGGGTACCGAGATTCAGCAGCGGATCACCGAGCTGGCGCTCGAAGCCGTCGGCCACTACGGCGCGCCTTATTTCCGCGGCTTTGGCGAGGGCGACAACGAACACCCGATCGGCCCCGACTACGCTCACCGCGCCGCCCCGACGTACTTCAACGTCCGCAAGACGAGCATCTACGGCGGCTCGAACGAGATTCAGCGCAACATCATCGCCAAGATGGTGCTGGGGCTCTGAACTGAAACGAATGTCATGCTGGCGGACGCTGGCATCCATGGTCCCGCACCGGCCTCGTGCCGTGCCCGAATGTGGATGCTGGCGTTCGTCGGCATGACCGCTATTGGGAAACGGGCAGCGCGAACGCGCGCCGGCGGGAGGATCGGACCATGGACTTCAACTTCACTGACGAACAGACGATGCTGCGCGACTCGGTCGCGCGCTATCTGGCCGATACCTACACCTTCGACGCGCGGATGGCGGCGGTGCACGGCGAGAGCGGCTGGAACCCGCACGTCTGGAAAGCCTTCGCCGAGGAACTCGGTATCCTCGGCGCACCGTTCGCGGAGGAACACGGCGGCCTCGGCGGCGGCGCGATCGAAAACATGATCGTCATGGAGGAGATCGGCAAGGCGCTCGTTATCGAGCCGTATCTCCAGACCGTCGTCATCGGCGGTGGATTTCTCAAGGCCGCCGGTGGTGCCGTGGCCGACGCGGTCATCCCCAAGATAATCGACGGCAGCGCGGTCATCGCTTTCGCTTATGCCGAGCCGCAAGGTCGCTACAACCTTGCTGACCTGCGGACGACGGCGAAGAAGGACGGCGCGGGTTATGTCCTGAACGGTCACAAGGCGGTGGTCTATGCCGCGCCGTGGGCGACTCATCTGATCGTCACCGCCCGCACCGGCGGATCGGTCCGCGAGCGCAGCGGCGTATCGGTGTTCCTCATCGCCGCCGACGCTCCGGGTATCACGCGACGCGACTATCCGACGGTCGATGGCGCGCGGGCGAGCGAGGTCTATTTCGAAAATGTCGCCGTCGGGGCCGATGCCATTATCGGGACAGAAGGCGAGGCCCTGCCGCTGGTCGAGCAGGTCGTCGACGAGGCGATCGCTGCGGTCTGCGCCGAGGCTGCCGGGGTGACGCGCAAGCTGCACGAGGGAACGCTCGACTATAGCCGCCAGCGCAAGCAGTTCGGCAAATCCATCGGCGAGTTCCAAGTTCTTCAGCACCGCATGGTCGACATGTTTATGGAGGTCGAACAGGCGGTCAGCATGACCCTGATGGCGACGCTTCGCCTTGGCGAAGCCGACCGCGGCAAGCACGTGTCGGCGGCGAAGAACAAGATCGCGCGCGGTGCCCGCTTCGTCGGCCAGAACGCCGTCCAGATCCACGGCGGCATCGGCATCTCGAACGAGCTTGCGATCGGCCATTATTTCAAGCGCGCGACGATGATCGAAAGCCAGTTCGGCGACGCCGACTTCCACCTGCGCCGCTTCGAAAGCCTGATGGACTGAAGCGGCGCGAAATAAAGCCCTGTCCCACAAGGGGTTGCCGGTGGTATTCCTCTTACGGAGGAGAGTGGTGATGCATCGTCTGATTCTGAGCATGCTGATTGTCGCCGCACCGGCGACGGCGGCGCCCGACGTCGCGCGGCTTCTGTCGGGGAGCGTTAGCGGCAAGCCCGCGCATTGCATCCGGCGGCAGGAAATTCACGGCCAGACGATCGTCGATCGCTCCACGATTATCTTCGAGCGCGGCGGCGGACGCTATTATCGCAACGACGTCGGGCCGAACTGCGCCGCGCTGCGCCCCGACCGCGCGCTCATCACCCGCGATCTGGCGTTCGGCTTTTGCGAGGGTGACTTGTTTGAGGTGTTCGAACCGCTGAGCCGCATCAACTATGGTGCCTGCACCTTTGGCGCGTTCGTTCCTTACCAGCGCTCGGGGAAATAAATTCGATTGCCACTTGTATCGAAACCTATTTTAGATATATCCGCAATATCGATAGATCAAAATGGAGTTTCGATATGCACTTACACACCCACGGTCACCGCGAATTTGGCCGTCGCATGATGCACCGCATGGGCCGCGGGCACGGCGGCTTTGGCGGACCGCGCGGGGGCGGGCGGATGTTCCAGCACGGCGACCTCCGCCTGCTCATCCTCGCGTTGATCGCCGAGGCCCCGCGCCACGGCTATGAACTCATCCGCGAGATCGAGAGCCGCGTCGGCGGGGCTTATGCACCGTCGCCCGGCGTCGTCTATCCGACTCTGACGATGCTCGAGGAGCTCGGCTTCGCGACATCGGCGACGACGGAGGGCAGCAAGCGTCAGTATACCATTACCATCGAGGGGACCGCTCATCTGGCGATGAATCAGGCGACGGTCGATGCGATCTTCGCGCGGATCGATGAAGCGGGCAGCGGCCCTGACACCGGCCCCCGCGTCCTGCGTGCGATGGCCAACCTGCGCTTCGCGCTCAAGCTGCGTCTCGGGCGCGGCAGCGTCGACGACACGGCGGCAACGCGGATCGCCGCCATCCTCGACGCCGCCGCCACCGACATCGAACGTAGTTAAGAGGATGGCGGCGGTCGAATGGACCCGACTGTCCGACAGTGACCGACGCGCCTCAGCCGTATAGCGAGTCGAGCCGGGGTCCGTAGACCGCTTCGATCCGGTGCCGCCGGATTTTGAGCGACGGGGTCATCTCGCCATTGTCGACGGTGAACGGCGCGTCGGCAACGATGATCCGGCGGACCTTTTCGTGGGCGGCGACGCGGGCGTTGACCCGGTCGACGGCGGCCATCAGCGCGCGGGCGAATTCGGGTTCGGCGTGGAGCTTGGCGAAGTCGCGCGGCATTCCCTTGTCGCGCGCCCAGTCGAGCGCCCATTCAGGGTTGGCGACGACCAACCCGACGAGATAAGGCCGCCCGTCGCCGTGGACCATCGCCTGGCTGATTTCGGGCTGAAGCGTCAGCATCCCCTCAATGCGGGCGGGAGAGACGTTGTCGCCTTTGTCGTTGACGAGGATGTCCTTTTTACGGTCGGTGATGATCAGGTGGCCATCGTCGTCGATCCGCCCGATGTCGCCGGTGAGCAACCAGCCGTCCTGCAGCGCGCGGTGGCTCTCGCTGTCGTTCATCCAATAACCGTCCATGACGCATTCGCCGCGGACGAGGATCTCGCCGTCGGGCGCGATGCGGATCGACGTGCCGCGCAGCGCCGGGCCGACGCTGTGCATCTTGATCTTGCGCGATGGGCGATTGCACGAGATCAGCGGCCCCGCCTCGGTCTGCCCATAACCCTGGCACAGCGTCAGCCCGAGCGCGGCGAAGAAGAGTCCGACATCGGGGTTGAGTGGAGCGCCGCCCGCCACCAGCGTCTTCAACCGCCCGCCGAAGCGCGCCTGAACCCGCTTGCGGATCGTTCGGTCGAGGAGTGCATCATACGGGCGATCGGTCAGCGGCAAGGTCCCGCCGCGCTCATACCGCTTGCGCCCGAGCCGGAGCGCGGCGTTGAACAAGGTGATTGCCGCGCCGCCCTGCTTTTCGATCCCCTTGCCGATCCGGGCGCGCAGCACCTCGAACAGGCGGGGGACGACGACCATGATGGTGGGCGAGACCTCCTCCATGTTCGCCGCCAGCTTATCGAGCCCCTCCGCATAATGGATCGACGCGCCAAGCCCGATCGCGGTGAACTGGCCGCAGGTATGTTCATAGGCATGGCTCAGCGGCAGAAACGACAGGAAGCTGTCGCGCCCTGGCGTCGGGGCAAAGTCCTGTTCGATGATCGCGCACGCCGCCGCCACGTTCTGCAGGATGGCCCCGTGATGCTGCCGCACCCCGCGCGGCGTTCCACCGGTGCCGCTGGTATAGATCAGGCACGCGAGGTCTGCGCGTCCCGCAGTGATCCGTGCCTGCGTCGCCGCGACGTCGGGTGCGTGACCGCCGATTAACGTATCCCAGTCGGCGATGCGCGTGCCCGAAGCCTGGGCGACGCGCAGCGGCTCGAGCGCGATCACCAGTCGGCACGCATCGGCGGTGACGACCGCAGGCAACAGGGTCGCGGCGAGCTTGGCGGTCGATACGATCACCGCGACCGCGCCGCTATTGTCGAGGATGTGGCGGTGGTCGGCCTCGGTGTTGGTCGTGTACGCCGGCACGGTGATCGCACCGGCGGCCATGATGCCGAGGTCGGCGATGCACCATTCGGGCCGGTTTTCGCTGACGAGGATCACGCGGTCGCCGCGCTTTATTCCCGCCGCGACGAGCGCCTGCGCGACCTGCGACACCGCCGCCGCCGTCGCCGTCCACGACCGCGCGACCCAGGCGCCGTCGGCCTTGTGCCACAGGAACGGATCATCGCTGTAGCGCGCGGCTTGGTCGAGAAAGTGCAGGACGAGGTTCGTCGACGCATCCGCCCGGTCGGCGAGCGGGGTCGCGGGCGAAGCAGCAGGCAGCGGGGCGGGGGCGTCGCTCACAACCCGAGCGCGACGCCTTCGCTGCGCGGGTCGGCCCCGCCGCGCCAGCCGCCACGAACGCGCTCGATCCCATTGGCTTTAAGACCGAGCGGGTATTGGACCGTCGCATGGCCCATCGCCCTGAGAGCAGTCTCCATCGCGGCGAAAAACGGCCCCTTTTCGAGAACGAGCGTGTCGTCGTTGGTGAAGATCAGCGGCAGGGCGATCGCGTCTTGCACCGAAAGGTGCCAGTCGATGACCGCGACAATCGCCTTGGCGACCTGCGCCGGAATCGTCGGCCCGCCGGCCGCGCCGACGGCAAGGACTACCTTGCCGTTCTTATCATAGACGATCGCTGGCGACATCGATGATCGCGGCCGCTTGCCGCCTTCGACGCGGTTCGCGACCTTGGCCCCGCCGACCTCGGGGACGAAGTCGAAGTCGGTCAGCTCGTTGTTGAGGATGTACCCCCCGGCGACGAGCGAACTGCCAAAGCCCCCCTCGACCGTCGACGTCAGCGAGGCGACATTGCCGGCGGCATCGGCGACGGCGATGTCCGACGTTGACGGAATCTCGCCGCTTTCGGGGGCGATGCGTGGCTTGGCCCCTTTGGGCTGGCCGGGCACGGCGTGAGCGATGACGCCGGTCGCCGAAATCAGTTTGGCGCGAGCACGGAGATACGCTGGGTCGGTCAGCCCGGCGACGGGAACATCGACGAAATCGCGGTCGCCGCCATAGGCCGCGCGGTCGGCAAAGGCGAGGCGCTCGCTTTCGGCGAACAAATGCCATGCAACGGGGCTGTCCTTGCCCAGCGCGGCGAGGTCGAAGCCCTGCAACTGGCCGAGCATGGCGACGACCGCCGTGCCGCCGGCCGACGGCGGTCCCATCGAACAGACGCGGTAAGTGCGATAGGCCCCGCACACTGGCGCGCGCTCCTTGGCGCGATAGGCGGCCATGTCGGCAATGGTCATCGTCGACGGATTGGTCGGCGCGTGATCGACCGCCGCGACGAGCGCCGCCGCATTCGCTCCGGCGTAAAAGGCAGCCGGCCCCCCGGCGGCGACCGCCTCGAAGGTCAGCGCCAGCGCCTCATTGACGATATGCTCGCCCGCCGTCTTGGGCGTCCCGTCGGCATGGAGAAACAGCGCCGCCGCCGCCGGTTGGCGCGCGAGCGTCGTCGCGCTGCCGGCGATCGCGCTCGCCAAACGCGGCGTGACATCATACCCGCCGCGCGCGAGCCGCGTCGCGGGCCCGAACAGCGTCGCCCATGGCAGCTTGCCGTACTTGGCGTGGGCGAGCTTGAGCATCGCGACATTACCGGGAACGCCGACCGATTTGCCCCCGGGGATCGCCACGCCGCGTGGCAACGGCTTACCCGCGGCGTCGAGGAACAGCGCTTCGGTCGCCGCCATCGGGGCCTTTTCGCGCCCGTCGAACGTCGCGGGCACCCGTCCGCCGGTCTTTTGATAGACGAGCAACCCGCCACCGCCGATGCCCGAAGACTGCGGCTCGACGACCGTCAACGCAAGGACGGTGGCCGCCACCGCGTCCATCGCGCTGCCCCCGGCTCTGAGCATTTCGACGCCTGCCGCCGCGGCGCGCGGGTCGGCGGCGGACACCATCGCCTGCGCGGGGTTGGGAGCCTTCGCCGCGAGCCCCGCCGGAGCCAGCAGGACGACCGCGATTGCTAAATGCTTCACCCGCAAACCCCTTATTGTTGGGTCAACCATATCGACCCTGTCGGTACGATCAAGCGTCGACGCCAACCGCGTCTGCCACGCTGCCAAATCCGTCGCGGCGGAGGAGTCCGGCGAGGTCGGTCTTGAGCCGGGGGACGAGGGCCGGTCCGCGATAGACCAGCGCGGTATACAGCTGGACGGCGCTCGCCCCGGCGCGGATCTTGGCATAGGCATCGACCGCCGACGCGATCCCGCCGACTCCGATCAGCGCGAGGGACCCCCCCGTCGCGCGGGCGAAGCGTCGCAGCACCTCTGTCGACGGGGCGAACAGCGGTGCGCCCGACAGGCCCCCCGCTTCGCTGCTCGAGATGCCGGGACGGGCCAGCGTGGTGTTCGACACGATCAGCCCCGCGACGCCGCCGTCGATCGCCACCCGGGCGATCCCGTCGATCGCCGCGCCGTCGAGGTCGGGAGCGACCTTGACGAAGACTGGCTTGGCTTCGGCCTCGGAGCGGACAGCGGCGATCAGGGCGGCGAGCACGCCAGGGTCCTGCAGCCCGCGCAATCCGGGGGTGTTCGGCGATGAGACGTTGACGGTGAGATAGTCGGCCACGCCCCGCGCCGCCCGCGCCCCGAAGGCATAGTCGGCGACGCGGTCGACGCTGTCCTTGTTCGCGCCGATGTTGACGCCGACGATCCCTACCGGTCGTCGCGCCGCCAACCGCGCCACCGCCGCTGCAACGCCGCCATTGTTGAAGCCCAGCCGGTTAATCACGGCGCGCTCGGCGACCAGCCGGAAGACGCGCGGGCGTGGGTTGCCGACCTGCGGTCGCGGCGTGACGGTGCCGATCTCGACGAAGCCGAAGCCCATCCGCAGCATCGCGGCTGGAACGCGCGCGTCCTTGTCGAACCCCGCCGCAAGGCCGAGGGGGTTGGGCAGCGCCAGCCCGGCAACGGTCGTGGCCAGGATCGGATCGTCCGGGCGTCCGCGCGGGCCCAGCCCGGTCGCCAGTGCGGCCAGCGTCAAATTATGCGCGCGTTCGGGATCGAGGCGGAACAGCACGGGGCGCAAGGCAGCAAACATCGCAGTACCTTGCACCGGCTAAACGAGTTCGGCGAGGACGGCGTTGAGCAACGGCCGCCCCGTCGCGGTCAGGCGAAGGCCGGCGTCATCGCTCGCGACGAAGCCAAGCTCGACGAGCAGGGCCAACCGTCGGGGATCGACGGCGTCGGCGAGCGTCTGCCCCGTCCGCGCGGCAAAGGTCGCGGCGTCGATCCCATCCGCCAGTCGCAGCCCCATCATCAGCGCCTCCCGCCCGCGCGTCGCAGCGTCGAGCGAGGCGGTCGCGGCGATGCCGTGGCCGTGGGCGGCGACCGCGCTCACCCAGTTCTCGGGCTTTTTGTGACGTACTGTCGCCTCGCCCTGCCGCCGGCCGTGCGCGCCGGGGCCGACGCCGACATAGTCGCCATAGGTCCAGTAACTCAGGTTGTGGCGGCTTGCGGCACCCGGCGCGGCGTGGTTCGATACCTCGTACGCCGGGACCCCGGCAGCGGTGGTCAGGCGCGCGGTCAGGTCGAACAGGTCGGCCGACGCATCCTCGCCCGCCATGATCAGTTCCCCCTTGGCGTGGAGCGTCGCAAAGCGCGTCCCAGGCTCGATCGTCAGGCCATAAAGCGACAGATGACCGGTGCCGAACGCCAGCGCGCGCGTCAGCTCGGCTTCCCACGCGGCGAGGGTCTGGCCGGGGCGGTCGTAGATCAAATCGAAACTGACGCGCGGAAAATGCGCCTGCGCCACATCGAGCGCGGCAAGGCCCTCGGCCAGGTCGTGCGGGCGGCCCAACTGGCGCAGCGCCGCATCGTCCAGCGCCTGCAGCCCGAGGCTGACGCGGTTTACCCCGGCGTGGGCGAATCCGGCAAAGCGCGCGGCTTCAACGCTCGACGGGTTGGCCTCCAGCGCGATTTCGCACCCGTCGGTCAGCCGCCAGTGCCCCGCGACCGCGTCGATCACCGCCGCGACCGTCGCCGGGACCATCAACGACGGGGTGCCGCCGCCGAAAAAGATACTCCCGACCGCCCGCCCGGAAGTCGCCGCCGCCTCGTGGGCGAGATCGGCGAGCAGCGCGTCGCGCCACGCGCCTTCGTCGATGTCGGCGCGGACGTGGCTGTTGAAGTCGCAGTACGGGCACTTCGACACGCAGAACGGCCAGTGGACGTAAACGGCGAGGTCGCCCGTCAGAGGCACGCCGCGACCAGCTTCGCGAAAGCGGCGGCGCGGTGGCTGATCGCGTGCTTTTGCGCCGGATCGATCTCGGCAAAGGTTGCGGTCATGCCGTCGGCGACGAAGACCGGGTCGTACCCAAATCCGCGGGCTCCCCGAGGGGGCCAGACGAGCGATCCCGCGCAACGCCCTTCGAACACGGCTTCCTCGCCATCGGGCCACGCGAGCGCGAGCGTGCAGACGAAACTCGCCGTCCGCGCCACGTCCGGCCCCTGTGCGGCGAGCCGGTCTTCAACCTTGGTCATCGCCAGCAGCCAGTCGCGCCCGGATGGCGTTTCGGCCCAGTCGGCGGTGTACACCCCCGGTGCGCCGCCAAGGGCATCGACGCACAGCCCCGAATCGTCGGCGAGCGCGACCAGCCCCGATCCGTTCGCGGCGGCACGCGCTTTGATTAGCGCGTTACCGGCGAAGCTGTCCTCGGTCTCCGCCGGTTCGGGCAGGCCGAGATCGCCCGCGGCGACAACGTCCATCCCGTACGGCACGAGCAGTGCACCGATCTCGCGCACCTTCCCGGCGTTGTGCGTCGCCAGCACGAGGCGACCGGGGGCGAGGCGGCGGCTCACCGCCCTACAGCTGCCCGCTGGGCCGCGAAAATTTCGGTGCAGCCGAGGCGCGCCAGCCGCAGCATCCGCAGCAATGCCTCATCGTCATACGTCGCGCCTTCGGCGGTCGCCTGAACCTCGACGAGGCCGCCGCCGGCGGTGAGGACGAAGTTGCCGTCGGTGTCGGCCCCGGAGTCCTCGATATAGTCGAGATCGAGAACGACCGCGCCGTCGTGGATGCCGCAACTAACGGCGGCGACCTGCGTCGTCAGCGGGTCGGTCATCGCCGGGTTCTTCGCCATGATCCCGTCGATCGCGAGGCGCAGCGCGACCCACGCGCCGCTGATCGACGCCGTCCGCGTCCCGCCGTCCGCCTGAAGCACGTCGCAGTCGAGCGTGATCTGGCGCTCGCCGAGCGCCTTCAGGTCGGTCACCGCGCGCAAACTACGCCCGATCAGCCGCTGGATTTCCTGCGTCCGCCCCGATTGCTTGCCCTTGGCGGCCTCGCGTGCTCCCCGCGTGTGGGTGGCGCGCGGCAGCATCCCGTATTCGGCGGTGACCCAGCCCTCGCCCTTGCCGCGCAGCCATGGCGGCAGCCGCTCCTCAACCGACGCCGTGACGAGAACGTGGGTGTCACCAAATTTGACGAGGCACGAGCCCTCGGCATGCGCGGTGAAGCGGGGGATAATCTCGACACGACGCATTGCATCGGGGGCGCGACCGGAGGGACGCATGGATTTTTCCAATCGATAAGGGGGAGAAAGCAGGCATGCCATCTACTCTCTCCCCCCGTTGAGCGAAACCCCGCGCGCGCCTACATCGCCGCGATGCAGTCGCCGCCGATCACCGACCTGACCGACCGTGCGCGTGAAGTGTTTCGCCAGATCGTCGAATCGTTCATCGAGCACGGGACGCCGGTCGGATCGCGAACGCTGTCGAAACTGACGATGCTCGGCCTGTCACCGGCCTCGATCCGTAATGTCATGCAGGACCTCGAGGAACTCGGCCTGCTCGCCGCGCCGCACGCTTCCGCCGGGCGATTGCCGACCGAACTGGGCCTGCGGCTGTTCGTCGACGGGCTGATGCAGACGACGGCACCGACCGACGTGGAGCGTGGCGCGATCGAAACGCAGATCGCCGCGCCGGCGTCCATCGCCGACATCCTGGGCCGCACCACCGCTGTCCTGTCGGGGCTAAGTGCCTGCGCCGGTATTGTCCTCGTTCCCGCGCACGAGATGGTCGTCCGCCAGGTCAGCTTCGTGCCGCTGTCGACGACGCGGGCGCTGGCGATCCTGGTGGGCGCGGACGGAACGGTCGAGAACCGGGTCATCGACTTGCCCCCCGGCGTCCCGCCGACCGCGCTGATCGAGGCGGCGAACTATATCAATGTGCGCCTTCATGGGCTGACCCTCGCCGAGGCGGTCGTCCGCCTGCGCTCCGAAATCGACGCCGACCGGGCCCGGCTCGACGGCCTGACGCGGACGCTCGTCGAAACCGGGCTGGCGAGCTGGTCATCCGATGGCGCGGCGCGTCCGATCCTTATCGTGCGGGGCAGCGCACATCTGGTCGCGGGCGACGCCGCCGATCTCGACCGCGTGCGGACCTTGCTCGACGATCTCGAGGGAAAGGAGGAACTCGTCCGCCTCCTCGATTCGGCGAGCGGTGGCGAAGCGTGCAAGATTTTCATCGGCGCGGAGAACAAGCTGTTCTCGCTGTCGGGTTCGAGTGTTATCGCCGCACCATACCGTTCCGGCGCGGGCCGCGTTGTCGGCGTTGTCGGCGTCATCGGCCCGACCCGCTTGAATTACGCGCGCGTCGTTCCGATGGTGGATTATACCGCCAAAGCTCTCAGCAGGTTGATCGCATGACCGAAGATACCGAACTCCATCCCGACAGCACGATGACCGGCGCTCCCGACGGTGACGGTGCCAATGCAGCGGAAACCGGCGCGCCCGATCTGGCCGCCGACATCGTCCGCCTGAACGACGAAGTCGTGTCGTTGAAGGACCGGCTCCTCCGCGCCGCCGCCGAGACCGAGAATGTTCGCCGTCGCCTCGAGCGCGAAAAGACCGATGCCAGCACCTATGCGGTGACCGGCTTTGCGCGCGATATTCTAGGGGTCGCCGACAATCTGGCCCGCGCCGTCGCGGCGCTTCCCGCCGATGCCCCCGGCTTCGATGCGGTCAAGACCGGTATCGCCGCAACCGAGCGCGAGTTGACGACCGTTCTCGGTCGCCACGGCGTCACCCGCGTCGTCACCGATGGCGCGAAGCTCGACCCCAACAAGCATCAGGCGATGCTTGAGGTCGAAACCGACGCTCATGAACCCGGCGCGATCGTCGCTGAACTCCAGGCGGGCTACACGATCAAGGACCGGTTGCTCCGCCCGGCGCTGGTCAGCGTCGCGAAGAAAGCGGACGCCGCCGCATGATCGTCGCGACCAGGGATGCGGTCCGTAACGACGCCGGTCTTGGTCGTCGGCTGACGCCGCGATGATCATCCTCATCGCGCGATGCGAAATCGAACCTGCCGCTATCGCGCGGTTGCAGCCGATGCTCGAGCGGACGATGCGGCTGACGTGGGAGGAATCCGACTGCCTCAGCTACTCGATCGCGGTCGAGAGCGAGGCGGCGGGCGTGGTCACGATCGTCGAACGGTGGCGCAGCGAGGCGGCGCTGGTCGCCTATCTCGCGACGCCGGCCATGATCGAATTTCATGACGCGCTCCAACCGGCGTTGATCAGCCTCGACGCGACGATCTACGATATCGCCGGCGAACGCCCGCTGCCGCTGCCACCGCTGTCGGCGCGGCCCGTACTGGCGCTGGTCAGCGGATAGGGACCGAACGGAAGCAGCGTGCGATAGGCAGTGAGCGGCGGTGCGCCTTTGATGAGCGCGCCGTGAGCCAATAGAAAGGCGTCGGCGACGATGCACGCCTGTTGCTCGATCCCGTAAGCGGCAAACGGCTTGCCCGGCGTCACCGGCAGATAGCTGTATCGCGCAAATGGGCGGCGGCGTAGCGGCAGGAAGATGCCGCACTGATGCTGCCAGACATGGGTCAGTTCGTGAATCAGCAGCGCCCGCGACGCGAGGCTGGCGGCGGCGAAGTCCTCGCGCCATTCCGGGCCGTCGGGGTGAAACCAGACATGACCGTCGGGGGCCATGACGACGCGGCGCGGCTGGAACGGAAACCACCTGCCAAGTCGCAGCGTGACGGGGTCGGGATCGAGCGCCGGGCCGAATGCCGAGGCCGCCAGTGCGCGCTCGCCGGGGGTCAGCGGGCGCTGATGCTCAATGCGCGCCATGCGCCATCGGCGTTGCCTCTGCTCCCGCGGCAACGACGGACGCCGTTACGTCCACGCGCGTGCCGTCGGCAAAGGCGAATGTCAGCGGGATCGTCGCGCCTGATGCCGTCGCGGGAAGGTCGAAGATCATCAGATGCGACCCTCCCGGAGCAAAGCGGACCGTGCCCCCGGCGGCAACGCGAACCGACGGCAGTCGGTTCATCCGCATGACGTTGCCCGCCATGCTCATGCCGTGGAGCTCGACCCGCGCGTGCGCCGCGACGACCCCGGTTAGCTCTACCGCCGCGCTGCCGGCGGTGATGTTGAAATATCCCGCTGCCGGACGTCCCGGAATGGGGGACAAACGAACCGTCGCGTGATCGATCCGAACCGCGTTCGCCGCCGCCACGCGCGTCCCCGTCGTCATGGCGAGGATGAGCAACGCGAGCGCGCCGACGCAGGCCAGCCAACCGAAAATCCGCACCATCGCCGCCGCTCCGTCCATCGTTGACCGTGGTGATAGCGCGATTCACGCTGAACCGTCGATGCATCGCGAGCGCGGCTACACTCTGCCGCAGCCGTGCGCGTCCGCATCCGCGGGGTGGTCGCGGGGAAGTTCATGGCTTGCAGCGACTTTTTGGCTCACTATATCCGCCCGGCACACGCTGGCCGGGGTCGCTTCACACGAGGGCCGTCGGCTCCGCGCCTTGGGCTAAACGCTTGGATACGAAGGACGAACATGGCCAAAGTCATCGGAATTGACCTCGGGACGACCAATAGCTGCGTCGCCGTCATGGAGGGCAGCACCCCCAAAGTCATCGAAAACGCAGAAGGTGCCCGCACCACCCCCTCGCAGGTCGCTTTTACCAAGGAAAAAGAACGCCTTGTCGGTCAGCCGGCAAAACGCCAGGCAGTAACCAACCCCGAAAATACGGTGTTCGCCGTCAAGCGACTGATTGGTCGCGGGTTTAACGACCCATTGACGCAGAAGGACGCGGCGCTTGTCCCGTACAAGATCGTCAAGGGCGGTAATGGTGATGCCTGGGTCTCCGCCGGTGGCGAGGACTATTCGCCGTCGCAAATCAGTGCGTTTATCTTGCAGAAGATGAAAGAGACTGCCGAGGCTTATTTGGGCGAGACTGTGACGCAGGCAGTCATTACTGTCCCGGCGTATTTCAATGATGCCCAGCGCCAGGCAACCAAGGATGCCGGTAAGATCGCCGGCCTAGAAGTCTTACGGATTATCAACGAGCCGACGGCGGCGGCATTGGCGTATGGCCTTGACAAGCAGGGCGCAAAGACGATCGCGGTTTACGACTTGGGCGGCGGCACGTTCGACGTCTCGGTACTCGAACTCGGCGACGGCGTATTTGAGGTCAAGTCGACCAGCGGCGATACTTTCCTCGGCGGTGAAGATTTCGATGCGAAGGTCGTCGCCTACCTCGCCGAAGACTTCAAGAAGTCCGAAGGGATCGATCTGACCAAGGACAAGCTGGCGCTCCAGCGGCTCAAGGAAGCGGCAGAAAAGGCGAAGATCGAACTGTCGTCATCGGCGTCGACTGAGGTCAATCTGCCGTTTATTACTGCCGATGCAACCGGACCGAAGCATCTGGTCAAGACGGTGACCCGGACTGACCTCGAGCGGCTGGTCATCGATTTGATCGAGCGCACCCGTAAGCCATGCCTCGACGCGATCAGCGAAGCCGGGGTCAAGACCAGCGAAATCGACGAAGTCGTCCTCGTCGGCGGCATGACCCGGATGCCCCGCGTCCGCGAGTTCGTTAAGTCCTTGTTCGGCAAGGAGCCGAACACCAGCGTCAATCCTGACGAGGTCGTCGCGATGGGCGCCGCGATTCAAGCCGGCGTTCTTCAGGGCGACGTCAAGGATGTCCTCCTCCTCGACGTGACGCCGCTGTCGCTGGGCATCGAGACGCTGGGCGGGGTCTTCACCCGCATGATCGACCGCAATACGACGATCCCGACCAAGAAGAGCCAGACTTATTCGACCGCCGACGACAACCAGAGCGCGGTGACGATCCGCGTCTTCCAGGGCGAACGCGAAATGGCCGCGGATAATAAGCTGCTCGGCCAGTTCGATCTGGTCGGCATCCCGCCCGCGCCGCGTGGCCTGCCGCAGATCGAGGTGACATTCGATATCGACGCCAACGGACTCGTCAGTGTCAACGCGAAGGACAAGGGCACCGGCAAGGAGCAGCAGATCCGCATCCAACCGTCGGGCGGCCTATCGAAGGACGACATCGAAGGCATGGTCAAGGACGCCGAGCGCTTCGCCGAGGAGGACAAGAAGCGCCGAGCCGTCGCCGAAGCGCGCAATCAGGCCGACAGCCTCGTGCATTCGACTGAGCGCCAGCTGACCGAGCATGGCAACAAGGTGACGACCGAGGTGAAGACCGAGATCGAGGCGGCAGTGTCCGACCTCAAGGCAATCCTCGATGGTGGCGACGCCGAGGCGCTCACCGCCAAGACCACCGCGCTGCAGATGGTGGCCATGAAGCTGGGTGAGGCGATCTATAAGGCCGAGGCCGAAGCGCCTGCGCCCGACGCGACGGCGAAGAAGGACGACGACGTGGTCGACGCGGAGTTCAGCGAAGTCGACGACCACAAATAAGACCGGGCAGCGCGTGTCGTCGGCATGCGCGGCAACCGGGGGGCCTTGATGCATGACCACCGACATCGATTATTATGAGCTGCTCGAATGCGAGCGGACGGCCGACGACGGCACGCTCAAGGCGTCGTATCGTCGCCTCGCGATTCGCTGGCACCCCGACAAGAACCCCGGCGACGCGGCCGCTGAAGCGCGCTTCAAGGCGATCAGCGAGGCGTATGACGTCCTGAAGGACGCCCAGAAGCGGGCTGCCTACGACCGCTATGGCAAGGCCGGGCTTGGCCAGGGCGGTGGCGCGGGACATCAGGGTTTCGGCGGCTTCAGCGATATCTTCGAGGATATTTTCGGGCAATTCACTGGGCGCGGACGGCAGCCGTCAGGGCGCGGACAGGATCTGCGATACGATCTGGAGATGACCTTCGAGGAGGCGTTCTCCGGCAAATCGGCGAGCCTGGCGATGGAGGTCGCTGCCACCTGCACCACCTGCGATGGTCGCGGGGCGAAGCCGGGAACGACCGTCAAGCCATGCACGACGTGCCGCGGCCAGGGTAAGGTCAATTCGCGGCAAGGCATGTTCATGGTCGAACGAGCATGCCCGACGTGTCACGGGGCCGGACAGGTGATCCCCGACCCATGCGACACTTGCCACGGCGCGGGCCGCGTCGAGCGGAGCAAAAACCTCGAGGTACAAATCCCCGCCGGGGTCGACGACGGCACTCGCATTCGTGTCGCGGGCGAGGGCGAGGCCGGCCAGCGCGGCGCGGGTTCGGGTGACCTGTACATTTTCGTCGCCCTGAAGCCGCATGCGATCTTCAAGCGCGACGGAACGACGTTATTCGCGCAGGTGCCGGTATCGATCACGACGGCGGCGTTGGGCGGCGAAATCGAAGTTCCGGGGCTCGACAAGCAGGCTGCGACGATCAAGGTTCCCGCAGGTACGCAGAGCGGCAAGCAACTCAGGGTGCGTGGCCGCGGGATGCCCGCTTTGTCGAACAATGGGCGCAACCACGGTTTCGGTGATCTTGTCATCCAGGTGGATGTCGAGACACCCATCAAGTTATCGAAGCGTCAGCGCGAATTGCTCGAGGAGTTTCAGGCTTTGGAGGCGGGCGAAGGAAATTTCCCCGCGCAGTCGGGCTTCTTCGCCAAAATCAAAGGGATGTGGAGCGAGCTGACCGACTAGCTCGCTCCACTGACTCTAGCAGTTGCGCTCGATCGAGTCGCCCACCGCCGCGCCGACGCCAGCTCCAGCGATGGTCGAAATCCCTCGGTCGTAACGCCGACTGACCGAATCGCCGATCAGACCGCCGGCGATCGCGCCGATGACGGCACCCGCACCGGTGCTGTGGCAGCGATAGCCGCCGCGATAATAGTCGCTGTAGCCCCCGCGATATTCAGCGACATAGCCTTCGGCGCCGTAACCATAAGCCGGATAGCCCGGTGCCGGATAAGCATATTGCGGAGCGCTATAGGCGTAATCCGGATCATAATTATCATAGCCATACGCTGGCTCGACGTAGACCGGGCGTGGCACGTAATACACGGGCGGCGCATAATAAGGCGGTACATAGCCGGGATAGGGCCGGTAAGCGCCTTGGCCATAATAAGGGTGGGCGTAATAGCCGCCATGCCATCGTGCGTCCGCCGGGGCGGCGGCGCTGACGGCGGTTGCAGCGAGTACCGCAGCGAGAAGGAAGCGTTTCATTCGACAGGCTCCTCAAAAACAAACTCGTCTCGACGCCTGTGTTTACAGGAGCCGGACAAAGAGCAATGAATGTGGCTTGGCGCGCGTGAACGGCGACTGAACTTCGCGTTCACGGAACCAACACGTCATGTCGTCACTTATGCGTTACGAACTTGCTACCAAGGACAATGCACCATGCGCCTTTTTCTCACGCTCGCCGTCGCCGCTGCCACGCTCACCGCGACTGTTGCCGACGCCCGTCATTATTATAACGGTCGCAGCCATTCGCAGTGCCGCCGCGACAAGCGCAACGCCGGGCATCAGGGCATCGCTGTTGGCGCGGTAGCCGGTGGCGCTGGCGGCGCGCTGCTGGGCGGCGGGCTGGGCGGCGCGCTTCTAGGTGCCACGGCGGGTGGTGTTGCCGGCAGTGTTGTCGGTCGCGGCACTGAGCATTGTGCCGACGCAACGCACGCCCACTAAAGCCTATCGACGGGCGCTGCGGTTCGCCGCAGCGTCCTCCTCGAAAAGCTGGGCGAGTTGATCGATGATCGTTCCGCCCAACTGTTCGACGTCCATGATCGTCACGGCGCGCGAGTAATAACGTGTGACGTCGTGGCCGATGCCGACCGCGATAAGTTCGACCGGCGACCGCGACTCGATCCAGCTGATGACTTGGCGCAAGTGTCGTTCGAGGTAGTTGCCGGTATTGATCGACAGCGTCGAATCGTCGACCGGCGCGCCGTCGGAAATGACCATCAGAATGCGACGATCCTCGCTTCGCGCAAGCATTCGGTTGTGCGCCCACAACAGCGCCTCGCCATCGATATTTTCCTTGAGCAAACCCTCGCGCATCATCAGCCCGAGGTTCTTGCGCGCGCGGCGCCACGGGGCATCGGCCGGCTTATAGACGATGTGGCGCAGGTCGTTGAGGCGACCGGGTTTGCCGGGCCGTCCCGCCGCGAGCCACTTCTCGCGCGACTGGCCGCCCTTCCACGCACGAGTCGTGAAGCCGAGAATTTCAGTCTTGACCGAACAGCGCTCCAGAGTGCGCGCGAGAATATCGGCGCAGATCGCCGCAATTGAAATCGGGCGCCCGCGCATCGATCCCGAATTGTCGATCAGCAGGGTAACGACGGTATCGCGGAACCGCGTGTCGCGTTCGACCTTATAACTTAGGGCGTGGCCCGGAGAGGTCACGATTCGGACCAGCCGCGCGGCGTCGAGCTGCCCATCTTCCTGATCAAAGTCCCAGCTGCGGTTCTGCTGCGCCATCAGCCGTCGCTGCAGCCGGTTGGCGAGCTTGGTCACGGCGCCTTGAAGATGGAGCAGCTGTTGATCGAGATAACCGCGCAGCCGCGTCAGTTCCTCGGCATCGCACAGTTCCTCGGCGGCGATCGTCTCGTCATAAGCAGTCGTGAAAGCCGAATAGTCGAACCCGGCCGGGAGGTCGTGAAGCGGTGTGTTCGGACGCCACGGGGTCGTACCCTTGCGGCCTTTCTCGCCCATTTCCGCTTCGGACACTGCCTCGGTGTCCATGTCGACTTCGCGCGTCTCGGTTTCGTCGGTCGTCTCCGACGTCTCCTCGGCGCGGGTCTCGACCGACGATTCCTGTCCGGCGGTCTCGCCGGTTTCGTCCTGCCCTTCATCGCCGGGGGCGTCGTCATCGCCGTCGTCGGATGGGTCGTCGCTGTCGTCGGGCGTGGCGTCGGGGTCGTCGCCAAGGCCGAGGTCGTTCAACACCCGGCGCATCACCAGCCCGAACGCCGCCTGATCGCCGACGTTCGCGGCCAGATTGTCAAGATGGGTACCGGCCTTCGCCTCGATCTCGTCACGCACCAACGCGACGGCGCTTTCGGCCATGCGCGGTGGCGCCCGCCCGGTCAGGCGTTCGCGAACAACCAGCCCGAGCGCCGTCGCCAATGGCACCTCGTCGGCGGTGCGCGCGCGGACGATCGGATCGGTCTTGACCCGCGCTTCGGTCATCCGGTCGAGATTGATCGCGACGCCCGCCATTTCGGCCCCGCCGATCGCTTCGATCCGCGCCTGCTCGACGGCCTGCATTATGTCGCGCGCGATCCCCGCCGGGGGCATATTGGCGGCGAAGGCACGCGCATCGTGGTGGCGGCGGCGTAGCGCAAACGAATCGGCCCAGCCGCGCGCTTCGGCAACCTGTTCGGCGGCGAGGCTGCGCCCCGGCTGCGGCACCTTCGCCTGATCGCCGTAACACGATGGCTTGTCGGCGGTGTAGGCGAGGTCGAGCCCCGGTTCGTGGCCGAGCGCGCGCAACGTCGCGGCGAGCGCGACGCGGAAGTCCTCGAGCGGGTTCTCGGGCTGCGCCATCAGTCGGACTCGTCCGGCCGAGCGACGGGCCGACACGAAAAGCACGGTCGCAGGGTGAGGCTGCCGCCGTCTATTTCGGCGGATAGGGGTGGGGCGGTGATCATCACCTGACCATCCTAGCCCAAGTCGGCGCGTAGAGGACAGACCTCCGTCGCGGTGCGTCGCCACGACCCGCGAGGGATCACGGTGCGTATCCGCCAGAAAGCGATTGGACCGAAGCAGCGGTCATGTTAGGTTAATCTACTGCTTGATCGGAGATCTGCCATGCGCGCGACGATTATCCTGCTAACCGCCGCCGGTTTGACGCTGACGGCGTGCAACAAGAAGGCGACCACCGAGACGTCGGCGGCGACGACAACCGCCGTCGTCGCACCGCCGCCAGCACCCGTCGCGACGCCGCCGGCCATGCCCGATGCCACGACGCCCGGCGCGATGAACAATCCGGAAACGACCGCGCGTGGGGCGAACACGCCCGCTCCAGGCGCGATGAACAATCCCGAGACGATGGCGCGTGGGGCCAACACCCCCGATGCGACGACGCCTAACTAAGGTCCGTTCGCTTCGGGATTATGCCCGCTGGCATCGGCCGCGCGGTAGAAATCCTGAAGCACCGACCGCTCGGTCGCTGTCAGATACGGGTTCCACACGTCCAGAATCAGGACGATCCGAATCTGATCGCTGTCGTTCCACGCCTCGTGTTCGATCGTATCGTCGAAGGCGAGCGCGTGGCCCTCGACCCACTTGCGCGTCTCGCCGCCGACGCGAAAGCCACACCCCGGCGGAACGACGAGCGGCAAATGGATGATCGTCCGCGTGTTGCTGACGCCCGTATGCGGCGGTATGAGGGTGCGCGGCTGGAGGATCGAGAAAAACACCGTCGGGGCGCGCCCCGGGAGGTCGGCTTGTGGCACCGTAGCCAGCGCCGCCGCCGTCGCCGGGCACCGCGCAATCGCCGCCGGGATCGCTGCCCCATCCTGCCACAGATGATACGCGCCCCAATCAAGCGACCCGTCGAGCGGCGTCCACTTATTCGGCGGCGCACCGGAGGGCATCGCGACATAGGGCTTGATGCCGTCGCGTAATGCGAGCGCTTCGGCGCGGATCGCCGGAGTATGGGCCTCGAACGCAGCCAGCCATGGGAAATGGTCGCGGTCGAAAAACTCGTCGGCGGGGAGGAACGGGAAGTGGAGCCCGGCGCAGTCGTTAGCGTAAATCCGCCGCCGCCCCGTCGCCGCGTCCAGCGCCGCCTCGACTCGACGCCGCTCGCGCACCGGCACCGCGGCCAAGGCCGGCGCGATCGCGGTATCGATGTCGGCGGCGAACGCGGCGTTGCGCGCGGCGACGAATCCGCTCGCGTGCGCCACCGCGTCGCGCAGTGGCACGGTGCACTCGGCGAGCGGGGGTGCGACCGCGAGTACGCCCGACCATGCCACAAGTGCTTTCGCCAGGGCTCCAATCCGTTCTAACCGTTCGGCGGAGCGGATTAGCGCGGTCAGGTCGCGCGCATCGATCGACAGTGCCCCGGCCAGCGCCGCGCCCTCGCCAATGTCGTCGCCCATCGCGCGGCGCGCCTTGGCGAGGTTTAGCCACAGCGGCAGGCCATTGGGGTCGAGCGCGGCGGCTTGTGCGAATAGCTCGGCGGCGGCGGCGGCGTCACCGGCATTCAACCGTTGCATCCCGGCACTGTTGAGGGCGTGCGGTGTCGTCCCCACCGAACCTGACGTCACCGGACGCGCTGCGCCGTCACCGACCGCATCGCACCGACGCGAATAAAATAGTTACCGAGCGCGCCGCGCTTCAGGTGAACCGGCATCCCGGCGCGCGGATCGCGCGGCAGCGGCTCGGTCGTCTTCCACACCGCGCCGTCTTCCATCGTCAGCGTGAACTTGCCATATTCGCTCGGGCCGACGCTCTTGATTGTTGTGTCGATCTCCGACGGTGTATCCTCGGCGGTATCGTCGCCCTTGAAGAAAGCGACGTGCGGCAGGGTGAAGCCGAACAGCGACCGCCGCGTCACGCGAATATCCTCACGATCGACGATCTTGACGTCGCCCTTGGCCGTCGCCTCGACCAGCTTCGCCGTCGCGGCATCGAAACACGCCAATCGCGCAACATTGTTGGTGATCGTCACGCAGCCGGTGATTTCGGTGATCACGCTCGACGCTGCTTCGTGCGGGCGCTGCGGAGCGCGGGCCACGGCAGGACCAGCGATGGATGCCGCACCGACGATCATGACGGCAACGATGGCAGTCCGATTACTCACGGCGTTCCATCCTGTCTGCTTCGATGAAGGGTCGCTACCCCTCATGTGACGGATTTGCAACATAGCTTCGCCTAACTGTGGCGAGCGGGCGCATCTTTGTTGCGGAGCGGTGAACGGTCTTTCATACAGCCGTCATGCAATTTGAGCCGGGCCTGATGGTTTGGTCAGATCAGCGTTATTATTTTTGAGGGGATACCACTCATGTTGCCGAACTCGCTCAAGACGGTGTTGCTGCGCTCGACCATTCTAGTCGGGGCAACTGCCTTTGCCCTTCCGGCTGTTGCGGCTGTCGCCGTCGCCGCGCCCGCCGGTACTGCAGTGGCCGACGCTGCCGACGCCGGTGAGAAGGAAATCACCGTCACAGGGTCGCTCATCAAGAACCCCAACCTCGTCCGCGCCACCCCCGTTATCGTGACGACGTCGGAGGAAATTCAGCTCAAGCAGTCGAACGTCGCCGAAGACGTCCTGCGCGAAATCCCGGGAGTCGTTCCGTCGGTCGGTTCGGCCGTTAACAACGGTAATGGCGGCGCCTCGTTCGTCGACCTTCGCGGCATCGGCTCGAACCGCAACCTCGTTCTGCTCGATGGCAACCGCCTCGTGCCGTCGGGCCTCGTCGGTCGCGTTGACCTCAACAACATCCCGCTCGCCCTCATCGACCGGGTCGAGGCGCTGACCGGCGCCGCGAGCACGACCTACGGCGCCGACGCGATCGCCGGCGTTGTCAACTTCATCACCAAGAAGAACTTCACCGGCGTTGACATTTCCGGTTCGGAGCAGATCACCGAGAAGGGCGACGGTAACTATTACCGCGCCGACGCCACCATCGGCGGTAACTTTGCCGACGACAAGGGCAACGCGGTGTTCAGCGTTGGTTACCAGCATTCGGACCCCGTCTATCAGGGCGACCGCGCTTTTTCGATCTCGAACCTCGATTCGTTCTCGGGCGCGATCAGCGGCTCGGGCACGACGATCCCGGCGCGCGTCAGCGGCACCCGTCCGATCGACCCGGCCACCGGCCAGCCAAGCGTCGACCCCGCTGTCGGCAATGGCGGTTCACGCCAGGTCAACACGACGACTGGCCAAGCCGTGACGACCTACGCTCCGTTCAACTTCAACCCGTACAACATCTTCCAGACGCCGTTTAAGCGTTTCAACATCTTTGGTCAGGCGAACTACGAAGCCAGCGACCACTTCGACTTCTATACCCGCGGCCTGTTCTCGAAGAACACCGTCAATACGATCATCGCGCCGTCGGGGATCTTCGGCTCTTCGATCGTTGTGCCGCTGAGCAACCCGTACCTGCCAGCCGCGCTTCGCAATCAGTTCTGCGCGTTCAACACGTCGACTCTTGCTTCCGGGCTCTACACGCCGCGCTTCACTCCGGCCGAATGCGCCGCCGCTGCCGTGGCGACAAGCGCCACCGATCCGAACTTCCGCACGGTTTCGACGGTCATCGGGCGTCGTACTGCCGAAGTCGGCCCGCGTATCAGCGAGTACACCACGACGGTCTTCGATTATAAGGCTGGTGTCCGCGGCAAGATCACCGATCACCTCGATTATGACGTCTATGGTGCCTACGGTGAGAGCACGAACACCCAGCTGATCCAGAACTACGTTTTGACGTCACGTGCTCGCGCGGCCGCCTTCGCCACCAACACCACAAGCTGCCTCAGCAGCCCGCTGGCGGTCGGTGCCAGCACGACAGCCGGGTGCGTTCCCGTCAACCTGTTCGGCGGCGTCGGTTCGATTACGCCGGCGCAGGTCACCTATTTGACGGCAACCAGCACCTCGAACGTCTCGACGAAGCTCGGCCAGGTCCATGGCCAGCTCAGCGGTGACTTCGGGATTAAGTCGCCGTCGGCGAGCGACCCGATCAGCTTCGCCGTTGGTGCCGAATATCGTCGCTACCGTGCATCGCAGTTCGCTGACACGCTCGCCCAGACTGCCGGTGAACTCGGCGGTGCCGGTGGTGCCTCGCCGATCCTGACCGACGTGGGCTACGATGTTACCGAAGGCTTCGGCGAGTTGATCGTGCCGTTGGTTCAGGACAAGCCCGGCATCCAGAGCCTGACCGCGAGCGGCGGCGTTCGTTACTCGTCGTACAAGGTCAACTCGACCCCGGGTCGCTCGTACAACACGACCACATACAAGGGCGAACTCGCTTACGAGCCCGGCGCCGGTCTCCGCTTCCGCGGCAACTACGCTCACGCTGTTCGTGCACCGAACCTGAGCGAGCTGTTCGCACCGCAGCTGACCGGCTTGACCAACCTTGCGGTCGATCCTTGCGCCGGCGCGGCGCCGGTTGGTAACGCCAACCTGCGTGCCGTCTGTCTTGCACAGGGCGCACCACTCGGAACGATCGGTAACATCCTCAACGGAACTGCCGGTCAGATTAACGCGACATCGGGTGGTAACTTGAACCTGAAGCCGGAAAACGCCGATACCATCGGCGCGGGCCTGGTCTTCTCGCCGAAGTTCCTGACCGGCTTCTCGACCTCGATCGATTTCTACCACATCCGTGTTGTTGGTGCGATCACCACCCCGACTCCGGCAGACGTTGTCGGTGCCTGCTTCAATGGGCTGTCGGCGGCGAGCGCAACGACAGCGGCGTGCACCGGCATTCGTCGTAACCCCGTTACTGGCGGTCTTGACGGTGACGTGGCGACGACGCCGGGTCTCCCGCAGGTCTTGTCGAACTTTGGTCGGATCACGACCCAGGGTGTCGACGTCACAATCAACTACAGCCGCGATCTTCACTTCGCCAAACTGGGGTTGAGCTTCCTCGGGAACTACACCGACTACAACCGCTTCCAGAACGCACCTGGCGCCGCCAACGTCAATCGTAACTGCGTTGGCTACATCAGCGTCAACTGCGGTTCGCTCCAGCCACGGTTCCAGTGGTCGCAGCGGACAACGCTCGGCTTCGACTCGTTCGATGTCTCGCTGCTGTGGCGCCATATCGACAAGTTCCGTCAGGAGCCGCTCGATGCCGATCCGGTCAATGGCAGCGGTCCGGCGTTCTCGGGTACCGACGGTACAGGCGCGAAGGTCTACTACGGCTATATCAAGCCCTACGACTATTTCGACCTGTCGGGCCGCGTCAGCATTGTCGAGAACCTGACGCTAACGCTGACGGTTCAGAACATCGGCAACCGCAAGCCGCCTGCCGTCGGCAGCACGATCGGTTCGACCGGGTTCAACAGCGGCAACACCTATCCGTCGACGTTCGACGCGCTGGGTCGTCGGTACGCCGTCTCGGCTCGCCTCAAGTTTTAGTCGCGAGCGAAACCAACCAAGTGAAAGGGCGGGCCTCCGGGTCCGCCCTTTTTCGTTGCGCCACACTAGCTGCGCTCGATCTATTCACCGCGGCCGGTGGTCCGATTGCGTTCGCTCGATAAATACGCAGTCTGTCACGGACGCTGGCGGGCGCGCCGACGCGACTCGTGTTCGGCAACAAGCATCGAACGTGTTTGCTCGCCGGCGATATGGATGTGAGTGGGTGCGGTACGAGGGAACCGGTGATGCTCATAGCTTTCGTCGGAAAGAAGACTAGGCGAGCAGACTAGCCGTCAGCCCGAGGTCGAGCCCGACGCCACTCGCGACCGCCTCGGCCCAAATCGTGACCTTGTCGATTTCGTCGGCAAAGGCGGCTTCGGTCGAGCGGGCGGCGGCGCGGGTGGCGGCGTCGAACGCATCGCCGTATTTCGAATGGCGCGCGAATACCGGTCCTGCTGCAATCGCCGCGCCGTCGAGCGGCAAGTGGAACAGCGCGCCAACTGCGGTCATCGCCGCGCCGGGGTCTGTCATAAGCGACTCGCTGTCGATCGTCCTCACCCGATCGGGAAAGCGGGACGCAATGCGCGTGAAGACCGCGTGTTGCGCCAGCCAGCCGATCGCCGCCGCCTGTAAATCGGTGAGCCGCATGAAGTCGTCGACCCCCATGCCTGGCCATTGAATGCCATCGTGGCGCTGCTTGACGAGAAGGTCGCGAACCCACAGTCGCCCCGTCCAGCTCTTGCGCGCGATCGATCCGAGGAACGTCCGCAGCGGAGCGTGCAGCAACAGCGCGCGGCTGTCCGGGCGAACGGTCAGCATCGCCGACGCAATCCCGTTGCAGACGTTGGATGGCTTGACGACGACGGCCTCGCCACGCGTGAACGGGCGCGCGAACAACGTCAGCGCTGTATCAAGCACGCCCGCCAGGTCGGCGGCGGCTGCCCCACGTGCTTTCCACCCGACCAGATCATTGAGCAGCACCGGCTCCTTCAGCCCCATCGCGACGCCGGGGACATCGACCGCGCGCGCGAGCAAGGTCGAGCAGCAGAACGCCGAGTGAAAGATGAAATGGATCGGCCCGGTCGGCGGCGCGGCGGCGATGGCGTCGTCGCGCCGGATGACGACGCCGGGGGCATCGGCGGGAAGGTATTCGTCGGTCAGGAACGTCGCCGCCCGGTGATCGTCGCGCGAGAGACGTCGGAAATGAACCGCGTCGTGACCGGGATCATAGCGATCGGCAAACCACAACGGATCGCGGACGATCGCGGCAATATCAACGGCGGGGGCCGGGGCAGCAGGAGCGGCGGACACGCGCTTCTTGTGCCTTGGACGTCACGGCTTGCCAACCCAGGCAAGAAAAACGGTTGCGCCGGTTACGATCACAACGATAACCTGTCGCTATGGGACGTATTACGGGAGCGACGAGCAATGCCTAATTTCGGGATGATGGCCGTCTTGGCCCTGGTAGCGACCGCCGCAACGGCGCATACGACGGCCGGCAACCCGGCGGGCACTACGCTTGCTCCCGATACTGGTGCCATCGCTCCATCGACTCCGCCAGCCGTGGTGCCGGCGGTTGCTCCATCTCCTGGGCCCACTGTCGCCGAACTCGCCAAGATCAAGTATCAGACTGTTATCGTCTGCCGGACATCGATCGAAACCGGCAGCTTGATCGCCAAGAAAAAGACCTGCCTGACGCGCAAACAATGGGAATATGTCAGCGACGAGAACCAGAAGACCGCGCGCCGATTCGTGGAGGATAACACGAACAAGCAGGGCGGTGGTGCGAACTAAGCCCTACCCCGCCGTCAGCACCAGCCGCCCGTCGCCTTCATCAACAGCGACGGTCGCGCCGTCGTGCACCTGCCCGCGCAGGATCAGCTCGGCAAGCGGGTCCTGCAAATGCTTCTGCACCGTTCGCCGCAATGGTCGCGCGCCGTAAACCGGATCGTAGCCGACCCGCGCCAGCCACCGCCGCGCGCCGTCTGTCAGGTCGAGCGTCACCTTGCGGTCGGCGAGCATCTTCTGGACGCGCGCGACCTGCAGATCGACGATCGCTCCCATGTGTTCCATGCCGAGGCGGTTGAACAAGATGATCTCGTCGAGGCGATTGAGGAATTCAGGGCGGAAATGGGCGCGAACCATTTCCATCACCGGCTCCTCGACCTCGCCGACTTTCTGGTCGTCGCGCAAGGCGGCGATGAACTGCGAACCGAGGTTCGACGTCAGGATGATTAGCGTGTTGGTGAAATCGACCGTGCGCCCCTGCCCGTCGGTCAGCCGCCCGTCGTCGAGGACCTGCAACAGGACGTTGAACACGTCGGCGTGCGCCTTCTCGACCTCGTCGAACAGGATGACCTGATACGGACGCCGCCGCACCGCTTCGGTCAGGACGCCACCCTCGTCATAGCCGACATAGCCCGGCGGCGCGCCGATCAGGCGGCTGACCGAGTGCTTTTCCATGAATTCGCTCATGTCGAGTCGTACCATCGCGCTCGGATCGTCGAACAGGAAGCGGGCGAGCGCCTTGGCCAGCTCGGTCTTGCCGACGCCGGTCGGTCCAAGGAACAGGAATGACCCGAGCGGGCGGTTCGGGTCCTGCAGCCCGGCGCGCGCCCGGCGGACGGCAGCCGAAACGGCGGCGATCGCCGCGTCCTGCCCGATCACGCCCTGGCGCAGCGCGTCCTCCATACCGAGCAGCTTTTCGCGCTCGCCCTCCATCATCCGATCGACAGGGATGCCCGTCCAACGCGATACGACGCCCGCAATGTCCTCGGCGGTGACTTCCTCCTTCAACATCGCGCCAGCGCTCGCGGCTTCCGCCTCGGCGAGAGCGCGCTCGAGACCGGGGACGGTGCCGTAGGTCAGCTCGCCGGCGCGGGCAAAATTGCCCGACCGCTGCGCCTGCTCGACCTCGATCCGCGCGGCGTCGAGCTGTTCCTTGATCCGCGTCGCGCCGGCGAGCTTCTCCTTCTCGGCCTGCCACCGCGCGGTCAGCGTCGCCGATTGTTCCTCGAGGGTCGACAGCTCGGTTTCCAGATTGGCCAGCCGGTCCTTCGACGCGGCGTCGGTCTCGCGCTTCAGTGCCTCGCGCTCAATCTTGAGCTGCATCGTCCGGCGGTCGAGGTTCTCGATCGCCTCGGGCTTCGACTCGACCTCCATCCGCAGGCGCGATGCGGCCTCGTCCATCAGGTCGATCGCCTTGTCGGGGAGGAAGCGGTCGGCGATGTAGCGGTTCGACAGCGTCGCGGCGGCAACTAATGCGCCGTCGGTCAGGCGGACGCCGTGGTGAAGCTCGTACTTCTCGCGCAGGCCGCGCAGAATCGAGATCGTGTCCTCGACCGTCGGTTCGCCGACGATGACCGGCTGGAAACGGCGTTCGAGGGCGGCGTCCTTCTCGATATATTTGCGATATTCGTCGAGCGTCGTCGCGCCGATGCAGTGCAGTTCGCCGCGCGCGAGCGCGGGTTTGAGCAGGTTCGACGCATCCATCGCGCCCTCGCCCTTGCCCGCGCCGACGAGCTGGTGGACCTCGTCGATGAACAGCAGGACGTCGGCCCCGTCGGCGCGCACCTCGTCGAGCACCGCCTTCAGCCGCTCCTCGAACTCGCCGCGATACTTCGCACCGGCGATCAGCGCCCCCATGTCGAGGCTCATCAGCCGCTGGCCCTTGATGCCGTCGGGAACGTCGCCGTTGGCGATGCGGAGCGCGAGGCCTTCGACGATCGCGGTCTTGCCGACGCCGGGCTCGCCGATCAGGACGGGGTTGTTCTTCGTCCGCCGCGCGAGGACCTGGATCGTCCGGCGGATCTCCTCATCGCGTCCGATGACGGGGTCGAGCTTGCCGTCGCGCGCCGCTTGCGTCAGGTCGCGGGCGTATTTCTTGAGCGCGTCGAACCCGGCCTCGGCGTTGGCGCTGTCGGCGGTGCGCCCCTTGCGGACGGCGTCGATGGCGGCGTTGAGGCCGGTCGCGGACACGTTCGCCGCCGCCAGCGCCTTGCCGGCTGCGGTCGTCGTCGCGAGCGCAAGCGCCATCAGGATTCGTTCGACGGGGACGAAACTGTCCTTCGCCTTCGCCGCGATCGTCTCGGCCGAATCGAGGATGCGAACGGTATCATTGTCCCATTGCAGGTTCTGCGCCCCGGCGCCGCTGACCTTAGCGATCTTGGCCAGCGCAAGGTCGGTGGCTTGCGCCGCCGCCTTTGGATTGCCGCCCGCCGCGCGGATCAGGTTCGCCGTCAGCCCCTCGTCGTCGTCGAGCAGCGCCTTGAGCAGGTGCTCGGGCGCGACGCGCTGATGGGTCTCGCGGATCGCGATCGTCTGCGCCGCCTGGAGGAAGCCCTTGGCGCGGTCGGTGAATTTCTCGAGGTTCATGCGTGACTCCCTGATCGCGATATGGTGTGACCGATTGGCAACACAAGATGTGCCAGCACCCGCGATCGGCTTTGCGGGCGGTTCAGCCACGGGCGCTACGCGAGCTTTTCTCGGGTGTTTCATCGCCGCGCCACCGTGAGCGCCTGCGTTCACAATCTGCGCACGCAATCGTCACGGGCGCGGCTGACCCTGAACGATCATCCTCTTCAACGTCGCCACGGTGTCGGCCTCCGCCGCCGGCTTGTCGGTGCGGATGCGGGCGATGCGCGGGAAGCGCATCGACACCCCCGACTTGTGGCGCGTCGAGGTGTGGAGCGAGTCGAACGCGACTTCGAGCACCATTGTCTTGGCGACCTCGCGGACGGGGCCGAATCGAGCGACGGTGTTGGTCCGGACGAATTTGTCGAGCATCGCCAGCTCGGCGTCGGTAAAGCCACTATAGGCCTTGCCGACCGGCAGCAGTTCACCGTCGTCGGTCCAGCAACCGAAGGTATAGTCGCTGTAAAAGCTCGACCGTTTCCCGTGTCCGCGCTGCGCGTACATCATCACGCAATCGGCAACGAGGGGATCGCGCTTCCATTTGTACCACAGCCCCGTCCGCCGCCCGGCGATGTAGGCCGAGGAGCGTTGTTTAAGCATCACTCCCTCGATCGCCGCGTCGCGCGCACCGTCGCGGATGTGGGCCAGCTCGTCGAAGTCGGTCGCCGCGATTACCGCCGACAGGTCGAAGCGGGCGGCGTCGAGGCGCGGCATCACCGCCTCCAGCCGCGCCCGGCGGTCGGTCCACGGCAGCGCGCGCAGATCGTCGTCACCGTCGTACAGGATGTCATACAGTCGGACAAAGGCGGGAAACTCCGCCTGCGCCTTTGCAGTCGGGGCCTTGCGCCCGAGGCGCTGCTGGAGCGCGTTGAAGCTCGCCGCGCCGCCGCCGCCGAAGTCGTTGCCGCCGGCCGCGCCACCCTGAAACTCGCCACGCACGAGCAATTCGCCGTCGAGCACCGCCCGGTATGAGTAAGCGGCGGCAACCTCGGGGAAGCTGCCGGTGATGTCGTCGCCGCTGCGGCTGAACAACCGCGTCTGCCCCGCTATGTGGACGAGCTGGACGCGAATTCCGTCCCACTTCCACTCAGCAGCATAGTCGGCGAGGTCGAGCTTCAGCTCTTCCAACGGGTGCGCGAGCATGAAGGGGCGGAATACCGGGACGGTCCCCGGCGTCGGCTGCGCGCCGCCCGTGCCCCATGCAAACAACTCTGCGTACGGCGGTTTCAGCCCGTGCCACACCTCCTCGACCGCATCGATATCGACGTCGAACCCGATCGCGAACGCCGTCTTCGCCAGCCGCGCCGAGATGCCGATCCGCATCGCGCCGGTCGCCAGCTTGAGCAAGGCGAAGCGCCCCGAACTGTCGAGCCGGTCGAGAAGTTCGCGCATGACGGTCTCCGCCTCGGCGCGGCCAAGGTGCTGGAGGCGCTGGACGACCTCATCGAGGCTCGGCGGCGGCGCGGGAGACATGGCCGGTTCCGGCCACAACAGCGACGCGGTCTCGGCCATGTCGCCGACAAAGTCGTAACTCATCGCCAGCAGGACGGGGTCGACCCGCTCCTCGAGCAAGATCCGGATCAGCTTCGGCTGGACCGCCTTCAGGTCGAGGCCGCCGGTCAGCGCCGCCAGCGCCCAGCCGCGATCGGGATCGGGCGTCGCCCGCAGATAGTCGGCGATCAGCTTCAGCTTCGCATTGCGCGAGCGGGTATAGATCAGCCGGTCGAGAAGGGTGGCGAACGCCTGCATCGTCGCTCAACGTAGGGCGTGGTGCGCGGGTCGCAAGTTTGGCATGATCGCCGCCATGCGAATGCGCGAACTCGAAAGCCGGAGCGGCGTCGGTCGGGAGACGATCCGTTTCTATATCCGCGAGGGGCTCCTCCCCGAGCCGGCCCGGGCGGCACGCAACTCGGCATCGTACACTGAAACCCACGTTACCCGGCTCGGGCTGATCAAGCGGTTGCAGGAGGAACGCTTCCTGCCGCTCGCCGTCATTCGCTCCATCCTCGACGGCAACACGGCCCCGTGGCTGGAACCCCAGGCGTTTCCCGGCCTCGATGCGACGCTGCGCGCGCGGATCGACCATGATGCGCCGCGCATGACGGTGGCGGCGCTGATCGAAGGCGGCACCGCGACGCGCGAAACACTCGACGAAGCGGTCGTCGGCGGCATCGTCGACATCGACGCCGCCGGGACGCTGTCGGCGCGCGACGCGGCGATCCTCGCCGTGCTGGGCGATCTCGACCGCATCGGCTTTCGCCGCGACCGCGGCTTCACCCCGGGCATGGTCGGGATGTACAGCGACTTCGTCGACTGGATCACTGCACAGGAAATGCGCCTGTTTTTTGAAGCGACCGCCGGCCACGTCGACGAAGCCGAGGCCGCCGACATGGCCGAACGCGGGATCGGCGCCGTCAACGAGCTGATCGGGCTGATGCGGACAAAGGCGCTGCTCGGCCGCCTTGCGTCGCGACGTCGGGTCGCCAACGACCGCTAAAGTCCTTACTCCATTACCGGCCGTTTCAGAACGTCGCGCTGAGGGTCAGAACCGGCCCCGAGCTCGGCGCGGCGTTGCCACCGACGCGGACGCGGTAGTCGATCTCGGCGGTCAGTCGTCCGGCGCGGGCGATGACGCCGGGACCGACGTCGATGCGGTCGACCGTTGCCCGGTCATGCTGGACACTCGCCCAGCCGCCGACACCGGGTTCGAGGGTGAAGTGACCGGGACGGACGCTGACGGCAGCCCGCGCCTGGACGGCGGCATAGGTCGCCCCGCGCCGACGATTCCACCTTCGCCATAGGCCGTCAGCCGCAGCCGCCCGTGCGTCAGGTCGACCCCACCGGCGAGGCGCAGCGTCCAGTCGTCGTGCGCCGCCGGACCCACCGCGATCCGGCGCTCGGCGGCGACCGTCACCCCGGTCAGCGGTCACCACGACACGCCGACGGCGGCAAAGGCCGATCGTCCGCCGTCGTCGTGCCCCACGCTGCCGCGCAGTGTGACGGCGACCGGGCGTGGGGCGAGCGGGTCGAGAGTCACGGCCAGCGCGCCGCCGCTTTGGCCGCCGCCCAGCACGGGCTCGGCGGCGAGACCCACCGGCCCGTCGCCCCGCACGATGCTGTACGCGCTCGCCGACCAGCGCCGGATGAGCGCTGCGCGCTGAATCCGCCACGTCGCGGCGCGCGGATCGTTGCTGCGGAGGGCGTCGTCGAACAAGCGCACCGCCCCGCGACGGTCGCCCAGCGCGAGGCGGGCATAAGCGGCGGTGGCGGCTGCGCCCGGGTCGGGGGTGCCAGTCGGGACGGCGGCCACGACGGCGGAGATCGGTGTCGCCGCGGGCTGGAGCGGTTCGGGCGGCGATGCGGCAGCCGTAGTGAGGGGCGGTGTGACAAGGGTTCGCGGGGGCGGAAAACGCTCCGCGCGCGTGGCGGCCAATGTTGGTCGGAGACGCGCCGGGCCAGTCGGCGGCGCATGGTCTGCAAACGCGGCAAGAGGCGATGGCGCAATCACCGGGCGCACCGACCGTTGCGGTTCGCGCCAATCGACGGCGTGAGCCGGGGTCGGCACCACCGGCCCGGACCGCCGCGGCGAACCGCGCCCGCATCGTCGGCGCGCGCACGGCCAGCGCGGCGACGGCGATCACGCCCGCCAGACGAAGTGCCCGCGCCGGACGGCTCGCCGGACCGATCATTCGCCGAGGGCGACTGCGCCGGGAAAGCGGTGGGCGGTCTTGTCCCAACGCGGGGCCTCGCGGCCGGCGCGGATGCGGACGTAGCGGCGCAAGGCGCGGACGGCGGCGACGGCATTGATCCAGTTGCCAACAACGGTGCGCGGGACGGCGCGAACCCCCTCGCGCCAACCGTGAATGCTGGCAGTGAACGCCGCGCGCAGCCCCATCCGCCAGCCGAGCGCGGCAGCATTGACCGTCAGCACGACCGCGAGCAACGACCCCGCCGGGACCAGCGGCGCGAAGTGCCGTGCGGCGGGCACGAGCCGCAGAACTCCGGCATCGATCACCACCATCGCCCCCGCCAGATAGCCCGCACCGACCAGCAGCGGCGCGATGATCGTCTTCCGGTCACGCAGCAGCATATAGCGATCGGCCACCCCCGGCGGCCAGCCGATCCGGTCCCAACCGTCGAGGGCGATCCCGAGCAGCCACCGCGTCTTCTGCCGAATGGCGGTGTCGAGTGTCGCCGGAAAATGCTCGCGCGTGGCGATCGTCCCCGCTACCCCCCGGCACCGGACGAGCTCGCCGCGTCCGCCCAGCGCCGCGATGCGGTGGCCGATCTCATAGTCCTCGGTCATGCTTGCGGGGTCGAATGGCGCGTTGTCAGGACCGGCGAGGACGCCCAGCATCGTCCGTTCGATCGCGCAGGCGACCCCGGCGCTCGGCACCGCCGCACCGATCGCGCCGCGAACGACGACATCCTTGCCGTGCGCTTCGGCGAACTCGTCGAGATAATGCCCGCCGATCCAGCGCGAGGTGGCGTCGACCAAAGGCACCACGGGCAGTTGGACCATCGCGAGGCGCGGTAAATGCGCGTCGAAGACGTCGAGTTCGCGCGGGTCGACGACATCCTCGGCGTCGTGGAGGACGATCGCCTTGAATCGCAATCCCGCCGCCGCCTCATGGGCCACCGCCGCGCGCCATAGATGGTTGAGGCAATCGGCCTTCGTCGTCGGTCCGGGCCGCGCGCACAGCACGACCGTAATCCGGGGGTCGGCGACCTGCTCGACACACGCCCGCGTCGCCGGATCGTTGGGATAGACGCCGACAAAGACGCGGTAGTGCGGGTAATCGAGGCGGTGCAGCAGGTGCCGGAGCATCGCGCCGATGACCCCTGCCTCATCCCACGCCGGAATGATGATCGCCATCCAGCCACGGTCCAAAGCCGCGACCGGAAGCGGCGTCGCCCCGATCCGTCGCCGGGCGCCGAGCCCGACGAACAACAGATCGACGACGATATCGTCCAAAATCGACACGGCGAGCGCGCAGGCGGTGAAGGCCAGCACCTCGTGGGTCGCGACGTGCCACGCGGCGGCCAGCGCCACCGCAACGCTCACGCTTCGAGCTCGCTGTCCCAATAAAGATAGTCGCGCCACGTGGCGTGGAGGAAATGCGGCGGGAAGGCGCGGCCGTTCTCCTGCAGCTGATGGTTGTTCGGCTGGTACGCGCGCTGGCTTAGGTGCATGTGCGCCTCCGCCGGCGTCCGCCCGCCCTTGCGGAGGTTGCACGGCGCACACGCAGTGGTGACGTTCTCCCACGTCGTCCTCCCACCGTAAGCGCGCGGGACGACATGGTCGAAGGTCAGATCCTCCCGCTCGCGCGCACCGCAATATTGGCACGCGAACTTGTCGCGCAGGAACAGGTTGAAGCGCGTGAACGCCGGGTGCGTAGCCGGGCGAACGTACTGGCGCAGCGCGATGACCGACGGCAGCTTCATCTTAAAGCTGGGTGAGCGAATCTCGCGGTCGTATTCGGCGATGATGTCGACGCGCTCGAGGAAGGCCGCCTTGATCGCTGTCTGCCACGACCACAGGCTGAGCGGGTAGTACGACAGCGGCGTATAGTCGGCGTTGAGGACCAGCGCGGGGCACGCTTCGGGTGGCGACAGCAGATTGGGATGATACATGCGCTTACGCCCGCTCCCTTGATGAAGCAGCCGCGTTGGTCCCGGGCCTTGTCGCACTCAAGGCCGCGAGGAAGCCCCGCGACCGTCCGTTATTCGTGACACGCTTTTAATACGGAAAGTATGTCGTGCATATGACAGCACCGGATGTAGCAGGCGTCAAGGTGATGCCGAAGGTGGGAGGTCGATTTTCGCCCCGAACCCCATCACCCAAGACGCTGTCATGCTGGCGTAGGCCAGCATGACCGTGGGTGGGGGATGGTTGCGGACCACCCAAAAGCTGCCCGCGGTCTAACGCACGACCGCGGGCACGCCAGGTTCACGCCCCGCCGCGTCGGTGCTACGGTCGCGCCGTGATCCCCAGCTGGACCCCTGACCCCGACAGCGGCATTGCCATCCGCACCGTCGCCGCCAACGGGCTGACCTTCGAGGTCGCCGAGGCGGGCAGCGGCGATCACCTCGCGCTGTGCCTCCACGGCTTTCCCGAACTTCACTTCAGCTGGCGGCACCAGATGCCGCTGCTCGCGAGCCTCGGCTACCGCGTGTGGGCACCGAACCAGCGCGGCTATGGCGCGTCGTCGCGGCCCGTCGGCGTCGCGGCCTACGCGATGGACCACCTCGTCGCCGACGTCGCCGCGCTGTTCGACGCGAGCGGGGCGAAAACGCTGACGTTGATCGCCCACGACTGGGGCGGGGCGGTCGCATGGCACTTCGCGATCGCGCGCGTTCGCCCACTCGCGCGGCTCGTCGTGATGAACCTGCCGCACCCCGTGTGTTTCGCTGAGGCGCTCCGGCACGGGCCGCAGCGGCGGCGGAGCTGGTACATCGCCTTTTTCCAGCTGGCGTGGCTCCCCGAACGGTTGCTGGCGCTCAACGGCGCCGCTGCGATCCGCCGCGCGTTTCGTGGCATGGCGGTCGACAAGAGCCGTTTCCCTGACGCCGTCCTCGACGTCTATGCCGCCGCCGCGCTGCGGCCCGGCGCGTTGACGGCGATGGTCAACTGGTACCGCGCTGCCGTCCGCCATCGTGCGGCGATGGACGCGGGCCATGGAGGACGGGTCGATGTCCCCACGCTGATCGTGTGGGGGGAGGCGGATACCGCGCTCGGCCTCGAAACGCTCGACGGGTCCGACCGCTTCGTCGCCGACCTGACTGTCCGGCGACTGCCGGGGGTGTCGCACTGGGTTCAGCAGGAAGCCCCGGAGGCGGTCAATGCGATCCTCGCCGAATGGCTGCCGCGCGTGTGAACCGCGTGCTGGCCACACGTCGCGGCACTCTGTCCCTTTCGTTCTAGCGTCCGAAGGCCCACCTAAGCCTAAATCGAGAGGCGATGCGCCATGCAGCAGACTATTCTTATCGTTCTGATGATCCTCGCCGCGCTGGCGACCCTCACCGTCCTTGCCCGTGGTATCATCATCATGGCACGCGGTAAGGACGTCGGCGGCGTCCAGTCGAACCGGATGATGAGCTACCGCGTCGCCTTTCAGGGGTTGGCCATTGTCATCATCATCATCCTGTTTCTGGTGAACCGGCACGGATAAGGCCAACAGGGGGGGGGGCGCCATGGTCAAGCTGAACCGCATCTATACTCGTACCGGCGACGACGGCAGCACCGGTCTTGCTTCGGGCGATCGCCGCGCGAAGGACGACGCGCGCGTCGCCGCTTATGGCACGGTCGACGAGGCTAATTCGATCATCGGTCTCGTGCGGCTCCATACCGGCGGCGACGCCCTCGACGCGATGTTCGCGCGCATCCAGAACGATCTGTTCGACGTCGGGGCCGATCTAGCGACGCCTGGCGATGACTTCGCCGTCGACGGCAAGAGCCTGCGCGCAACTCCAGCGCAGGTCGACCGGCTCGAATCCGAGATCGATACGATGAACGCCGCTTTATCTCCGCTGACATCGTTCATCCTGCCCGGCGGCACGGCGGCGGCAGCGTATCTTCATCTCGCTCGCACCGTTGTGCGCCGGGCGGAACGCCTTGCCGTCACGGCCGCGCGCGCCGAGCCGATCAACCCGGCCGCGATCCGTTACCTCAACCGCCTGTCCGATCACCTGTTCGTCGCCGCGCGCGTCGCCAACCCCGGCGGTGATATTTTGTGGGTACCCGGAGCGAGCCGCTAGCGTTACTCCAGAATGACGAGGGTGGCATGATGGCGACGGCAGCGGCGACGACGACCTATCCCGTGCGCGATGCTCAGCGCGATCTCATGCGCGATCTCCCCCACGACCGGCTGTTCGCGACGCGGGCGCTGTCGCTGGCGCTCGCCGCGCCGCTGTCCGACGCCGACGCCAGCGCGCAATCGACGCCCGATGCATCGCCGGCGAAATGGCACCTCGCGCATACGACATGGTTCTTCGAGACTTTCGTCCTGTCGACCGTCCCCGGTTACCGGGTGTTCGACGACCGCTTCGGATTTTTGTTCAACAGCTATTATGACGCCGTCGGGGCACGCCATGCGCGCGCCGAACGCGGGGTGCTCACGCGCCCGACGCTGCGCGCGGTGCTCGACTGGCGCGACCACGTCGACGCGGCACTCGATACCGTATGGGGCCGCCTCGACCGCCCGGCGCGCGATCTGATCGACCTCGGCATCGCGCACGAGCAGCAGCACCAGGAATTGTTGCTGACCGATATCCTGCACCTGTTCTCGCGCAACCCGCTGCTTCCCGCGGTGTACGACGCCGCGCCGTCGCCGGGCGTCCCCCCCGATCGCGGCGACACGTTTCACCATGGCGGGGTGCATCCGGTCGGTCGTAACGGGGATGGCTTCGCGTTCGACTGCGAAGGGCCGCCGCACGATATATTGCTGCAACCTTATCGGCTCGCCAACGCCTGCGTGACCAACGGCGACTGGGCCGAGTTCATCGCCGACGGCGGTTACCGGCGTTCGTCGCTGTGGCTTTCCGACGGCTGGGCGTGGGTTCAGCGCGAAGGTATCGCCGCACCGCTATACTGGGACCACACTGGCGGGCAATTCACCCCCTGCGGTGTCGCCCCGCGCAATCTCGACGCTCCGGTGACGCACATTAGCCATTATGAAGCCGATGCTTTTGCAACATGGGCAGGCGCACGTCTGCCCACTGAATTCGAATGGGAAGCAGCGGCGCAGGGCGATGATCCCATCGGCGGCAATCAGCTCGACGGACCCGGCTGGATCACGCCGCGCGGGGGATCCGGACTGTTCGGCGACGTCTGGTGCTGGACGGCGAGCGCGTTCCTTCCCTACCCGCGTTTCCGCCCGGCATCCGGCGCGGTGGGAGAGTATAATGGTAAGTTCATGAGCGGTCAGATGGTCCTGCGTGGCGCTTCATGCGCGACTCCGCGCGGGCATAGCCGATTGAGTTTACGCAATTTCTTTCAACCTCACCACCGTTGGCAGTTTTCCGGACTGCGGCTGGCGAAGGACGTTTGATGCTAGATTTTGCGCCCGACGACGACCTCGACCGCGACTTTGCCACTGCGGTTCTCGCGGGCCTGTCCGCGCCACAAATGGTCGTCCCCGCCCGGTTCTTCTACGACCGCGCCGGATCGGAGCTGTTCGAAACCATCACCCGGCTCCCCGAATATTACCCGACCCGAACCGAAATCGCCATCCTCGCGCACCATAGTGCCGACATCGCCAGCATCGTCGGCTTGGGCCGCGCGGTGATCGAATTCGGCTCGGGGTCGTCGGCCAAAACGCCGCCGTTCCTCCGCGCCGTCGCCGCATCCGCCTATGTTCCCATTGATATATCGACAAAATTTCTCGAAATGGCTGCCGCCGACCTTGCCGCGAAGCTGCCGGATTTGCCGGTTCTGCCGCTAAGTGCCGACTTCACACGACCACTCACGCTGCCAATCGGCATCGCGGCCCGAGCCAAACTCGGGTTCTTTCCGGGGTCGACCCTCGGTAATCTGGGTCCGGTGGCAGCCGTCGACCTCCTCCGCGCCTTCGGCGACACTCTTGGCGACGATAGCTGGCTCGTCGTCGGGCTCGACCTGCGCAAGGACACGGCAGTCGTCGAGGCCGCGTACAACGACGCCGCCGGAGTCACCGCCGCATTCAACTTCAATGTCTTACGTCGGATCAACGCCGAACTTTCCGGGACAATCGACCTCGCCGCGTTTGTTCACGATGCACGTTTCAACCATGACCTCGGTCGGATCGAGATGCACTTGCGCGCGGTCCACGCCACCCAGTTTACCGTTCTCGGCCGACGCTTCGCGCTGCCCGCCGGGGCGACGATCCACACCGAAAACAGCTATAAATGGACGCTCGACGAGGCGCGGTTGCTGGCTCGTGCCGGTGGCTGGAGTCCGGTCGCAGTCTGGACCGACGCCACAGACTATTTTGCGGTCCATCTATGGCGACGCGACGCCGCGCCGGTCGAACCATGATTGACGAAACGGGCCCGCCGTTTCTACAGACGGGAGTAGAAACCTTGGGAAAGCGAACGCAATGAAGGTCCTCGTCCCCGTGAAGCGGGTGGTCGACTATAACGTCAAGGTCCGCGTCAAAACCGACGGCAGCGGGGTCGAGCTCGCCAACGTCAAGATGAGCATGAACCCGTTCGACGAGATCGCCGTCGAGGAGGCCATCCGGCTCCGGGAAAAGGGCGTCGCGACCGAGATCGTCGTCGTGTCGATCGGGGTGCAGCAGTGCCAGGAAACACTGCGGACCGCTCTGGCGATGGGGGCCGATCGCGGCATTCTCGTCGTGACCGATCAGGCCACCGAATCCTTGATGGTGGCCAAGGTTTTGGCCAAGATTGCCGCCGACGAAGCGCCCGGCCTGATCATCCTCGGCAAGCAGGCGATCGATGACGACGCCAACCAGACGGGCCAAATGCTGAGCGCGTTGCTCGGCTGGCCGCAGGGGACGTTCGCGTCGAAGCTGACCGTTGAGGGTGACTTCGTCACGGTCGAGCGCGAGGTCGATGGCGGGGCCGAAACCGTCAAGCTGAAGATGCCCGCCGTCATTACGACCGACCTGCGCTTGAACGAGCCGCGCTATGCCTCGTTGCCGAACATCATGAAGGCAAAGGCGAAGAAGATCGATTCGAAGACGCCGGCCGACTATGGTGTCGATCCGACCCCGCGCCTGACGATCGTGAAGGTAACCGAGCCGGCGAAGCGTTCCGCCGGGGTCAAGGTCAAGACGGTCGACGAACTGGTGGATAAATTGAAAGTGATGGGAGCAATCGCATGAGCGTTCTGGTTCTTACCGAGCATGACAATGCAGTTCTCAAGGATGCGACGCTGGCCGCTGTAACGGCGGCGGGCGAGCTGGGCGGGGAAGTTCATCTCCTTGTCGCCGGGGACGGCGCGCAGGCGGTGGCCGACGCGGCAGCGAAAATCGCCGGTGTCACCAAGGTTTTGTTTGCCGACGCGCCGATCTACGGCCATGCGCTGGCGGAGAACCTTGCTCCCCTCGTCGTCGGCTTGATGAGCAACTACAGTGCTTTCGTCGCCCCGGCGACCACGCGCGGCAAAAATCTCAGCCCGCGCGTTGCCGCTGCTCTTGATGTCGCGCAGATCAGCGAGATCCTGTCGGTCGAAGGGCCGGACACGTTTACCCGCCCGATCTATGCCGGGAATGCCATCGCAACCGTCACGTCGAGCGATGCGAAGAAGGTCATCACCGTTCGCGGGACGGCGTTTGCCAAGGCGGCGACAGGCGGTGGCAGTGCGCCGATCGAAAGCGTTGCCGTCACCCCCGATGCCGGACTGTCGACGTTCCTCAGCGCCGACCTCACCACGAGCGCGCGGCCCGAACTGACGGCGGCGAAGATCATCGTCAGTGGCGGGCGGGCGCTCGGCAGCAGCGAGAAGTTTCATGAAGTCATGGATCCGCTCGCCGACAGCTTGGGTGCGGCCTTGGGCGCGAGCCGGGCAGCGGTCGATGCGGGCTATGTTCCCAACGACTATCAGGTCGGCCAGACGGGTAAGATCGTCGCCCCCGAACTATACGTTGCCGTCGGTATTTCCGGCGCAATTCAGCATCTTGCGGGAATGAAGGACAGCAAGATCATCGTCGCGATCAACAAGGATGACGACGCACCGATCTTCCAGGTCGCCGATATCGGCCTCGTCGGCGACCTGTTCACGCTCGTCCCCGACCTGACCGCCAAAATCACGGCTGCATCGAGGTAAATATCCATAACGAACCGATCATGGGTCTACCATCTGACTGTTCGATTATGACAAAAGCGGTGCGTGGGCGTTAACCTCGTTAAGTGTTCATATTCGGAGATTGACCCGCTCGTCGTGCTCGGGCCATCGTCCGGGTCCGGGCGGGGGGGGGGACGGATGGAGCAGGCGAAATCGCTCGAACGAACGCTCGGTCCCGTTGCGGTGGCGCTGCTGACGCTGTCGGTCCTGTCACCAGCGGCGTCGGTTTTCGTCACCGGGGCCGACATCGTGCATCAGGCGGGAACGGGTGCGGCCCTGGCCTTCGTCGTCGGCGGGTTGCTCACGTTGATCTTCACCTTCGCCCAGGCCGAGCTTGGCTCGAGCTTCCCCTTCGCGGGCGGCGACTATGCGACCGTCGGGCAGGTACTCGGCGCGCAATGGGGCGTCGTCCAGTTCGCGCTCGACCTGCTTTCGACTCCGGTGTTCATCGCCCTGACCGCGAGCGGCATCGCGCTCTACCTTAGCGGCGTCGTCCCCGGGCTACCGCCGATCCCGACCGCAATCGCCGCGCTCGTGCTCGCAACGGCGGGCGCAATCATCAACATCCGCACCGGCGCCGTCGTCACGGGCATCTTCCTGGCGATCGAACTCGGTGCCCTTGCTCTCGTAACGGTCCTCGGCTTCGCCGAGCCAGCGCGCGGGCTGGAAGTGATTGTCGCCCTGCCGATCCGCTTCGCCGACGGCGCCGCGCTGCCGCTGACGCTCGGCGTCGCCGCCGGAGCGGTATCGGCGGCGTCGTGGGCAGTCAGCGGAGCCGGACAGGCGATCTACTTCGGCGAAGAGCTGCGCGACCCCGCGCGCGTCGGTCGGCTGGTTGTCCGAATCACGTTGCTTTCGTTCGTCGCGATGATTCTGCCGATGCTCGCGCTCGTCGTCGGCGGTCGCGACCTGCCCGCGACGCTCGCCGCCGAATCACCGTTCGCCGCGCTGATCGCGCAGCACGCCTCGCCCGCGTTGGCGAAGGCAATCGGGTTGGGCATCGCGGCCGCCATCTTCAACGCCGTCATGGCGGCCGTGATCTGCTATGGACGCTGGCTGTGGAGCTCGGGGCGTGACGCGATCTGGGCCGCTCCTGTCAACCGCGCCCTCGGCCGCCTCCATCCGCGTTTCGGCTCCCCGTGGGTCGCGTCGGTTCTCGTCGGCACGACGGCGATGGCGTTCACCCTGTTCGGGCTGCGGGCGCTGGTTCTACTCGCGGCGGCCAACGGCATCGTCAACTGGGCCCTGCTCAACTGGGCCGGACTGGTCGGGCGACGGCGCGGGTTGACCGGGCAGGCGGGGACATACCGGGCCCCGCTCTTCCCGCTCACGAACATCGTCAGCCTGATCGCTGCAACCGGGCTGGCGGTTCTGACGTGGCAGGACGCCGACGGGCGGAGGGGCGAGGTGATGCTCGCCGCCATCATGGTGGCGGCGCTGCTTTATCACCGCTTCGTCCTTCTGCGGCGCGCGGGAGGGTGGCAGATGGTCGGGCCGGAGACGGCGGGTTCGGCCACACCCTAGGCGTTTCCCGCCCGCGCTAAGGTCCAGGTGCAGGCGAGGTGACGGGCGGGTCCATTTCACAGGCCGCCCGCGTTGCATCGACAGGGCGCACCGCTATGGTGCGCCGCCGCTATACGAGGACTTCCGCATGCCGACGACCGCGCTGCCACTACCGAAAAAGGTCGTCCTCGCGTTTTCGGGCGGTCTCGACACCAGCGTCATCCTCAAGTGGCTCCAGCAGACCTATGGCTGCGAGGTCGTCACCTTCACCGCCGACCTCGGTCAGGGCGAGGAGCTCGAACCGGCGCGGGCGAAGGCGCAGCTGCTCGGCGTGAAGGAGATCTTCATCGAGGATCTGCGCGACGAGTTCGTCGCCGACTATGTCTTTCCGATGATGCGCGCCAACGCGCTGTATGAGGGTCAGTACCTGCTCGGGACGTCGATCGCCCGCCCGCTGATCGCCAAGAAGCAGATTGAAATCGCGAGAGCCGTCGGCGCCGATGCGGTCAGCCACGGCGCGACCGGCAAGGGCAACGACCAGGTTCGCTTCGAGCTGGGCTATTACGCGCTCGCCCCGGATATCCGCATCATCGCGCCGTGGCGCGAGTGGGACCTGACGAGCCGCGAGGCGCTGATCGCCTTTGCCGAGGCGCATCAGATTCCGGTGGCGAAGGACAAGCGCGGGGAGTCGCCATTTTCGACCGACGCCAACCTGCTTCACACGAGCTCGGAAGGGAAAGTGCTCGAGGACCCGTGGGACGAGGTTCCCGACTATGTCTATTCACGCACCGGGTCGCCCGAGGATGCGCCCGCGACACCGCAGTACATCACGATCGACTTCGAGCGCGGCGATCCCGTGGCCGTGGATGGCGAGGGCTTCGGCCCGGCGGCGCTGCTCGCGAAGCTGAACGATCTCGGTCGCCTCCACGGCATCGGGCGGCTCGACCTCGTCGAAAACCGCTTCGTCGGCATGAAGTCACGCGGGATGTACGAGACGCCGGGGGGGACGATCCTCCATGCGGCCCATCGCGGGATCGAGTCGATCACCCTCGATCGCGGCGCAGCGCACCTCAAGGACGCGCTGATGCCGCAGTATGCCGAGCTGATCTACAACGGCTTCTGGTTCGCCCCCGAGCGCGAGATGCTCCAGGCGGCGATCGACCATAGCCAGGCGAAGGTCAGCGGGACCGTCCGGCTCAAGCTGTACAAGGGGCGCGCCGATGTCGTCGGGCGCAAGTCACCGCATTCGCTTTATTCGGCGAAGGTCGTCACCTTCGAAGACGACGCCGGGGCGTATGACCAGCGCGATGCGGAAGGGTTCATCAAGCTGAACGCGCTGCGGTTGCGCCTGCTGGGGCGGCGCGATCAGGGGATGGGGCAGTGAGCGCCACCAGCCACGCCGCGATCGCCGACTTCATCGCGGGCCATGCCGATGCGTGGAACGCTGGCGACGTCGAAGCGATCGCCGATGGCATGGGCCTGCCACAGATGATCGCCGACGGCGCGGGGACGACATTCATCGAGGCGGACGACGAACTCGATGCCTGGATCGATGATCGTCTTGCGCGGTGGGAGGCACACGGCGTTGCGGGTGTGACGGCGGTGGTCGAACAGATCGAGGACTTGCCCGACGATGCCGCGCGGGTAACGAGCCGGTGGCGGCTGGTCGATGGAGAGGGGGCGACGCTGGCGACGTTCGTATCGATCGACACGCTCGCGTGCGACGAGGGCGACTGGTATTTCGTGGTGACCGACGTCGCGGGCGAGGACGGGGCAGAATGGTGACGGCGCGGCGGCGTCAGCCGAGGATCGCGCGGTAGCGGAAGAAGTTGACCACGGCGGCGATACCGGTGCCAAGAACCAGCCCGGCGAGGACCGGCGCGCCCGCGGCGATAGCCACCGAGTAGACACCGTAGTTGATCGCCGCGCCGAGAAGCGATTGAAGCGCATAGGCCCCAAACTCGCGCCACGACGGCCCGGCGGCGGTGGTGAAGGTCAGGCGGCGGTTGAGCCACCATGTGAAGACGATCGACACTGCGATCGATAACACTCGCCCAGCATAAGGCGACGCCCCGGCCCGTAGGGTCAGCCACAGGATGCCTGCGTCGAGGATGAAGGAGAGGCCACCGACAAGTGCGAACCGCGCTACCTGTCCGAGCCACGCCGGTCCGGTTGCGCTCGCGGCCGCGTCCTCAGTCACTCGTCAGCAGCGCGGTGAAGAAGCCGGTAACGAGCGCCTGGACGCCGAGGGCGCAGAGCAGGACGGACGGGATTGCCAGGCGCATCGTCCCCTCCACGTCCATGTCGCCGAAGCCGGTTCCCGCCCAGCCGCGCACGGCAGCGACAGCAAGGACAATCCCGGCGACGAGCATGACCGCGCCGGCAATGCACGTTCGGTCGATGGTGAACAGCCGCCGCGCGAACTCGATGCGGGGCGACGTTGGCCACAGACCCTCGCGCACCCCGAAAAGGCGGGCGACGACGGCAAAGCTCATCAGTTGCGCGCCGATGATCACTCCGGCGGCGGCGAACAGCAGGGTGTGGACGCCCAGCGTGACGCTGCCGACGTGGACGCTACCCGGCAGCAGTGCGGCGAGAAGAACGGTACCGAGCGCGGCGAGAGCGAGTCCCGGATAGAAAAATAGCCACTTCGGGGCAAAGGTCAGCAGGAACTTGAGGTGCCGCCACCCATCGCGCCACGACCGCAGGTGCGGCGGGCGCGACCGGCCATCGGGCGACAGCGTCGTCGGGACTTCGGCGACCCGCAGATGTGCCAGCGTCGCCTTCACGACCATTTCGGACGCGAACTCCATCCCCGTCGTCTTGAGACCGAGAGCGAGGATCGCGTCGCGGCGGAAAGCGCGCAGGCCGCAGTGAAAGTCGCCGATCTGCGACGGATAGAACAGCCGCCCGACAAAGCTCAGAACCGGATTGCCCAGATAGCGGTGGAGCGGCGGCATCGCACCCTTGGCGATCCCGCCCTGAAAACGGTTGCCCATCACAAGGTCATCGCCGCCGCGCAGCTTGGCGACGAACGGCATCAATCCCAGGAAGTCATAGCTGTCGTCGCTGTCGGCCATCGCGACGAAGGTTCCCCGGCTAGCGACGATGCCCGCCTGCAATGCCGCACCGTAGCCGCGCACCGGCACCGCAACGACGCGCGCGCCAAGGTCGGTGGCGATCTTCTGACTACCGTCGGTCGAGCCGTTGTCGGCGATGACGACCTCACCCACGACGCCACTCTGGACGAGGAAGCGGTTCGCTTTTTCGATGCAGACGCCCAGCGTCTCGGCCTCGTTCAGGCACGGCATCACGATCGACAACTCGATCGCGTGCGGATCGGCGTCGGTATGGGCGCGTACCAGTGTCGTCACGGTCATCGTCGTTCCTCGTTCACCAGTCGATCGTTACACCATCGCAGGGCAACCGAAAATGAACCACTTCAGGCGATGTGGAAGGCCTCGCGCAGCCCATCGACGACGAACTGCGCGGCGAGCGCGGCAAGGACGACGCCGAGTAGCCGGGTGATCATCGCCTCGATCTTGTCGCCGATCAGCCGCATCACGGCCCCGGCGGCAAGCAACGCGGCGAGCATCACCACCAGGACGGCGGCCAGCGCGCCGTAGACCACGAGGTGGGCCTCCAGCCCCTTCGCCTGCGCGCTGAGCAGCATGATCGCAGCGATCGACCCGGGCCCGGCGATCATCGGGATCGCCATCGGGAAAACAGAGACGTCTTCCTCGACGATCTCGCGCCCGCGGATGACTTCCTCGGCGCGGTCTTCGCGACGTTCGGTACGCTTTTCAAAGACCATGTCGATCGCGATCAAGAAGACCATGATGCCGCCGGCGATGCGGAAGGCGGCAAGGCTGATGCCGAGCGCCGACAGGAACCCTTCGCCGAAGATGCCGAAGGCGAACAGGACCCCCCCGGCGATCGCCGTCGACCGCAACGCCATATTGCGCCGGTGCGCCGCACTCGCGCCCGGCGTCAGCGACGAGAAGATCGGCACGCAGCCGGGGGGATCGAGAACGACGAACAGGGTGACGAACGCCGAGACGAACAGGGCAACAAGGTCGGTCATAACCCGACCACCGGCGGTAGTCCCGCCCGCAGATGGGCGGCAACCAAGGTGTTGCGGAGAAGGCAGGCGATCGTCATCGGCCCGACACCGCCGGGAACGGGGGTGATTGCGGCAGCGACAGCACGGGCTTCGGCAAAGGCGACATCGCCGACCAGCTTGGTCGTCCCATCGGTATGGGCGATCCGGTTCATGCCGACGTCGATGACCACGGCCCCGGGCTTGAGCCATGCGCCGCGCACCAGCTCGGGGACGCCGACGGCGGCGACGACGATATCGGCGCGGGCGACGTGGCCGGCAAGGTCGCGGGTCCGACTGTGCGCGAGTGTAACCGTTGCCGATGCCGCCGTCAGCAGCGCCGCCATTGGTTTGCCGACGATATTGGACCGCCCGATGACGATTGCCTCGGCGCCGGACAGGTCGCCGACCGTGTCCTTGAGCAACATCAGGCACCCCGTCGGGGTGCAAGGCACCAACCCCGGCAGCCCGGTGGCGAGCCGTCCGGCATTGACCGGATGAAAGCCGTCGACATCCTTGTCGGGAGCGATCGCCACGAGCACCTTGGCGTCGTCAATGTGCGGCGGCAGCGGCAACTGAACGAGGATGCCGTCGACCGCATCGTCGGCGTTGAGCGTCGCGACAAGGGCGAGAAGGCCGGCTTCGCTCACCGTCGCCGGCAACCGGTGTTCGATCGAGCGCATGCCGGCGGTTGCCGTCCGCGCGAGCTTGTTACGGACATAGACGGCGCTCGCCGGATTATCACCGACCACGACCACGGCGAGCCCCGGTACCCGCCCGCGCGCGGCGGCGAACGCGGGGACGGCGGCTGCAACGCGCTCGACCAGCGTGGCCGCGTGCGCCTTGCCGTCGATCAGCGCGGCGGTCATGCCGCCACCTTGGCGGTCAGCGTCTGGAGCTTGCGAATCAGCGCAACCGGGTCGCCATCGATTGTCACGATCTTCGACCGCGTCGTCTCGCCGGCCGTCACCTCGACGTCGCTCGGCTTGACGCCGAGCCAGCGGGCGAGGGTCGCCTCGACGGCATCGTTCGCCTCGCCGTCGACGGGTGCGGCGGCGATACGAACGGCCAGCTGCGGCTTGCCTTCGGCGTCGGCGACCAGCCCTTCGACCGCGTTGCGCCCCCCACGGGGGGACACGCGGACCGTCAGTGTGACACCGCCGACGACTGGGCCCCACGCCTTCACGTCACGCCAGCGACAGGTCGCGCATGATCGCGGGGTAGAGATAGCTCTGGATCAGGACGATGAGCAGGAACAGCACCATCGGCGACAGATCAATCCCGCCCATGTCGGGGATGACCCGGCGGATCGGGCGCAACAGCGGCTCGAGGATGCGCTCGAGCGTCCGCTGCACCCCGCGCACGAAGCTGTTGTACGTGTTGACGACGTTGAACGCGATCAGCCACGACATGACCGCATAGACGATCAGCAGGAGCTTGAGCAGCCCGAGCAGGTAGATCACGACGAAATCGAGCAGCGCGACGATGGTGTTCACGTTGGCTTCCCCGCCGGTGGTTGGCGTCGCAGATAGAGGGTCGGGGCGACGGGCGCAATCGAAGGTGGCGCTCGATCCGCCCCATTTCGGGGAACAGATTAAGCGTGGACCAGCGTCCCGGCACCGGCGCGGGTAAAGATTTCGAGCAGCATCGCATGGCCGACGCGCCCGTCGAGGATGACCGCCGCGCCGACGCCCGCGCCAACGGCGGCGACGCACGTTTCGATCTTGGGGATCATCCCGCCCGAAATCGTCCCGTCGGCCACCAGCGCGGCGATCGCCTTTGGGGTGAGATCGGTCAGCAGATCGCCCGCCTTGTCGAGCACTCCGGCGACGTCGGTCAGCAGGAATAGCCGCGCGGCGCCGATCGCCGACGCAACGGCGCCTGCCATCGTGTCGGCGTTGACGTTGTACGTCGTTCCGTCCGCCCCCGCCGCGACCGGGGCGATCACGGGGACGATGTCGGCGGCGATGAGGACGTCGATCAGGCGGCGATCGACCGACACGGGTTCGCCGACGAAGCCGAGGTCGACCTCGCGCTCGATATTGCTGCCGGGATCGCGCGTCGTGCGCGTTGCCTTGACCGCGCGGACAAGGTTGGCGTCCTTGCCCGAAATGCCCGCCGCACGTCCGCCAGCAGCGTTGATCCAGCCGACGAGTTCCTTGTTGATCGACCCCGCGAGGACCATCTCAGCGACCTGTGCCGTCGCGGCGTCGGTGACGCGCAGCCCGTCGACGAATTCGCTCTTGATGCCGAGGCGAGCGAGCATCGCACCAATCTGCGGCCCGCCGCCGTGAACCACGACGGGGTTGATGCCGCACGCCTTCAACAGGACGATATCCTCGGCAAAGTCGCGTGCCAGCTCGGCATCGCCCATTGCATGGCCGCCATATTTCACGACAAAGATCTGCCCGGCGTAGCGCTGGAGGTACGGCAGCGCCTCGATCAGCGTTTCGGTCTTGGCCAGCGCGCGGGGGTCGGGGGCGTTATCGGTCATGCGGCGACCTATGCCGGGCCTAGCCGCGGATGAACAGACCGATCGTGAGGGCGACGCCGATGACCACGACCGCGACGCGCAGGACGGTTACCGGCACGCGTTTCAGCAGGACCGCGCCCGCATAGCCGCCGGCCATCGACCCCGCGCCGACGGCCGCCGCCTTCGCCCAAGGGATCGCCGTCGTCAGTGCGAAAACCAGTGCGGCGGCGATGTTGGAGATGGCGACGAGGACGTTCTTGGTTCCCCCGGCGTTACGCAGTGGCATCCGCGCGAGCGTTAACGCCGCCAGCGTGATGATCCCCGCGCCGCCGCCGAAAAAGCCGCTGTACGTGGCAATGCCGCCTTGCAGGATCGCCGACAGCCATGCCGGTGGGGGCGCGCCGCCGCCCTGGCGTTTTGGCCCAAAGCTGCTCCACGCGAACAGGACCGTCGCGGCGAGTACCAGCCACGGGACCATCGCACCAAATACGCCGACCGGCGTCACGCGCAGCAGAAGCGCCCCCGCGACCCCGCCGGCAAGGCTGATCGCCGCGAGCCAGCCGAACGCCAGCCGCGCGGTCCCGGCGACCAGGGTGCGCCCGGCCATCCCCGTCGTCACCTGCCCGGGGAATAGCGCGACGGTCGAGGTGATGTTGGCGAGCTTGGGATCGAGCCCGGTCAGGATTAACGCAGGCAGCGTGACGAACGACCCTCCGCCCGCGAGCGCGTTTTGCGCCCCCGCCCAGACACCGGCGGCAAACAGGAGGGCGAGGAGGAGCATGGCACAGGGGTGGCGCGGGGGCGGCGGGGCGTCAAGGCAACGATGTCGCCGACCGTCCGTTCAGCCGCGATGAAACCCGCCATTCGCACCGTCGCTACCCCCAGCGAAACCCTCGTCGCGATCTGCGGCAAATGCGGCAAGAAGGTCGGCGGCGGCTTCGGCGACGGCGGTAAACGTCCGCTGGCGAAGGCGCTGAAGAAGGCGCTCAACCTGCCGAAATGGAAACGCTCGCCGATCCGCATCGTCGAAACGGGGTGCATGAAACTGTGCCCCAAAGGGGCGGTCGCGGTGACGACGAGCGGGGATGCGCGGTTGGTGTATGTGATCCCGGCGGGAATCTCGGTGAACGACGTGGCGGCGCATCTGGGGTTGGTCAAGGCGCTTCCGGCGCCGGGCGGGTCTGACTAGGGCGCGCGGGCAAAGCCCGCGCTGCGCTTAGAAGAACGCCTGCAGCCCCGTTTGTGCCCTGCCCAGAATCAATGCGTGGACGTCGTGAGTGCCTTCATAGGTGTTGACCGCCTCGAGGTTCATGACGTGGCGGATGACGCCGTATTCGTCGCTGATGCCGTTGCCGCCGTGCATGTCGCGGGCGTTCCGCGCGATGTCGAGCGCCTTGCCGCAATTGTTGCGCTTGATCAGGCTGATCGCTTCGGGGGCGAGGGTGTGTGCGTCGAGCATTCGCCCGGCGGCCAGGGCGGCGTGGAGGCCCAGCGTGATTTCGGTCTGCATGTCGGCGAGCTTTTTCTGGACGAGTTGCGTCTGCGCCAAAGGGCGCCCGAACTGCTTGCGGTCGAGCGTGTACTGCCGCGCTGCGTGCCAGCAGAATTCCGCCGCGCCCATCGCGCCCCACGCAATCCCGTAGCGCGCGTTGTTGAGGCAGCCGAACGGGCCGGCCAGCCCACTGACGCCGGGCAGCAGCCGGTCGGCGGGGATGTGACAGTCCTGGAGCACGATTTCGCCCGTCACCCACGCGCGCAGGGCGAATTTGCCCTCGATCTTGGGCGTCGTTAGTCCGGCGTCGCCGCGCTCGATGATGAAGCCGCGGATCGCGTCCTTGCCGTTATCGCCCTTTAACTTGGCCCACACGACAAAAACGTCGGCTACGGGTGCCGACGTGATCCACATCTTCGCCCCGTTGAGGACGTATCCGCCATCGCGCGCGACGGCACGGGTGCTCATGCTGCCGGGGTCGGAACCGGCGTCAGGCTCGGTTAGGCCGAACGCGCCGATCAGGTCGCCGGTGGCAAGGCCGGGGAGGTATTTGTCGCGCTGCGCGTCGGTACCATAAGCGTGGATCGGGTACATGACGAGGCTCGACTGAACGCTCATCGCCGAGCGGTACGCCGAATCGATCCGCTCGACCTCGCGCGCGACGAGGCCGTAAGCGACATAGCTTGCTCCGGCGCAGCCATAGCCGTCGATCGTCATGCCGAGCAGCCCAGCGCGCCCGAACTTCTTCATCAAATCAGGGTCATAGCTTTCGTTGCGATTGGCAACGCGGACAGCAGGGGCCAATTCAGCATCGCAAAAGGCGCGCGCGCTGTCGCGGATCATCCGCTCCTCGCCGGTCAGCGCCGCATCGAGCGCGAGCGGGTCGGCCCAGTCAAACGCCGGCCATTTGGGCGACGCGAGGGCGGCGGTCGCGACGTCGATGCGGGTCTGGATGTTCATCGGCAGGCTTTCGAAATCAGTGTTTTCGGCCAGCGACGCCGGTCCGAATCCTGCGGAAGTTCGCTAAATTCTCGTTCGATTATTGCGAAAGTTTCGCTGCGGGCGTTTGGTGCATAATAATCTTGCGGAACACAGCCGTCGCGGAAGTGGCGCTGTCCCGTCATCATTTATCTATAGCTCAAGTCGGGGTCTGTAGGACAGGCATTTGTGTCGCGGATGATGGTGCCGTCCGGTCATGCCGGTGGCGCGAATCGCCTGACGATCATCGACTGGCTCGCGGTCGCCAGCAGCGCGCCGCCCTGCGCGAACAGGCGCATCCGGCCGTGGACGAAGCCGTTCGCGGTTCCTTCGATGACGGTGTCGCACAATACCCATTCGGTCGGGACGATCCCGAGGAAGCGGATGGTATTGTCGAGGCTGTTACCGCCGACGCCCTCGCCGAACGCATGGCCGATGCCGCTGGGGAGGAAATCGGCCATCAGCGCGAGGGTAACGCGGTCGACGATTCCGGCTATCGGGCGGACCCACATCGTCGAGACGCCGTCGGGGCTGGGGCCGCCCATGCTGCGCGTCGCTCCGAAGCGTCCGCGTGCGCTGCGCTGTTCGAACGCGGCGTTGATATCATCGGGGTGGCGCGGCCAGTCGTTGACGATTGCCGGGCAATCGCCGGGCGGCGGCACATTGGGGATAGCGCTCCACTGAATCGCGGTCGCGTCGGGACGGCTGCCCAGCGCGGCATTGACCGTCAAGATCTCGGTATTGCCGACGTGGCCGGTGACGCGCGCCTGGCTCGAATGGCGTCCGCTGACGGGGACGACGACGTCGAGATCGAGCGTCGCCGGGGGTCGCGCGAATGACAGATACTGCGCCGTCGCCCATACTGTCGGACGCCCGGTCGCGGCCTCCACCGCGGCGATGGCGGCGCCCATCCCGGCGCCACCGAACAGAAATTGGTGGTCGCGGCGGCCAACGCACACCGGCGGGGTGACCGCAAGCGTGAAGCGGTGCGGATCGGGGGTCACCCCGAGGGCGATCAGGCCGCTCATCGTCCGGCTGCGTGGATGAAGGCGCGGATATGGCCGATCAGTTCGGCGCTCGCGAACGGCGCAATCGGTGCGGGCGACGCGCTGGTGTCGGCGAGCAGCCGGTCGATGATCGCGGCAAGATCGCCCTCGGTCGCGGCGACGTGGAGCCCGTCGCGCTGCCCGACCGTCGCCGCCGTCGCCAGCTGATGATCGGTGTTATGCTCACCAAGCGGCTTGCTGCGCGGCAGCATGACGAGCGGCTTGCCCGCCTGAATCGCCGAGATGATCGATCCCATCCCGGCATGGGCGACGAACAGTGCGGCGGCCGCGAGATGATCACGATACGCCCCGACCGGCATCAGCCGGACAAAGCCACCATGGCGCGGTTCGTAGCTACCCTTGCCGATCTGGAAGAAGACGGGCGTGGCGGGATGATCCTCGGCCCAGGTGTCCATCGCCCGGATCAGCCGGTCGAACGGCATCATCGACCCTGTCGAAACGAACACGCCGCCGCGCGGTACCGTCACAGCACGCTGCCCCAATAAGCGATGTCGCCAGTGGCCAGGCCGGGCCATTGGGTCACGCGTTGCGTTGCGACGTGCGCGGCGAGGACACCCGACGACGACAACACTTCACCATTGGCGATGCTGTCGACCCATAACGTCCGCGCCCCGAGCGCGCGCGCGAACAACAGAGCGAACAGCGGTGGCGCGGCTCCCGTAGTGACGACGACGTGCGGGCGGACGCGGAGAACGATCGCCAGCATCCGCAAGGCGACGCCGGGCAACCGCCACCAGTCGGCGCGCGAGGCGTCACCGAATGTCAGCAGTGGCGCGGGGGCGACATCGGCGGCGCTGTCGGCGTGGACGGTGGCATAGGTCACCGCGCACCCGTCCCACGCCGGGCGCATTCGCAGCAACTGAACCCAGTGACCACCGCCGCTGGCGATCGCAAGGACGCGGATGGTTTTGGCTGCCATGACCGCCATCAACCGATGCTGCGCTGCAGTGTCAACCGCCGACGGCATAATCGGAAGCCGCTGATGCGGAGCAGGCCGACGCGGCGAATCGATCGATACCGGAGCTTCAGGCCGCCAGACGGTGCCCGGCAAAGACGTCGGCCACCAGTTCATAGCTGCGTACCCGGGCGGCGTGGTCGTGGACGATGTTGACGAGCATCGCCTCGTCGGCCCCGTATTCGGCCACCGCCGCCTCGATCCCGGCGCGGACGGTCGTCGGCGACCCGGCGATCATCCGGCGGCGTCGCTGCGCGGCGTGCGGATTGGCGGCAAGCCACGCCGCCGCCGTTTCGGGGCTGGGCACCGGGATCAGCACCCCCTGCAACAGATGCGCGAGCATCATCCGCGATGACAGCGCGAGCCGTTCGGCGGCGGCGTCGGTGGCGGCACATACGGTCCATAGCGCGACCATCGTATAGGGGGCAGCGGCGCGGACGCTGGGTTGAAAGGCTTCGCGGTACTGGCGGGCGATGGCGGCGCCGTCGCTGTTGATGAAGTCGGCAAAGCAATAAGGCAGCCCGGTTTCCGCCGCCCAGGCGGCGCTGTCGGGGGACGAGCCGAGCAGCCACACGCCGGGAATTTCGGGCCGCCCCGGCAGTGACCGCGCCAGCTCGGCGAACGGGTGACCGGCGGGAAGGTCATCCTCGAGATAGCCGAGCAGTTCGGCCAGCTGGTTCGGGAAGTCGTTC
>JANYFA010000134.1 GCA_025362895.1 Sphingomonadaceae bacterium | reverse complement strand
GACAATGGAAAGTACGGCTCGATCCGACGCATCTGTGCAGCGGACAACCAGACCAGATCACTCATCGCAGCGCCTCCTCAGTGCCGCTACTGAATCAGCCGGTGATCATCGACGCAAACAATTAACAGGTCCTGACCCTAGGTCATGCCCATTCCAAGTGCGATTAGATGACACTCGCGTCGCTCCCATGCACATTAAGAAATTTCTGGTCTTGCGCGCTGACAACGTCCAACCCCGAAGCTGCGCCCTGTTGCGAGCCGGCTAGCACGAGCAATCAAAGCGACTCCGACCAGATTCCTCACGAAATATCTCCGTGCTCGAGCTGAATAACCGAAGCTGAATGATTCCGTTCCGAAGGATATACAAGCGATGCGCCTTCAGCCCGCGCCGCCGGATTTATCGTGGCGACATCGACCCGCCTCGCTCCCATCAAATGGAAGACATCCCTTCCGTCGTAAAGGAGGTAGTCGGCGACGAACCGCCGGTGGCATCGCCACCAGACCGCTTCCGAGCATATGATCGCGCACCGCCGCTCACGGCTCGCTTCGGCAAGGCACGACATGCCACCGCGGAATTCATCGGACAGTGCGTAGTCCGCGTAATTGTGGAAGCTCTGGTTGGTCCAGAAAGCATTCACCGTGGGCGGCACCACCTTCGACTTTGGCCGTCTGCCTCCCAGGTCGGCGATGTACAGATAGCCAATCTGCCAGGCAGCTAGCGCTTCTGGCAACACATTGAGGTTGAACTGCGGGTTGACGCGGGATCGCGGCGTGCTGCGAATATCGACAACTAGTTCGACCCGTCCATATTTCAGCAGCTCGACGAACTCGGCGATGCTCCGTGTCGAGTGACCGATCGTGTAGACGGGAGGCCGTTCCAACACCGTCATGCAAGCGCCCGCTGCACCGCGTCATGCAGCGCTGGAATCACCTCCGCGTCGAACCATGGATTCTGCGCCGCCCAGTGGCGGCTGCGCCACGAGGGATGCGGCAGCGGGAAGACCGCGGGCAGGCGATCCTTAAAGTTCATCACCCGTTCGGTCATCTTGCCCGCGCCAAGCACATTGTTCTGGGCGTACGTGCCGATCAGCAAGGTCAGGCGCAGGTCAGGCAGATGTGCCAACAGACGGTCGCGCCAGAGCGGAGCGCATTCAGCTCGAGGGGGTGCGTCGCCGCCGCCTGGCAGGCGCCCGGGATAGCATAAGCCCATCGGCAGAATGGCGACCTGACGCTCGTCGTAGAACTCGTCCTCTGACACCCCCATCCACTCGCGCAAGCGATCCCCCGACGCGTCTGAGAAAGGAACGCCGCTTTCGTGGACCTTCGTTCCTGGCGCCTGGCTGGCAATCAAAATGCGCGCTGCCGGCGATATCTGGATCACGGGTCGCGGACCGAGCGGCAGGTCATCGGCGCACATCCGGCACGCGCGAACCTCCGCCAGCAAGCTATCGAGCGTTTTCACGCGTTGCATATAAGTTCTGGAAGTCCGTTCGCGCACCCCGAGCAGATTTCCGGTTGCTGGGAGAACGCTGATGGTCGAGTCATTCAAGGTCGGCGACCGGGTCGGATGGAACTCTGAGGCCGGCCACGTCGACGGCACGATCAACCGGGTTCATATCCAGGATTTCGACTACAAAGGCCACACGCATCGCGCGAGCGCCGACTGCCCACAGTACGAGATTAGGAGCAGCCGAACGGATCATATCGCCGCGCACAAGGGTTCTGCGCTGACCAAGCTAAGCGATTGACCCTCCAGCGGCGATGGGAGCCGGCCGATGAACGAGATTGCAGCGACGGCCGAGCCGCTGGAAAGCACGCTCACCGGTGCGGACGATCGTCTTCGCCTCAATCACTGGCTACCGCCTCAGGCCGGGATCGTTCCGCGCATCCGCATCGGCGAGCGGTGGGTCAGCATTTTATGGGCATTGCCGATCGGCGCGGCGATCCTGATTTTGCTGATCGCCGTTGCGCAGAGCGTTCGCGAGCTGCCCGGCGTCCAGGCTTTCATCACGCATTATCCGGGGATCGCCCAGGCGGCGCCATCGGTGGACTCGGGTTTTCCGTGGTGGCTGCGGCTCCAGCATTTCGTCAACATGTTCTTTATGCTGTTCATTATCCGCGCCGGCATCCAGATCCTCGCCGACCACCCGCGGCTCTACTGGAAGCGTGATTCGACGCCGGGAACCGACTGGTTCCGCTTCCAGGTTCCGGTCCCGATAGGCCGGGTATGGACCTCCAAAGACGATTCCGTGTCAATTCCTGGCTGGCTGGGTCTGCCCGGCGTTCGCCACTCGATTGGCCTCGCCCGGTGGTGGCATTTCTCGGTCAACCTGCTGTGGGTGATCAACGGCGTAATGTTCTACGTCCTGATATTCGCGACCGGCCAATGGCTGCGGCTGGTGCCACTGACGTGGGGAGTGTTCCCTGCCGCGCTGTCGACCGCGATCCAATATGCCTCGCTGAACTTCCCGGTCGATCACAGCTGGACCCGCTATAACGGTCTGCAACAGCTAAGTTACTTTATCACCGTCTTCATCGCCGCGCCGGTCTCGATCGCTACCGGCCTGATGCAGAGCCCGGCGATTTCGAACAAGCTCGGCTGGTTCGGGAGAGTTTTCAACCGGCAGGCGATGCGGTCGGTCCACTTTATCTCATTCTCCTGGTTCATATTCTTCATTCTGGCACACGGCATCATGGTGTTCGTCACCGGGCTTCGGCAAAACACCAACCACATGTTTGCTGGTGTCAGCAACGCTTCGTGGGCCGGATTGCCGCTGTTTGCCCTCGCCATGACCGTGATGGTCGTCACCTGGCTCCTCGTCTCCCCATTCACGATCAAGCACGCGCGGCTCGTGCAGCGCACAGGCGCATTCATGGTCGGCCGGCTTAAGGGTTTGGCCGAACGCTGGGACGCCCACTCGCAGCTGACCGAAAACGACATCTCACCGTTTTTCTGGCCGAACGGCACCATGCCTGCATCGAAGGAGTTCGACGGCTTGGTGGCGGACGAGTTCGCAAGTTACAAGCTCCGGATCAGCGGTCTGGTCGAGGTGCCGCAGGAGCTCTCACTGGCCGACCTCAAGGCCATGCCGAAACAGGAACAGATCACCACCCATTTCTGCATCCAGGGCTGGTCTGGTGTCGCCAAATGGGGCGGCGTTCCGATGCACCAGATTCTTGCGCTGGTGCGGCCGACGTCGCAAGCCCGCTACGCGGTTTTCTACTCGCTCGCCGACGGGGCGGACGGTGGTCGCTATTATGACGTGCACGAGATATTCAACATGCGCCACGAGCTCACAATCCTGGCCTACGAGATGAACGGCGCCCCGCTCAGTGTCCTCCACGGCGCGCCGCTCAGATTGCGCTGTGAGAACGAGCTCGGTTTTAAGATGGTGAAGTGGATCACGGCGATCGAGTTCGTCCACGACTTCGCCAACCTTGGGGCTGGTCAAGGCGGTTATAACGAGGACCACGAGTTTTATGGATACCGGATGCCGATCTGAGTGAATGCCTTGAAGGGCCACGCGTTACCGTATCAGCTTGTTTTCCCTAATGGCCCCCGGACCAAGCCGGTGCCTGCCAGAAAACCGACGACTGCCAAGCCAAGAACTCTTCACGCCGCGTTGCAGCCCGAGTGACCTGACCCCCGTATTTTCCTCCAGTTGGAGCTAGAGTCCGACCCCGACGGAGGGACGGACGATGAAGCGGAAGCGGTTGACGGAAGAACAGATCATCGGGATTTTGCGCGAGGCCGATGCAGGCGCGGTCGTACTCGACGTGTGTCGCAAGCACGGGATGTCAAGCGCGACTCACTACGCGTGGAAGGCCAAGTACGGTGGGCTGGAGGTGGCCATGGCAAGGACCGCCAGCGCTGGTCCGCCCCGATCGACCGTGTAACCGCGCTGACCGCGACCGGGCCGGCGGGTTCGCGTGACATCCGCGCCGCGCTGCGGCCGACCGGCGGTTCCGCCGACGCCGAGCCGAGTTT
>JANYFA010000041.1 GCA_025362895.1 Sphingomonadaceae bacterium | reverse complement strand
ACGACATCGCCGCTGCGCGCGGTGTCGGCGGTGACTTCGTCGCAATCGAGGAAGCTGTTGTACTGATCGCCCAGGTCGCCGGGCGTGTGGCTGATCGCGATCTGCTTGGTCAGGCCGGCCCCGAGCGAGTCCGTCCGGGTGACGATGATGCCGTCCTCGACGCCGAGTTCAAGGAAGGCGTAGCGGCAGGCGCGGACCTTGGCGAGAAAGTCCTCGTGCGGGACGGTGACCTTGCCGTCCTGATGGCCGCATGCTTCTCGTCGCTAACCTGGTTCTCGATCTGGAGGGCGCACGCTCCGGCCTCGATCATCTTGCGCGCGAGGAGATACGTCGCCTCGGCATTGCCGAACCCGGCGTCGATATCGGCGATGATCGGCACGACGTGCGTCTGGAAACTTTCGACCGCCGTAAGCAGCTGCTTCTCGCGGAACTGGTCACCCGCGGCGCGGGCAGCGTCGATCTCGCGGAACATCCCGCCCAATTCGCGCGCGTCGGCCTGGCGAAGGAAAGTGTACAGTTCCTCGATCAGCGCTGGGACGGTCGTCTTTTCGTGCATCGACTGGTCGGGCAGCGGGCCGAAATCCGATCGCAACGCGGCGACCATCCAGCCCGACAGGTACAGGTATCGCCGCTCGGTCGAACTGAAGTGCTTCTTTATCGCGATCATCTGCTGCTGGCCGATGAAGCCGTGCCACGCACCGAGCGACTGGGTGTAATTCGCCGGGTCGGCGTCATACGCCGCCATGTCGCGGCGCATGATCTTGGCGGTGTAGCGAGCGATGTCGAGACCGGTCCGGAAGCGGTTCTGCAGCCGCATCCGCGCGACGGCGTCGGCGCTGATCCCGTCCCACGTCCCGCCCTGCGCGGCGATCAATTTGCCGGCGTGGCCGAGGTGATCGTCATACGAAGCGGGCGTCGACATGGAGGTCCCCTTTGACCAAAGCTTTACGAACAGAAGCGCGGGCGGCCGTAAGACCTGCCCGCGCAAGCGCTCCTCCCCAGAAGCTATTGCAGAGCGTTGCCTGAGTGGATACGGCGGGGTCAATGACAAGTTTGTCGAAATCGTGTCGATATGTGCGCCGCTTGGCCGCAACGAGTTGTCGTAATGTAAAATATTTGACAGGCCACGAGTCGTGCTGGCGTGCGCCAGCATGACGGCTTCTGGGTGGTAGAGACATGACTGACCGCAAGCTCTTCGCCGGCCCACGCCTGCGCCGGTTGCGCCTCCATCGCGCGGTCACGCAGACCCGCATGGCGGACGACCTCGGCGTTTCGGTCAGCTACTTGAACCTGATCGAGCGCAACCAGCGGCCGCTGACCGCCGCGTTTCTGCTCAAGCTCGCCACCGTCTACGACCTCGATCTGCGCCAGTTGACCGGCGACGACGGCGCGGCAATCACCGCCGAGCTGGCGACCTTGTTCGCCGACCCGCGCCTTGCCGGGCTCGACGTCAGCCGCGCCGAACTGGCCGAGGTCGCGGCGAGCGCGCCAGGCGTCACCGCCGCCCTCCTCCGTCTAGGTGCGGCAAGCGGTGCGGCGGCGGCGGGGCCGGTCGAGGCGATGACCGAATTGCTCCTCGACCGGCGCAATCATTTTCCCGACCTCGACGCCGCTGCCGAAGCGCTCGCCGACGACCTGCGGCTGGCCAGCCCCGATCTAGCCGCCGGACTCGCCGAACGGTTGCGCACGCGGCACGGGATCAGCGTCCGCATCCTGCCGGTGACCGTCCTGCCCGACCTGCTCCGCCGCCTCGATCTTCACGCGCGCCAGCTCCAGCTGTCGGAAAGCCTCGACGCGGCCTCGCGGACCTTCGCGATCGCGTACCAGCTTGCGCTAATCGAGCTGAAGCCCCCGATCGACGCCGTCGTCGCGGCAGCCGGGCTGACGTCAAAGGCGCACGAGCGCTTCGCCGTTCAGACGCTGGCCAATTATGCGGCGGCGGCGATGATGATGCCCTATGCGCGATTTCACGCCGCCGCCGAAGCGCTGGGTTATGACCTCGAACTTCTCCAGGCGCGGTTCGGCGCGGGGTTCGAACAGGTCGCCCACCGGCTGACGACCCTCCAGCGGCCGGGGATGCGCGGGATTCCGTTCGTGATGATGCGGACCGACCGCGCGGGTAATATCTCCAAGCGTTTCTCTGCCGTCCGTTCGGCACTGGCGAGCGAGGGCGGCGGTTGCCCGCTGTGGGTGCTGCACGCCGCATTCGATCAGTCGGGACGGATCATGCGGCAGGTCGTCGAGACCGAGGATGGCACCCGCTGGCTGTCGGTCGCGCGCACGGTTCGAACCTATGCGACACCTTATGGCACGGTGAAGCCCGAATTCGCGATTTTGCTCGCCGCCGAACTGGCGTCGGCGCGCGCGATGATCTACGCCGACGGCCTCGACACAGGACCGGGGGCGGCGACCCCGATCGGTCTCGGTTGTGCCCGGTGCGGCCGCTCCGCGTGCCGTCAGCGGAGCCTCGCTCCGGCGGGCGCGCGGCTCGAGGTCGACGAGCGCACTCGCGGCCTGACCCCGTTTCGTTTCAACACCCAAGGAGAAGATTAATGGCCGTTGCCGGAGTAGAAATCAGGGGCGCGATGCTTCCCGGCTTCGACACCATCCTGACCGATGCGGCGCTGACCTTCGTCGCCAACCTGCATCGCCAGTACGACCCTACCCGCCTCGCGTTGCTGAGCGCCCGCGAGGCACGGCAGCGGTGGTGGGACGCCGGCAACGCGATCGACTTCGCTCCCGAAACGGCGAGCGTGCGGGCAGGCACATGGACCGTTGCCGGATCGCCGCCCGACCTGCAGGACCGGCGCGTCGAGATCACCGGCCCGGTCGACCGCAAGATGGTCATCAACGCGCTCAACTCGGGGGCGCGCTGCTTCATGGCCGATTTCGAGGACGCCTCGTCGCCGGTGTGGACGACGATGATCGAGGGCCAGGTCAACCTGCGCGACGCCGTCGCCGGGACGATCACCCTTGAGGACAAGGGCAAGTCGTACAAGTTGAACGATAAGATCGCGACACTGCTGGTTCGTCCGCGCGGCTGGCACCTGCCCGAGGCGCACGTCGTCGTCGACGGCGAGGTCGTCGCCGGGGCGCTCGTCGATTTCGGGCTTTTCTTCTTCCATAACGCCCGTGCCCTCGTGGCGAAGGGGTCGGGGCCGTATTTCTATCTGCCCAAGCTCGAGCATTATCTCGAGGCGCGGCTGTGGAATAATATCTTCGTCCATGCCCAGTCCGTCATGGGTCTGCCGGTCGGCACGATCAAAGCGACGGTGCTCATCGAGACGCTGCCCGGTGCCTTCATGGCCGACGAAATTTTATACGAACTGCGCGACCATATCGCCGCACTCAACTGCGGGCGATGGGACTATATTTTCAGTTATATCAAGACCTTCCGCGCCGACGAAACCAAGGTCTTGCCCGACCGCGCGGCGGTTAACATGACGGTGCCGTTCATGCGCGACTATGCGCTCCACGTCGTCCGCACCTGCCACAAGCGCGGCGCACACGCGATGGGCGGGATGAGCGCGTTCATCCCGGTGAAGGGCGACGAGGCGGCGAATGCCCGCGCCTTCGCCGCCGTCCGCGCCGACAAAGAGCGCGAGGCGGGCTTCGGCCACGACGGGACGTGGGTCGCACATCCGGGACTGGTGTCAGTGGCGCTCGAAGTCTTCGACCGCATCATGCCCGGCCCAAACCAGTTGTCGGTCATCCCCGCCGGCGTGGCGACCGCCGAAATGTTGACGACCCCCGCGCCGGGGCCGAAGTCGATGGCCGGATTAACCAGCAATATCAACGTCGGCATTGGCTATATCGCATCATGGCTGCGCGGCCAGGGCGCCGCCCCGCTGCACAATATGATGGAGGACGCCGCGACCGCCGAGATTAGCCGGACGCAGGTGTGGCAGTGGCGGGTCACCGAAACGCGCCTCGATAGCGGCGAAGTCGTCGAGCTGGCGCTGATCGAGCGCGTCATCGGCGAACAGCTGAACGTCTGGAAAGCTGACGTCGGCGACAATTTCTTCGCCGCCGGGAAATACGGCGAAGCGGCCGACATTTTCCGCGAATTGGTGCTGGCCGACCGCCTGGAGGCGTTCCTGACGATCCCGGCCTACGCGCATTATTTCGCGGGGTGAGAGAAAGGCCCCCTCTCCCGGGTCGCGCCAACGAGGGCGCGTCTCGGGAGAGGGGGAACACTGTCGGCGCTAAGTCAACGCGGGCGACCGCCCGACCGCACCGGGTTGACCACCACGCGCGGGTCGCGCGCGGGGCCGCGGCCGGTGTAGCCGCCGCTCCCCTTGCCGCTCCCGCCGCCACCCGAACCGCCACGTCCGCCGCCACCGCCGCCGCGGCGACCGTTATTGCCGTGCGGGCGCGCCGCCATGCTGCGCGGATCGACATCGCGCGCGACCGGCGGCGCGGCTTTCTCGACTGCCGCCGTCTTGGCGACCTGCGAGCGGAAATCTTCCGGCAACGGCAGGATATCGACCTTCATCCGCGTCAGTTTCTCGATGTCGCGGAGGAACGGGCGCTCGTCGTCGGCGCAGAACGCGATAGCGCTGCCCCCTGCCCCGGCACGCGCCGTCCGCCCGATGCGGTGGACATAGCTTTCAGGCACGTTCGGCAGCTCGTAGTTAATGACATGGCTGACCGCGTCGATGTCGATGCCGCGCGCGGCGATGTCGGTCGCGATGAGGACCTTGACCTGCCCCTTCTTGAACATGTCGAGGGCGCGCTCGCGCTGGCCTTGCGACTTGTTGCCGTGAATCGCGGCGGCCTCGATCCCGGCATTGCCGAGCTGGCGGACGATGCGGTCGGCGCCGTGCTTGGTGCGGCTGAACACAAGCGCGCGATCGACGCCCTCGCCGCGCAGGACGAGCTGGAGCAGCGCGAGCTTCTCGCCCTGGTTGACGAAGGTGACCGCCTGGCTGACGCGCTCGGCGGTCGTCGCGGCGGGCTTGACCGAGACCTTGACGGGGTCGGTCAGATAGCGCGCGGCGAGATCCTCGATCGCCTTGGGCATTGTCGCCGAGAAGAACAACGTCTGCCGCGCCTTGGGCAGCAGCGTGACGATGCGCTTCAAGGCATGGATGAAGCCGAGGTCGAGCATCTGGTCGGCCTCGTCGAGGATCAACACCTCGACGCGGCGCAGGTCGATCGCGCCACGGTCGATCAGGTCGATCAGGCGGCCCGGCGTCGCGACGAGAACGTCGACGCCGTGCGCCATGATCCGCTCCTGGCGCGCGATCGGCACGCCGCCGAACACGGTTGTCACCGATAGGCGCATGAACTTGCCGTATTGGGTGAAGCTCTCGGCGATCTGCGACGCCAGCTCGCGGGTCGGCGACAGGACGAGGGTGCGGACGCCGCCGCGCGTCAGCGCCTTGGGGGCCTTGGCTAGCTTGTCGATTGTAGGGAGCGCGAAGGCGGCGGTCTTGCCGGTCCCGGTCTGGGCAATGCCGCACAGGTCGCGCCCGGCCATGACGACGGGAATCGCCTGCGTCTGGATCGGGGTGGGTTCGGTATAGCCCTTGGCGGCGAGCGCCCGGCAAATGGGCTCGGCAAGGCCGAAGTCAGCGAAATAAGTCATTTGATATGCTTTCGTGGGCGTGCAAGCCGCACTATTCGCTTGCCAGACCAGACCATTCTGGGCGGCAAACGAGCGAGGGCTCGTTCGACGACCCGCGTGATATGGGTAGCCTGGTTGGCTGCGTCTAAGGTGGGGCCTGCGCCGGATCACCGGCTGATCACGCACCCCGCCGAACGGACAAGTCCATTGACGCAGTCCGACATATCGGTGGGAATCTCATTCGTGTCAATACCGGTCATTGTATCGGCAGAATTACAACATCGGCAACATGTTTCGCCACCGAATTAACTATTTAAGGAACATGTATTGTGGCAGCCGATTGACCCCGGGCCGGATAAGGCAGTTTGCCGTTCGGCGGCGCGGTTTGAACCGCTTGTGTAAGGATATGTTTATGCGTAAGATTATTTCTCTTGCTGCTGGATTAGGTGCCGCTGTGGCGACCATCCCGGCGGCGGCGATCACGACGTTTGCAACCTTCACGCCGACGTCGAACGTAGCGAACATTAATTTTGTCGGAGCCGGTAATGCGGGTGCAATTGCCAGCACTCCCGCGTCGCCGGTGACATTCCGGTTCCTCGACGCGACCGGAACGACATCGGTATTCGATGTGTCGGCAATCTTTAATTTTGCCGCCGGGATCACCGGTGGAACGATCGTCTCAGGAATCGCAATCGCGCCAGCGACGGCGGGGACGACCAGTTTCACCGCCGTTGCGCCGGTGACGTTCAACGGTCACACCGGCACGAACCTGCTGACCGCCGCCTTTACCGGAGGTGCGTTTACCGGGCTCGTCGGCGGTTCGGCCGCGTCGTACGTCAACTCGCAGCCACCCAGCGCTGTGACATTCACGTCCGACTTCCTCGATTTCTCGCAGACCACGGCGCGCGATATCTCGATCGCGATCAACGCGATCAATCCATCGATCGGCGGCGGTCCGGGCGGTCTCGGCGATTTCTCCGGAAGTGCAAGCGGCCTCTTCGGCGCGGACCTGAGTTCGGGTGCAGGCAACGACATCGTGCCTGAACCGGCCGCGTGGGTCATGATGGTCGCCGGCTTCGGCCTGGTGGGCGTAATGACGCGCCGCCGTTCGCAAATGCGGATCGTCGAGGCCTGACCAAGAGATCGGCGCGAGGAGTGTCTTCGCGCCGATCTTTGCTTACACGGGCAGAGCAGTGGTAGCCCTCGACGCTCGGCCTTCGTGTGCGCCGCCGCATGCACGCGCCGACGCCCCCGAAGCCGGCCATCATCAGAACCCAGCTGGTCGGCTCTGGCAAAGCCGCGACGTCATCGCCTTCGCTGTCGTCACCGACGCTCAGCCCGTCCGAAATGCGGAATTGCGGCTTGGTGTATGAAAGTTGGGTCGCATCGACTCTCGCGTAAATTCCGTTCAGCGCAGCGAAATCGACCGATGACGGAGCGGTATTGGCCAAAGCGCCATTCGTGCCGAGGGTTCCCGTCGGGTCGTTGCTATAGTCCATGCACGTCCCGAGATTGGCGTTGCCACGATTGACGTCGGCATGTGCGAGGCCAAGCGTGTGGCCGATCTCCTGGCACGCCGTCATCGCGCGCCAGGTGTCGGTGTTGTAATAGGGCTGAGCGAAATAATAGTCGTTGAGCTTGACTGTCGCCTCGACGATGAACCCGCCGCCGCCCGTCCAGACGGTGGCGTAGCCGAGCCATCCCGTTGCGCCATAATTGGCGCTGCACGCCTGGACGGTGCCGTAGACGGGCGCACAGGAGGCGGCGTTCGTGGTGCCGGGGGTCGTGGCGAAGTCGATATTATCGGCCTGGGTCCACCGCGCGGCGGCCTGCGTGAAGAAGGGCTTCCACGCGGCACTGACGTTGTCGCCGAGCGCAAGCGATAATTCGCCGGTACGCGCCCAATGATAGCCGTTCCACGACTGCGTCGGATAAGCGGTCGCGCTCGTTGCCGTTCCGAGCAGCACCAGTCCGGTGAGCGCGCAACGACGTATACCGTACGGCATCCGCAGCATCGCCGCCCAAGAATTTGGCTTCATCGTCGTTTCCCCCCCGTCGACTGCGCGGGCTGGATACCCGCCGCCCCATCCCCGAGGCGTGTCATGCGCGAAGGTGTAGCGGACAATCCGTTAACCAAACACCCGTGGTCCGACAATAACCGGCATAAACGCGACGAAGCGAACGAAAACGTCCATTAGTAGAAATAAAGCCCAGATCATTTCGTATCCGGACAGACTAAGGCTGCCCCGTGTTAGCTCCTGAATACTCAGTCACGCCATCACACTAACGATGAATCCTGTTACAGAGCCGAAACATCCTGCCTTTTCGGCGGGTCGTGATCGTCACCAGATTTTGATCCGCTCTTCGGGTACCAGATACAGCGTTTCGCCCGGCTTTGCCCCGAATGAATCGTACCAGGAATCGAGGTTGCGGACGACGTCGGGGCGGAGGAAGCCCGCCGTGTGCGGGTCGGTCGTCGTTTGCTGGAGGATCGCGGCGTCACGGTACTTCTGCCGCCAGATCTGCGCGAAGCCGAGGAAGAAGCGTTGGTCGCCGGTGAAGCCGCCGATCACGGGCGCGGGCTTGCCGTCGAGCGACTTGTGGTAGGCGTCATAGGCGACGTTGATACCCGCGAGGTCGGCCATGTTCTCGCCCAGCGTCAGTTCGCCGTTAACGTGCAGGCCCGGCAGCGGCTGGTATGCCGCGTATTGCGCGACGACCTTGTCGGTCAGCACTTTGAACCGCGCGATGTCTTCGGCGGTCCACCAGTCGGCGAGTGTGCCGCGCTTGTCGTACTTGCGCCCCTGATCGTCGAAGTGATGGCTGATCTCGTGGCCGATGACGGCGCCGATTCCGCCATAATTGACCGCCGGGTCGGCGTTGGGATCGAAGAACGGCGGCTGAAGGATGGCGGCGGGAAAGACGATCTCGTTCCACGTCGGGTTGGCGTAGGCGTTGACCGTCATCGGGGTCATGCCCCATTCGCTGCGGTCGATCGGCTTGCCCAGCTTGTTCAATTGTCGGTCGTATTCGAATTCGGCGGCGCGCCGCGCGTTGCCGAGCGCGTCGCCGACGACGACCCGAAGCGCGGTGTAGTCGCGCCACTGGCTCGGATATCCGATCTTCGGCGTAAACACCGCGAGCTTGGCGCGCGCCTCGACCTTGGTCGCCGGGTCCATCCACGTCAGCCGCCCCAGCCGGGCGTCCATCGCGGCGATGATGTTCTTCACCAGATCGTCGGCCTTGGCCTTTGCATCGGGCGTGAAATACTGGGTCACATACCGCTTGCCGACCGCCTCGCCGAGCGCGTCGGTCGTTGCGTCGACGCCGCGCTTCCACCGTTCCTGATTGACCGGCGTGCCGTTGAGCGCGGTGCCGCGGAAGGCGAAGCTGGCGTCGACGAACTTTGACGGGAGCAGCGGGGCCCAGCGGTCGAGGGCGTGGAAGGTGAGATACGCCTGCCACGTGGCCGATGGCGTGCTGGCGATCAGCGTGGCGATACCAGCGATGGCGCTGGGATTGCTGACGATGACGCGCGACTGGGTGGCAACCCCGGTTCCCTTCAGGAATATCTTCCACGGCATCCCCGGGTATTGCGCGGCGAGGTCGGCGGTGGCGACGGGGTTGTACGTCTTGTCGACCTGCCGCCGTTCGACCCGGCTCCAGTGAACGGCGGCGATCTTGGCTTCGAGGTCATAGACCGCCGTCGCCTTCGCCGCCGCGTCGGGCACGGCGGCCAGCGTCAGG
>JANYFA010000032.1 GCA_025362895.1 Sphingomonadaceae bacterium | reverse complement strand
GTGGCCGGGCAACGTTCGCGAATTGAAGAGCGCGGTCGAACGCTCGCTTTACCGCTGGGGCGACGCCGAGATGGCGGTGGGTGCGATCGTCCTCGACGCTTTCGACTCGCCTTGGCGGCCCGGCGCGCTGGCGAGCCGGGGGCCGGTTCCGCTACTGCTCATCGGCGAGGCAACCGCCGCTGCGCCGCCGCCGTCGCCACAGCCTTCATCTCACGCATCTTCGTCGGGCTTCGACCATGCTAGCGTCGCCGACCTGCGCGTAGCGGTAGCGAACTACGAACGCGACATCCTTGCCGCCGCGCTCGCCAAATGTCGCCACAACCAGCGCGCGACGGCGACGGCACTGGCGCTGACCTACGACCAGCTTCGCCATGCGTTGAAACGCCACAATATGCTGTGAACCGTGCGACCGGCGGGCCGTCCGGGCGTTACGCTCGCACCATCACCGGAGAAGCGCGATGTTTTCCTTGCCCCCCTTGCCGTTCGCCCCCGAGGCCCTCGAACCGTTTATGTCGGCGCGCACCTTGTCGTTCCACCATGGCAAACACCATGCCGCCTATGTCGACAAGGCCAACGTCGCGATCAAGGATGGTCCCCTGCAGACGGCGTCCGATATCGAAGTCGTGCGGACCGCGAGGGCGCAGGGCAACGGCGGGCTGTTCAACAACGCGGCGCAGGCGTGGAATCACGGCTTTTTGTGGAACAGCCTGTCGCCGACGGGCGGTGCTGCGCCGTCAGGGCCGCTCAAGGCGGCGATCGACCGCGATCTCGGCGGAGTCGAGGCCTTCGCCGAGACGTTCAAGACCGAAGCGGTCGGGCATTTCGGCAGCGGCTGGGCATGGCTGGTGAGCAGCGCGGGGACGCTGAAAATCGTCACGACCCACGATGCCGACACGCCGCTGGTACACGACGGGATGATCCCGCTCGTCACGCTCGACCTCTGGGAGCACGCTTATTACCTCGACTATCAGAATGCGCGACCGGGGTTCGTCGATGCGTGGTTGGCGCACATGATCAACTGGGACTTCGCGGCGGAGAATTTTGCGGCGATGTGACGGCGATCGTTTCAGTCGGAGTCCTCCGCCCCGTCCTTCGGTCCATGCCGCAGCAGGATCGGCGTCTGGGCGAGGGCGAAGAGGAAGGTCAGGATCGACACGCCGAATACCTTGAAACTGACCCAGTCGGTCGTCGACAGCGTCCGGCGGAGGACCTCGTTCAGCGTCGCCAGCGCGATGAAGAAAACGATCCAGTTGCGCGTCAGCATCCGCCATCCGGCGGCGGTGAGCGCCGGAAACGTCTCGCCGAGCACCAGTTGCAGGAGGGGACGCTTTGTGGCGACGCCGAACAACAGGATAGCGGCGAGCAGAGCGTAAATGACGGTAAGTTTGATTTTGATGAATTCGGCGTCGTGGAAAAGCAGCGTCGCCGTACCGAAGACGAAGACCATCGCTCCGACCAGCCACAGCATCGGCTGGATGCGGCCATAGACGAAATGGGCGATCCCCATCGCGACCAACGTCGTCGCCATGACCGCCGCCGTCGCGACATAGATGTCGGCGACGCGGTTGGCGACGAAGAACACCGCTAGCGGAGCGAAATCGAGCACCGTTTTCACAGTGGAGGAGGGGGTACGCATCGCGATCTTGTAGCGGGCGGCGGCGGTCGAGGGTAGGGGGGACAGGTGACTGCCACCGCCGACACCCTGATCGTGACCGATCTCGCCGCCGATCGCGGCGGGCGGCGGGTATTCGGCAGGGTCGGCTTTACCGTCGATCCAGGAGGCGCGGTGCAGGTCGAAGGCGCGAACGGAGCGGGGAAATCGACGCTGCTTCGTGTGCTTGCCGGGCTGCTCCCGGCGGCGGAAGGCCGGATCAACAATCCGTTCGTGACCGCGCTCGCCGGGCACGACACCGCGCTCAAGCCGGGGCCGACATTGGCGAGCGAGCTGACACACTGGGCGCGACTCGACGGGACCGACGGTTCCGCCGTCGCTGCGGCCGCCGCCGCCTTCGCGCTGACGCCGCTTCTGGAACTTCCTGCCGGATTTCTGTCGAGCGGGCAGCGGCGGCGGGCGGCGCTCGCGCGGGTCGCCGCATCGGGGGCGGTGCTATGGCTGCTCGACGAACCCGACGCCGGTCTCGATACCGCGTCGAAGGCGTTGCTGGCCACCGCGATCGCCGCGCATCGCGGCGGTGGTGGCATCGTCGTCGCGGTCACCCACGGCGATATCGGCATCGCCGATCCGCAGCGGGTGCAGCTATGATATTTCTCATCCTCGTTCGCCGCGATCTGTCCCTCGCGCTGCGCCAGCCGGGGGCGTTGCTGCTGCCGGTGGTGTTCTTCATCCTCGTCGCCGCGCTCTTTCCCTTCGCTGTCGGTCCCGACGCCCGCCTCCTTGCGCGTATCGCCCCCGGGGTCGTCTGGGTCGCGGCGCTGCTCGCCAGCCTGTTGCCGGTCGAGACGCTTGTCGCCCCCGATGTCGCCGACGGCACGATCGACCAGATCGTCGTTCGCGGCATCGCGCTCGAAACCTGGGCGGCGGCGCGGCTGGTCGCGCACTGGCTCGGCTTCGCATTGCCATTGCTGATCGCGTTGCCGGTCGCCGCCGTCCTGCTCGGATTGCCTGCGCTGGGCCCGCTCGCGCTAGGCCTCGCCCTCGGCACGCCGGCGCTCGCCGCCCTCCCGCTCCTCGCGGCGAGTCTGACGGCGGGGTTGCGCGGCGGCGGCGCGCTCACTGGGCTGATCGTCGTTCCGCTCGCCTTGCCGGTGTTGATTTTCGGCGTCGCCGATGCGCCTGGTGCGCTGCGCCTCCTCGCCGCGAGCAGCCTCGTCATCGTCGCGCTGACCCCGTTCGCGGCTGCCGCTGCGCTGCGCGCGGCCGACTGAACGGCTCGTATTTGGTACATTGCGGGTAAAGCTGCGAACGGGCATTAATGAAAAACGCGGTCGGCATCCGCCAGCGCGCGTGGGGAGGACTTTCGATGACGTTCAGGATAATCGCACTGGCGGCCGCGCTCGGCCTCGCCACTACCGTCTATGCTGCGCCGCCGGCCGCTGCGCCCGCCGCAAAGCCGATGAACTATGATTGCACCAAGGCGGGTAACAAGAACAAGGCGGCGTGCAAGTCGGTGGCCGTGGCTCCGAAGCCGATGGCAGCCGCCCCGGCGATGACACCGAAGGCCGCTACGGCTCCCGCCGCGATGGCAGCCAAGCCCGCCACGAAGCCGATGAATTATGATTGCACCAAGGCCGGGAACAAGAACAAGGCGGCGTGCAAGAACGTCGTCGCTGCCCCAGTCGCCGCTATGGCTCCCGCCAAGCCGATGGCAGCGCCGGTGGCGATGGCCCCGGCCAAGGCCGCCGCGCCGATGGCAATGGCCAAGCCCAAGGCAGCTGCCGGACCCAAGACCTATGGTCCGAACGAAGTCGCCGCCACGCTGAAGAACGGCAAAGTTGTCCATTACGACTGCAGCAAGGCCGGCAACAAGGACAAGAAGGCATGCGCCGGTAAGTAACTGCGCGCGTCATCGTGCCGCCGCGGGGTGATTTCGCCCGGCGGCGGTGCTAGTCGAGTTTTGTGATGCACCGCTTCGCCAATCCCGCCCGCTTCCTGCGAATTGCCCGTGTGTTGACGCCGCTGCTGACTCTCGTCGGGGTGGCGGTGACGGCGGTCGGCCTGTGGATTGGGCTGTTTGCGTCGCCCCCCGACTATCAGCAGGGGGAGAGTGTCCGCATTATGTACGTTCACGTCCCCGCCGCATGGCTCGCGAGTGGCGGCTATTTCGGCGTCGCGCTCGCGTCCGCCGTGTCGCTGGTGTGGCGGCACCCGCTCGCGAGCATCGCCGCGCGCGCGATCGCGCCGGTCGGCGCGTTGTTCACCGCCATCTGCCTCGTCACGGGTTCGCTGTGGGGCAAGCCGACGTGGGGCACCTATTGGGTGTGGGACGCGCGGCTGACGTCGATGCTGGTGTTGCTGTTCCTCTATCTCGGCTATCTCGCGCTGGCGAACGCCGAGGACGAACGCGGCGGTGGTTCAGGGGGCGATCCCGGTCAGGCGAAAGGCGCGGCGATCCTGGCGCTGGTCGGCGTCGTCAACCTGCCGATCATCAAATTTTCGGTCGAATGGTGGCACACGCTCCACCAGGGACCGTCGATCACGCTGACCAAATCGACCATCGATCCGGCGATGCTGCTGCCGTTGCTGCTGTCGCTCGGCGGGTTTACGCTCATATTCGGCGGTGTCGTCCTGATGCGGATGCGCGCGGCGCTCGCCCGCACCCGGTCGGCGGCGCGCGGACGGCGGCTCGCCGAGGCCTATGCGTAGGAGGATGGCATGACCCATGCAGAATTTGTCTATCCGGCCTATGCCCTGACGATCGCCGGGCTCGTCGGAACGATGGTCTGGAGCTTCGTCGCCATGCGGCGAGCCGAAGGCACCGCCAGTATCGCATCGCGGCGAGCCGAAGGCACCGCCGATAAGGATCGTCGCCGGTGACCGCGCGCCCCGGTTTCAAACGGCTGCGCCCCAAGCATCAGCGGCTCGTCCTCCTCGTGGCGGCGCTGACCGTCCTCGGCGGGGCGAGTGCGCTCGCGCTGTCGACGATCGGCGATACCGCGACGTATTTTTACGCGCCGTCGGATGTTCTTGCCCGCGCGCCTGAAGCCGGGAGGGCCATCCGCCTCGGCGGGTTGGTCGAGCGTGGGTCGGTCGTCCACGCCGGGGCGCTGACCCGCTTCCGCGTCACCGACAATGCACACGAGGTCGCGGTGACCTATACGGGCATTGTCCCCGACCTGTTTCGCGAAGGGCAGGGGGTCATTACTGAGGGCCGATTTACCGCCGGGGGGGCGTTCGTCGCCGACACGGTGCTCGCCAAGCACGATGAGAAATATATGCCGCCGGAGGTCGCGGGGTCGCTCCACAAGGTCGGGCGCGTCGGCTGACGGCGTCGATGCCGAGCGTCGCTTGACAGCGTCGACGCGGAGCGCCGGGTGACGCCGAGTCGAATTGTCGCGCCAGTCGCGCTGAGCCTCGCGCTGGTGCTCGTCAGCGTCCGCTGGACGGTGCGCACACCGGCGCCGCCTGTCGCGGCCGCTATCGGGCATGGCTTCCCCGCCCTCGCGCTCGCGCCGCTGGCGGGAGTGCCGCCGTTATCCGATGCAAGTCTGCGCGCCGGGCATCCGACGCTCGTCAACCTGTTCGCCTCGTGGTGCGTGCCGTGCCGTGCCGAGGCGGCGTCGCTCGCCGCGTTGCGTGTCGCCGGGATCACAGTCGCCGGAATCGCCGTTCGCGACCGGCCCGACGATGCCGCGGCCTTCGTCCGCGCCACCGGCGCGCGGTTCGTTGCCGGCGGCCTCGACCCGCATGAGCGTGTTCAGGCGGCGCTGCGGTCGCGCGGCATTCCCGAAACCTGGCTCGTCGACGGCGACGGGGTCGTCCGCGCGGTATGGCGCGGCGGGATCGCGCCGACAGACGTCGCCCACATTGCAGCAGTCGCTAATTCGTTCGCGCCAGCGCGGTAAGGGCGGCACGAATTCGCTGGCGGATGGCGGCATCGCGCGTCGTTTCGAGCATGGACCCGAGCGAGGCGCGCGCGCTGGCGACGTCGCCCGCCAGCTGTTCGAGCCGCGCCCGTTCCCACCACAGGCCGGTGAACCCCGGCGCGATCAGCGTCATGCGCTCGTGCAGCGTCAGCGCGCGGGCGACGTCACCGGCCCGGCGCGCGCGGGTCGCCTGGTTCGACACCAACCGGACGAGCGTCGCGCGGTTCGACAGCGGCACGAGATGGTCGGCCTCGATGCCGCCATTGCCACCAAGAACGCGGTCGAGCACCGTCGACAATCCCGCCGAGCCGAGCAGTCGCCCGCCGTCATACGGGTCGATCAGCTGAGTCACGGGCTCTGCCCCGACGCGGACGAAAACGTGGCCCGGCAGGCCGAGCGGATCGGCGATCCAGCCGATTCGGCGGGCAAGCGCCACGTACAGGATCGACAAGGTCACCGGCAGGCCGACCTTGCGGTCGAAAAGTTCGAGAAAGTCGGCGTTTTTCGGGTTGTCGTAGTCGTTGGTCTCGCCGGTCATCTCAAGCGTGTGGGCGATGAGGTCGCGCAGGGTCCGCGCCCGTGCGGCCACCGTATCGATGCCCGCCGCCTCGCGCTGCAGCCGCAGGACCAGCCCCGTCAGCCGGGCGCGGGCGGTGTCGAGCGCCGCATCCGGGTGATCGGCGGCGGCCAGCAGCAGTGCTGCATCCGCCAGATCGATCGCGACATCGTCGACCAGCCCGACACGGGCAAGATCGCTGGTTCGCAGGGCCACATCGGTTGCGCTCGTCATCGTCCTGTCTCCCGCGTTACGGCTCCCCCTGAGGCCAACAGGATGTCCCTGCTTGGAGCGCTTGTCGAGCGGCTAAGTTTTCGGCGTTCGGCGCGTCGCGCAGTTCGAGTCCGCGCGCATAGACCGTCGAGCGTGGCAGGCCGAGGGCGGCGCTGACTTCGGCAACCGCCGTACTCAACGGCGCGCGCGACATCGCGGCGGCCAGCACCGCGTCGAGGTCGGCGGCAGTGGCGGGGGTGACGACGGGGCCGCCGACGACGATCACGACTTCGCCGCGCGGGGGCGTCGTCCCATAACGCGCGGCGAGGCTGACGAGCGTGCCGTCGACTGCTTCCTCAAACTTTTTGGTGATCTCGCGCGCGACCGCGGCCGGACGGTCGCCGAGCCGCGCGGCGAGGGCGGCGAGCGTGACCGCCGTACGCGGCCCCGATTCGTAGAACACCAGCGTCGCGCGGACGTTCGCCACCTCGTCGATCGCCGTGTCGCGGGCGCCCGCCTTGGCCGGCAGGAAGCCCATGAACAGAAACCGGTCGGTCGGCAGCCCGGCGAGCGTCAGCGCGGCGATCGCCGCGCACGCGCCGGGCACGGTGACGACGTTGACCCCGGCGGCGCGGCAATCGCGGACCAGCTTGAACCCAGGGTCGGAGATCAACGGCGTCCCCGCGTCGCTGACGAGCGCCACCGCGTGACTCGTCGCGCGAGCGACGAGGCCCGGGCGGACGGCGTCGGCGTTGTGATCGTGGTACGGCGTCATCGGGACGCCCGCGCCTATGTGCGCGAGCAGCTTCGCCGTCACTCGCGTATCCTCGGCGGCGATCAGCGCGACCCCGGCCAGAACCGCGGCGGCGCGCGGGCTGAGATCGCCGAGATTGCCGATCGGCGTCGCGACGATATACAGGCCGGGGGGAAGCGGGTCGGCGGTTGAGAGGTTCATATGCGTATCTTGGGCGAAAGTGGCGAGCCGCGACAGGCTTTTGGCCGGCGACCCGGCATCATTCTCGCCGTGGCGGCTGTTCTGACGACGGTGGCGGGGTGCGCCACCGCGCCGCGCGCCGGGATAAAGGCACCGCCGCTGCCGCCCACGGCGGTCGTCCGTCCGGTAACCCCGACGGTCGCGGTGTCGGCGCGCAACCGTGTCGCGCTGCTCGTGCCGACGACCGGGGCCAACGCCGCCGTCGGGGAATCGATCGCTAACGCGGCGACGCTGGCGCTGCTAGATACCGGCGCGACCAAGTTCGACCTGCAGGTGTACGATACCGCCGGCGGCGCGGCGGCGGCGGCGGCACGCGCTCTCGCCGATGGCGCGAAGCTGTTCCTCGGCCCGCTGCTCGCCCCCGATGTTCGCGCGGTGCAGGCCGCCGCCGCCGCCGCCGGGGTTCCGGTGCTTGCCTTCTCAAACGACGCCGCGCTCGCCGGGAGCGGCACCTTCGTGCTTGGGTATCAACCTGGTCAGTCGATCGCGCGGATCGTCACCTACGCTCGTGGGCGCGGTATCGACCGCTTCGCCGCCCTCGTCCCGGCCGGGGTTTACGGCGAGCGTGCGTCGACGGCATTTCTGCGCGCAGTCGAATCGGCGGGGGGCCGGGTTATTGCCGTGCAAACCTATCCGCGCACCGCGGCGGGTTTGCTCGCCGCGGCGCGCAAGCTGACCAATTATGATGCCCGCGCGGCGGCGGCGACGAAGACCGCCGCGCTCCGCCCCGATGGGACCGTCGCGGCGGTGACGAAGCAGGTCGCGCCGGTCGCGTTTCAGGCGCTGCTGATCGCCGATTCGGGATCCGTCGCGGCGTCGGTCGCCCCGGCGCTCGGGCAATTCGGCGCGACGACGGTCCTGATCATGGGCACCGAGCTGTGGGGCAGCGAGCCGGCCATCGCGCGCGCGGCGGCGTTGCGCGGCGCGGTCTTTGCCGCCGTCCCCGACAACCGCTTCCGCCAGTTCGGCGTCCGGTACCGCGCGAAGTTCGGCGGCGTGCCGTCGCGGCTCGCCAGCCTGGGGTATGACGCGGTGCTCCTCGCCAACAGTCTTGCGGCTGGCTGGGTACCGGGAACCCCGTTCCCCCGCGCCGGGCTGACGGCGGCGAGCGGGTTCACCGGCGTCGACGGCTTCTTCCGCCTCGGCAGCAACGGCATCGCCGAGCGCGGCTTTGAAGTCGAGCAAGTCCGCGCCGGCGGGTTCGCCGTGATCGCCGCAGCAAAGTCCGAATAAGTACCGCCTGTCATCACCGCGGGGTGTATCAATCGCCGCATACCTTGCGTCGACACCGCCCGCCCGCCACTTCAACGGCGTTAAACCATGGGGAACGGCATGGATCATTTTGACGACGTCGATCAGCCGGGCGCGCAGGCGTCGGTTGCCCCGATTCCGCAGGCGCGCGCCGAAGCTGCGGTGCGCGAGCTGCTTCTGTGGGCGGGCGAAGATCCCGACCGCGAAGGGCTGGTGGATACGCCGGGGCGCGTCGTGCGGGCGTTCCGCGAGTATTTTCGCGGCTACCTCGAGGACCCAGGCGTCCACCTCGACCGCACCTTTGGCGAGGTCGGCGGGTATGACAATATCGTGCTCCTTCGCGACATCCCGTTTCAGTCGCACTGCGAACACCATATGGCGCCGATCATCGGCAAGGCGCATATCGCCTATTTGCCGCGCGACCGCGTCGTCGGCATCTCGAAACTTGCGCGCGTTCTCCACGGCTACGCCCGGCGGTTGCAGGTACAGGAGCGGCTGACCGCCGAGGTCGCTGATTGTATCCAGCGCCATCTCGACCCCGTCGGCGTCGCCGTCGTCATCGAGGCCACCCATGCCTGCATGAGCGCGCGCGGCGTCATGACGACCGGCGTCTCGATGACAACCAGCCGGATGCTCGGGGTCTTCCGCGACGACGATCGTAGCCGCAAGGAAGTGCTCGCGTTGATGGGCCTCGGGTGATCGCGGCCAAGCGCGGCACTGCATCAGCGTGACACCGTAGCGGCGTTGCCCTAAGTATCGCGCTTGACGATCTACTAGGGGGCTATGATGGGCGCGATACTGGCTAACCGGACATATGCGATTGCGCTGGCTACGCTCCTCGCGGTGCTCGTCATCGCCGGCTATCACGGCGGCGTGATGGATGCGACGTGGACGATCGCCTTCGTCGTATTCCTCCACGTCCTGTCCGGAATCGTCTGGATCGGCCTGCTTTATTACTTCAACCTCGTTCAGATCCCGACGATGCCTAAGGTTCCCGCCGAGCTGAAGGGCGGCGTGTCGAAGTTCATCGCGCCCGAGGCGCTGCTCTGGTTCCGCTGGGGCGCGGTCGCGACGCTGATTACCGGGCTGGCTGCGGCGTACCTTAAGGGCTATGCCCATCAGGCATTCACCCTCCAGGCGGGCTGGCGCGTGATCGGCACGGGCATGTACCTCGCCGTCATAATGGCGGCCAACGTGTGGTTCATCATCTGGCCGAACCAGAAGCGCGCGCTCGGCCTTGTCCCGGCCGACGACGCAACCAAAGCATCCAGCGCGCGGACCGCCATGCTCGCATCGCGGACCAACTTCGTGCTGTCATTTCCGATGCTTTATTGCATGGTGACGCAGCTTTATCTGGGCGGCGCCGGAAACGGCTGATTTATTCGGCAGCTTCCCGCATCGGTTCGACTACGACCGGTGCGGTTACTGCCTTGGTGAAGCGTAGTTCGCCATCGTCGACCTTGCCGAAGCGCAGTTCTATCGTATCGAGCGCGTAGTTTGCGGTGACCTTCCACGGGCTGCGGTTGCCCGATTTTGGCATCGCCTCGGCATTGCGCTGAACGTATCCCGACGTAAGGTCGAAGGCGAGGCGTTCCGGAACGATGTCGGGCCCTGGCACCGGGGTCGCGATCGGTGCCCCGGTCGCCTTCATGTGGTTGAGCAGACGCCCGACATAACCGGCGATCAGGTCCGATCGCAGGGTCCATGAGGCGTTGACGTAGCCGAGTGACAAAGCAAGGTTCGGCACGCCGGAGAACATCATGCCCTTGTATGCGATGCAGTCGCCGGGGTTGACAGCGGTGCCGTCGACGGTCACGCGCATCCCACCGAGAGCGATCAACTTGAGACCGGTTGCGGTGACGATGATGTCGGCGGGCAATTCGGCCCCCGACGCAAGGCGGATGCCGGTCGCGGTAAAGCGATCGACCTGATCGGTCACGACCGACGCCGTGCCATTCCGGATCGCGCCGAACAGATCGGCATCGGGAACGAGGCACAACCGCTGGTCCCACGGCGCATAGCGCGGAGTGAAGTGCTTGGCGACGTCGTAGTCGGGGCCGAGTTCCTGCCGGACCGCGTCGATCAACAGGCCGCTCACCTTGGCCGGTTTCTTCCGCGAGACATGGTAGAAATACATCCCAAAGCCCAGGTTTTTCAGCCGGATAAGATTATACGCGAGCTTCGCCGGGAGATATTTGCGGAGGCGGTTGGCGACGGCGTCGGTGCCGGGGCGGCTGATGACATAGGTTGGTGACCGCTGGAGCATCGTCACCGACGCGGCGGTCTTCGCCATTTCGGGAACGAGCGTGACCGCCGTCGCGCCGCTGCCGATGACGACGACGTGCTTGCCGGCATAGTCGAGGTCAGCAGGCCAGAACTGCGGGTGGACGATACGCCCGGCAAAGTCACCTTCACCAACGAACGCGGGCTGATGGCCTTCGTCGTAGCTGTAGTAGCCGCTGCACATATATAGGAAGTTGCACGTCAGCGTCGCCGCCGTCCCGTCGCTGCGGCTCGCCGTTACCGTCCACCTCGCGTCGACCGACGACCAGCTGGCGGCGGTGACCTTGTGACCGTGGCGGATGTGGCGATCGACGTCGTTTTCGGTCGCGGTTTCGCGGACATACGACAGAATGGACGGGCCGTCGGCGATCGCTTTTGCCGCCGTCCAGGGTTTGAACTTGTAGCCGAGCGTGAACATGTCGCTATCCGACCGGATGCCGGGGTAGCGGAACAGGTCCCACGTCCCGCCGATCGCGTCGCGGCCTTCCAAGATGGTGAAGCTGCGCTCAGGGCAGTCTTTCTGCAGGTGGACCGCCGCGCCGATGCCCGACAGGCCGGCCCCCACAATGACTACGTCGAAATGGTCGGTCATTGCCGAGGCTCCACCAAGTTTACGTGTACGTAACCCGGTTAACCGCCAAATCCTACTCCGCAACGACGATTGCTGCCGCCTGCGGCAAATTGGGACCGGGTCGGGCTGCCAACCGTGCCAACAACCGAAGCCGGCGCGGCATCGCCCCTCGTGCTTAGCGGTGCTAGTGAAAGGGAAATCGTTGGGGATTTGCCATGACCGAGCTGTTGTATCCGGTGACCGACGCGGCGCGTAGGGGCACTCGCCTCGACACCGCCGGTGCCGCCGCTCTCCGCGCCGCCGCCCACGCCGATCCCGATGCCTTCTGGCGCGGACAGGTCGGGCGGTTGGACTGGCTGACCCCGCCGACAGTGATGGGCAACTGGTCGTTCGACCCGGTCGATATCCGCTGGTTCGAGGACGGCGTCCTCAACGCCAGCGCCAACTGCCTCGATCGCCACGATCCAGCGAAAACGGCGATCATCTGGGAGGCGGACGACCCCGCGACCCCGCCGCGCCACATCACCTATGGCGAGATTCTTGCCGACACCTGCCGGATGGCGAATGTATTGACCGGGCTGGGCGTCAGGCGTGGCGACCGTGTAACCATCTATTTACCGATGATCCCGGAAGCGACCGTGGCGATGCTTGCCTGTGCGCGGATCGGCGCGGTGCATTCGGTCGTGTTCGCCGGCTTCTCGCCGGAAGCGATCGCCGGGCGCATTGTCGACGCGGGGTCGCGAGTCGTAATCACCGCCGACGGCGGCCAGCGCGGCGGCAAGCTCCTCCCGCTCAAAGCGGCAGTTGACGCCGCGTGCACCATCGCCGGTATCGTCGAGACCATTGTCGTCGTCCGCCACGGCGGCGGCGATTGTGCGATGACTCCCGGCCGCGACCATTGGTGGCACGACCGCCGCGCCGCTGTCGCCGCCATCTGCCCCTCGGCCGCGATGAATGCCGAGGACCCGCTGTTTCTCCTCTATACCAGCGGTTCGACGGGCAAGCCGAAGGGCGTCGTCCACACCACCGGCGGCTATCTGTTGTGGGCGAACTTTACCTTCGACCTCGCCTTCGACTCACGTCCCGGCGAGATATTTTGGTGCACCGCCGACGTCGGCTGGGTGACGGGGCACAGCTACGGCGTCTATGGCCCGCTGTCCGGCGGGGCGACGGTGCTGATGTTCGAGGGCGTGCCGACCTACCCCGCGTCCGACCGCTTCTGGGCGGTGATCGCGCGCCACCGTGTCAACGTGTTCTATACCGCGCCGACCGCGCTGCGGGCGCTGATGCGCGATGGCGATGCCCCCGTCCGCGCCCACGACCTGTCGAGCCTGCGCCTGCTCGGCAGCGTCGGCGAGCCGATCAACCCCGAGGCGTGGGGCTGGTACCACCGCGTTGTCGGCAACAATGCGCTGCCGATCGTCGATACGTGGTGGCAGACCGAAACCGGCGGCGTGATGATCTCGCCGCTCCCCGGGGCGACCGACCTGAAACCCGGCTCGGCGACCCTCCCGCTCCCCGGCGTCGAACCGGCGCTGGTCGATGCCGGGGGGGCGTTAATCGTCCCGGTGGCGGGCGAGGCGATCAGCGGCAACCTCGTTCTCACCCGCTCGTGGCCCGGACAGGCGCGCACCCTGTTCGGCGACCACGCGCGCTTCGCCGAGACGTATTTCAGCACGTACAAGGGCCTGTATTT
>JANYFA010000135.1 GCA_025362895.1 Sphingomonadaceae bacterium | reverse complement strand
ACCGGCCTATGCGAAGTCGCGGGGGCGATCGGCCTGCTCACGCACCGCTTCCGCTGGTGGGCCGGGGTGATGCTCGCGCTGTATGCGGTTTGCGTCTTTCCGGCGAACATCCACCACGCGCTGGCGCACGTTGCCGTCGGTAACGCGACGCTGGGCTGGTCGTATCATGCGCCGCGGCTGCTGCTGCAGCCGGTGATCGTGTGGTGGGCGCTGTACGCCGGTGCCGTCGTCGATTGGCCGTTTAACGCAAAGGGCCGCCCGGACGATGCCGGGCGGCCCCCATTGCCGGTGCGGAACCGGGATCAGGCAGACGTTACAGTGACGCCAGCCGTCGAAACGGTCCACGACGCGAGAAAATGAGACACTGGATCACCTCCTTTCAAATCGTTAGCAGAGACCAATATAATCGCGTCGTCGGCGCGTGATTGCAAGCCCCGCTCGTATCGTCGGGGTCCGCATCGGCGCCATCTCCCCGCTCGGCCCGCGCGGAGTCCCTAGCGCGTTCATGAAAAGCCCGGTTGCCGGGCGTATCGCCGTCGGGTTGCTGGGTCTCGACGGTGACGCGCAGGCAGATATGCGGGTCCACGGCGGCCCTGACAAGGCAGTCTACGCCTATCCCGCCGCCGCCTATGCCGCGTGGCGCGCGGCGGTTCCGCGCCACGCGGCGCGGTTGATCGACGGGGCGATGGGCGAAAACCTGACAATCGACGGCTGGGGCGACGCCGACGTCGCCATCGGTGATAGCGTCCGCATCGGCTCAGCGACCCTCCAGATCAGCGAGCCGCGGATGCCGTGCTTCAAAGTCGGCCTCGCGTTCGGCGACCCGACGATGGTCCGCGCCTTCGCCAATGTCGGCGTCAGCGGCTGGTATTATCGTGTGATCGAAACCGGGACGATCGGCATCGGCGATAGCGCTACCCTTATCGACCGCACCAACCCTGACTGGACGATCGCACGTTTCTTCGCGACCGTTACCAGTGGCCCCATCGGCAACGACGATCTCGCGGCGATCGCCACGCTCGATGGGGTCGCGGTCGGGTGGCGAGCAAAAGCAACTCGCCTATTGCGGCGGCGCCGCCCCGCCTGACCGCACCCGCGCCGGTGGGCCCGGAGGGATTCGAACCCCCAACCAAGCCGTTATGAGCGGCCGGCTCTACCATTGAGCTACAGGCCCCGACCGGCAGCCTTCGGCCCGTAGCCCATCGCCGCTGTTGGCAGCAAGAGGAGGCCGCCGATCAGCGCGCGCCGTGCCATACCTTAGCCGTGCGCGTGCAGGGCATTTACCGGTTCGGCCAGCCCGTCGTGCGCCAGAAAGCGCTCGGCTTCGAGCGCCGCCATGCACCCCATGCCGGCCGCCGTCACCGCCTGACGAAAAATCTTGTCGCGGACGTCGCCGGCGGCAAACACGCCAGGCATCGACGTCGCCGTCGAATCGGGAGCGGTCAGGATATAGCCCTCGTCGTCCATCTTCAGGGCGTTGGCGAACAGCGCGGTCGCCGGGACATGGCCGATCGCGACGAACAGCCCGTCGAGTGCGAGGTGGCGCGTTGCCCCCGTCGTCGTATCAGCCACGTCGACGCCAGTGACGCCAAGCGGCATGTCGGTGCCGGCGACCATAATGACTTCGGCATTCCAGATCATCTCGATCTTCGGGTTGGCGGCCAGACGTGATTGATTGGTCCGATCGGCGCGGAGCGTGTCGCGGCGGTGGATCAGATAGACCTTGGCGGCGAAATTGGTCAGGAACAGCGCCTCCTCCACCGCCGTGTTGCCACCGCCGACGACAGCGACGGTGCGCCCGCGAAAGAAGAAGCCGTCGCACGTCGCACACGCCGATACGCCGAACCCTCGGAAGCGCGTTTCCGACGGCAAGCCGAGCCACCGCGCCTGGGCACCCGTGGCGATGACCAGCGTGTCGGCGAGGTAGCGCGTTCCCGAATCGAGGGTGACGGCGAATGGGCGACGCGACAGATCGACGGCGGTGGCGATGTCGGCGATCAGCTCGACACCGACGTGGCGTGCCTGATCCGCCATCCGGACCATAAGATCGGGGCCGAGGACGCTGGTGTCTCCCGGCCAGTTCTCGACGTCGGTCGTGATCGTCAGCTGGCCGCCAGGCTGAAGTCCCTCGATCAGCACGGGCTCAAGCGCCGCGCGGGCGGCATAGATCGCCGCCGTGTAGCCCGCCGGGCCGGCACCAAGGACGAGGAGTTTAGTTTGGATGTCGGTCATCGGCTTTATCTAGGTCGATCGTCGCAAAGCGCAACAAATTGCGGCGGTCGGAAATATTATGATAGTCACGCGCATCAATCCGTCGCATTGATTGCGCCATGCATCGTTCGCGCCTCCAACTCGATCCCGTCGACCGGATCATCGTCGCCCAGCTTCAGGCCGAGGGGCGGATCACGAACGTCGACCTCGCCACCCGCGCCGGGCTGACAGCCCCGCCGTGCCTCCGCCGCGTCCGTGCACTGGAGGAAGCGGGGGTCATTCGCGGCTACCACGCCGACCTCGACCCGACGGCGCTGGGTTACGGCATCACCGTCTTCGCGATGGTCAGCCTGAAAAGCCAAGCCGAAGACGACCTGCGCGCGTTCGAGGATCACGTCGCGACGCTTCCCGAAGTCCGCGAGTGCCATATGCTCAACGGCGAGATCGACTTCATCCTGAAGATCGTGGCCCACGACCTTCACGAATTTCAGCGCTTCCTGACGCGCGAACTGACCGCCGCACCCAACGTCGAGCACGTCCGGACGTCGCTGACGATCCGTGCGTCCAAGGTGCTGCCCGGGGTTCCGGTGGACGCCTGACCGGCGGCGGAGCCCATGCCCCGCCGGCGCCAAACATCATCGAGCCTGGCTTACAGGTCGAACTTGATCCCAAGGCGGATCGTCCACAGCGACTGCCGGGTCGACGCCGTCTGGTTGGGATTGCGGAAGTTCGAGTAGCGATAGCTCGAGCAGCCCTGGCTGAGGGCGGTCACGACCGTCCCCGTTGCGCTCAGGCACTGCACATCGACCACCGTCACCGTATCGCTGAACTGGCGGAAGGCATACTTGTCGCTGACCAGGTTGAGCAGATTGTCGACATCGCCGAACACCGTGATCCGGCTGTGGCCGATGAAGGTCGGGATCTGCTGGCTGATATGCAGGTCGATCTGGGTGAAGTCGGGGTTCTTGCCCGTCCCCTTCGGCGTAATCTTGCCCTGCGAATTGCGGAGCGGGCCGTTTAGCACATAGTTCTGGAACGCCGTCACGTCGGCGGCGGTGCCGCTATACTGGGTGATCGCATCGAGCGGCGTGATCTGCACCCCGGCCGCGGTCGGGATCGTGATGTTGCTCAGGTTCGGCACATAAATCAGGTAGCGACCGCCGTTGGTCGTCCCAAAGACGTTGCCGCGACCCGCCGCCGGATCGTTGAAGGTGAAGCTGTACGGGCGGCCCGCGCGCCAGCTGCCGAACAGGTCGATGTTCGTCTCATAGTCGCGGAAGAACGAGTGCCTGTACGATAGTTCGAGGCGCGCCTGATCGCGAACCTGAAGCGACGACGTTCCCAGCGAGGCATGGTTGGGATCGTTAGTCGCGACACCGTAGCCACCGCTGGCGGTCGAGTTGTTGACGTTCGAATTGACGTCGCGAACGGTCGAGCGGGTGTATGCGGCGCTGATGCCGAAGCCATTGCTCCAGTCCTTCGCCAGGCCGACGGCGCCGACGATGGCATAACCCTGGCCGGTGTTGGTCAGGAACAGGTCGCCACCGCCGCTGTTGTTGAGGCCGATATAGCGGGGGCGACCATCGGGCAGGGTGCCGTTGGGGACAGCGCGGAGGTCGGTGTAGGTATAGCCGTTCCGCGTGAGCGTGACGGCCAGGTCGCCGCGAACCTGCCAACCGTCGCCGAAGAACGACCCGGCATCGACCTTGTAGCGACCGTTGAGATTGATCCGGACGACCGAGTTGATCCTGAAGTTTGGATCAATCGAGTTGGTCGTCGCATTGGCGAGGGAGGTCGTGTTCTTGCTGAGGTAGCCGTTGACAATAGCGTTCTTCTGCAAGCCGAAGCCGTCGACGTTATTGAGCGCCGCAGCGCCGGCGGCGTTGATCTGGGCGATCGTCGCCGCATCGGTCGTCGCGTTATTCGCGTCGGTGAAGGTACCGGTGGCGACACCGGCGGCGGTGAAGGTCCGGCGCAGATCGATGCTGTTCAACCGGGTACCGTCGTTGGCGAAGCTGTTCGAGTAGAGCACCAGCGGCGCGCCGCCGCTGAAGACGCCGACGCCACCGGCGACCGCGAGACGCTCGGTCGGCTTCCAGTTGAAGCCGATGCGTGGCTGGAAGGTCGAACGGTTGTTCAGATTGACCTGGTTCGACGCACCGCCAAAGCGCGCGGCATAAAATGGGTTGGCGGTGATGTCGCCGTTCTGCTCGATATAATTGTCGAAGCGCGCACCGATCAGCGCGGTCAGTGTCGGCGTGATCGACCACTCATCCTGAACGCCGACGGCATAGGAATAGAGGGTGAAGACCGACGCCGCGCCGGTCACCGGATCACCCGTGAGGGCGTTGGTGAACTGGACGCGATTGGCCAGCCCATTGTTCAGGTCACTGATCGAGTCGAAGTAGAACAGTCCGCGCGACGACGGGATGAAGACGTTGTTGACGCGCTGCTGCGTCCCTTCGAGCTGGAGCTTGAGGCGATGATCGCCAATCTTGTACTTGGCGATGAACTGGCCGTTGAGATTGTTCGTCGCCAGCGAGTTCGACTGACGGAACTGGTCGGTACCGCCGGTAACCTGCGCGTTCGCTCCGCAATTCGTGGCATTGTTGGTCGGGTTGGTGCCGGTAATGATATCGGTCGGGTTAGTGCAGGTCGCGAACTGACCGAAACCGGTGTCGCCATAGCCAACCTGACCGCGCTTGTAATCGCGGTAGCTGAGGCGCGCTTCGGTCGAGAATCGGTCGGTCCAGCGCGAATTGAGCTGGCCCTGATAAACCTTGGTCGCCTCGGTCGCCTCATAGCTGTTCGACTGCAGCCCGACGTTGGGCGAGGTTGCCGAGTTGTTCGACCCGCCGCCCGCCGACGGAACCGAGTTGAAGTGGTTTATGTAGGTCAGCGACAGTCGCTGGCCATCGGTGATGTTCCAGTCGATCTTCGCCGAAATCTTGCGGTCGCGCTCGGGCAGCTGAACGAACGTGTTGAGCGCGTCGTACTTGTAGCGGGTCTTGATGATGTTGCGGATCTGATCGACCACACCGCGATCGTCGGCAAACGTCGTCGAATCGGCGATGCCGGGAATGGCGTTCGGCGCCCCCTCACCGAAGATACCCGAGGTGATAACCGGGTTGCCTTCGCTTAACCGCTCATAGTTGAACGCGGCGAACAACTTATCCTTGATGATCGGGCCGGAGACAAAAGCGCCGTAATCGCGGAACGGCAGCGCCTGCGCCGCAACGAGGCCACGGACGTTACGTCCGGTCAGCCCCTTGCCGCCGATCTCGTAATAGCCATTGACGTGATAGTCATTGGTGCCCGACTTGAGCACCGCGTCGAGCGTCCCGCCGGTGAAATTGCCGTTACCCACGTCGAACGGGGCCGACTTGACCGAGAACTCGCCGATCGCGGCGAGCGAGACGATCCCGCGCAGCGACGGCAGACCGCCCTGGTTGAGACCGAAGTCGTCCTGCACGGCGACGCCGTCGATGGTGAAGCGGTTCGACCGCGCCTGGTTGCCGGCGATCGACAGCGAACGATTCGACGGGTCGAAGCTGGTCAGCGGATCGCGGCGGGCAACGTCGCGGATGTCGCGCCCGGCCGACGAAACGGACGTAATGTCGGTCGCTGAGAAGCTAGTTTCCGACCCCGTCGTCAACACGCCCGACCGCTTGAGGCGGCTGGCCGAAATTACGATCGCGTCGCCGCTATCGGCTGGCTGAAGCTGGGCGTTGAGCTGGAACGTGTCGCCCGCGCCGCTCGAAATGTCGCTAATCGTCTGCCCCTGGAAGCCATCGGCCGCGATCGTCACCGAATAGGGTCCGCCGACGCGGAGGCCGGTTGCCTCAAACTGACCGTTCGCCGAGGTCGTGGTGGTCGAGCGCGAGCCCGACGGGATGTGGAGAATGACAAGTTTGGCCCCGGCGACAGGAACCCCGGCGGCCGTCTGAACCGTTCCGGCGATCGTCGTGCTGATATCCTGCGCGCTGGCAGCAGAAGCGATAACCATCACGGCGAGCGAAGCGCCCGCAAAATACCTGTTCATCGTCGCGCTCCTGTAGACCCCCGGGTCGACGATGATTTCATCGACGACTCACTGCAGGCCTAGTGGCGGCGATATGTGACAGTGCCAAGACAAAGCTCGGGTTTGAGCACTGCCGCCGAAACAGCGTGGCTCGCGTGTTGCAGCGCAGCAACACAATCGCTTCCGCGCGGAACGTGGGCGATGACGGGCTCGAACCGCCGACATCCTCCGTGTAAAGGAGGCGCTCTACCAACTGAGCTAATCGCCCGCGTCGCGCGGCTTAGCCGGGAAATGCGGCGTTGTCATCGGTCGGTGTCCACGATACGGATTTCTGGCAATTATCGGGGATGACGCCATGATCCAGCGGCTGCTGTTCGACCATCCACATATGGTCGGCGAAACGTATTTCGAGCACATGCGCGCCAGCCTGACGACGGCGGGGCGGCTCGGTATCGCCGCCGGGGCATGCCTCGTCCATGCGATCGTCCCCGGGTTATGCACCACAACCGGAAGTTCGGCGATCCTCAAGCTCCACGGCGAAATCTACCCGCGCCGCTTCGATCAGCCGACCCTGTGAGCGGTACCGCAGCAACTGGGTTCGATCCCGCCCGACTCGACCGGATCGCCGCCTTCCTCGACGAACGCTATATCGCCCCCGGCAAACTTGCCGGTGCGCAGATCGCGGTCCACCGCCACGGTCAGGCCGCCTATGCCGCGACGCTGGGGATGGCCGACCGCGAGCGCGGCGTGGCGCTCGCCGACGACACGATCTTCCGCATCTATTCGATGACCAAGCCACTCACGAGCCTCGCCTTCATGATGCTCGTCGAGGAAGGCAAGGTCGCGCTCGAAGATCCCGTTCACCGTTTCATTCCCGAATGGAAGGGGCTGGCGGTCTATGGGGCGGGGACGCTGACGACCGGCTTCACGACGACGCGGACCGCCGGGCCGATGCGGATGGTTGACCTGCTGCGCCACACCTCGGGGCTGACCTACGGCTTCCAGAACCGGACGAACGTCGATGCCGCCTACCGCCGGCTCAAGATCGGCGAAATCCAAAAGGCGGGCGACCTCGAGTCGTTCATCGCCAACCTCGCGTCATTGCCGCTCGAATTCTCGCCCGGCAGCGCATGGAATTATTCGGTTTCGACCGACGTCCTCGGCTACCTCGTCGGGCTGATTTCGGGCGAGCCGTTCGAAGCATTTCTTCAGCGGCGCATCCTCGGGCCGCTTGGCATGGTCGACACCGGCTTTGCCGTTCGCGCGGGTCAGGAACATCGTTTCGCGGCGTGCTACGCCCCCTCGGCGAGCGGCGGTCTCGCGTTGCAGGACGACCCGGCGACGAGCGAATTCCTGAAAACCCCGGGGTTCGTTTCCGGCGGCGGTGGCCTCGTATCGACGACCGCCGATTATGTTGCCTTCGCACAGGCGATGCTGACTGGCGCGGCTCCCGGAGGCGTGCGGCTGATCGGGCGCAAGACGCTCGCCTTGATGACCGCCAACCATTTGCCCGGCGGCGTCGATCTGCCAGCGGTGTCGAAATCGCTGTTCAGCGAGGCAGCCTATGACGGCGTCGGCTTCGGCCTCGGCTTCGCGGTGACGACCGATCCGGCGAAGACGCTGATGCCCGGTAGCAAGGGTGAATATTTCTGGGGCGGCGCGGCGAGCACCTTCTTCTGGATCGATCCGGTCGAGGACCTGACGTGCGTGTTCATGACTCAGCTTTTGCCCAGTTCGACCTACCCGGTTCGGCGTGAGCTGCGGACGCTGGTCTATTCGGCGCTGGCCGACTGAGCCGATTGCGCCCGCCCGACGCCGCCGTCCGCCTTGCCCTCCCCGTCACTGCCTGCGACACGGTGCCGGGTGGGTAAGGGGTTTTCCGACGGACTCGAGCTGGTGCTTAAGGCGCTGTCGATCAGCCGCGCCCAGCTTGCCGCCGAGGTCGGCGTCGACAAGTCGCTGATCAGCCGCTGGTGTTCGGGCAGCGTTACTCCCTCGGCGCACAATCTCGCGCGGCTGACGCAGCGGATCGCCGAGCGCCATCCCGGCTTTTCGCTCCACGACTGGGATGCCGGGTTCGACGCCCTCGCCGCGACCTTTGGCGTCGCCGTGCCCGCCCCGCCGCGCGCCCATGGTTTCGCCGACTGGGTGCCAATGCCCATGCTCCAGGAGGCGAGCGCGACGGTTCACGCGCACGGCGCCAGCTATGCCGGGTTCTGGCGGACGACGCGCGCGTCGTCAGAGGTGCCGGGTCAGTTCATTCACGATCATATCATGCTGCGCTGTACCGAAGATGGCCGGATGACCTTTCGCCTTGGTGTGATGGACATTCGCTATTCGGGCTGGGCGCTGCCGATCCAGAACGAGCTGTTTGCCGTCGCCACCGACGTCCTGACCGGAACCTTTGTCTTCAGCATCTTCAACGGCGTCCTCCGCCCCAAAGTCGAGGTCGTCGATGGCCTAATCATGACGTGCATGCGCGACGCTGGCGGTACGCCGATCGCCAGCAAGTGCCTGCTCGAGCGCGTCGGTGATCTGACCGGCGACGATGCCAGCGACGAGGCCAAGCTCGACGTCCTCGCCGCCGCCTACCCGCTGTCGGCGGCGGCCGCGATCCCCGATCATGTCCGCGTTCATTTGTGGGAAGACGTCGGCCCGGCGGCACTCGCGTCGGGTGGCGACCCGATCCTGATGATGACCCTCGCCCGGTCGATGTCGCGCGGAGCAACCTATGAAGACCGCACCCTGGCCGCGGTCGTCGAACCCGGCCACTGACTGCGGGCTACGCGCTCAAAGCCCTGCCCGCGCGATCAGCGCCGTCGTCGAGAGATCGAAGCTACCGCCCGCGTCCATCGCATTTGCCATCTCCTTGCCCAGTTCGACGCCCCACTGGTCGAACGGGTTGATGCCGAGCAGCGGCGCGGCGGTGAAGGTACGGTGCTCGTAGAACGCCAGCAGCGCCCCCAGCGTAGACGGGTCGAGGCGGTCGAGCAGGATCGTCGCCGATGGGCGGTTGCCCGGAAACGTCCGCGCTCGGGCGATGGCGTCGTCGCCGCCCGTCATCGCCAGCGCCTCGGTGAAGGTCCGCCCCTTGAGCAGCGCCGCCCCTTGCGCGAACGCATTGCCGAGCAGCTGACGATGGTGCGTCGCCCCCAGCGCATGGCCCGGTTCACGGACGGCGACGAACTCGACCGGGTCGGCGTGCGTCCCCTGATGAAGCAGCTGGAACACCGCGTGCTGCGCGTCGGTCCCCGTGCCACCCCATGTTATCGCCGCCGTTGCATAGGCCAGCGCGTTGCCCGCCGCACTGACCCGTTTGCCGTTGCTCTCCATCTCAAGTTGTTGGAGGAAAGAAGGGAGCAACCGCAGCCGCTCGTCATACGCGAAGACAGTGCGCGTGGCGCTGCCCACGAAGGTCGCCGCCCACACGTCGAGCGCTCCCGCCAGCGCCGGGACGTTGGCCGCGAAGGGCGTGTCGCGAAAATGCGCGTCGATCGCCGCCGCCCCCGCGTGGAGCGCGTCGAAGGCGGTCACCCCGCACCGGATCGCAAGGGGCAGCCCGACCGCCGACCATAAGGAATAGCGCCCGCCAACGGTTTCGGCGAACGGCAGGATGTTCGCGTCGGCGATTCCGAACGCCGCCGCCTTGGCCGGGGCCGCGGTGACCGCGATGCACCGCGCGCGCGGATCGCCGACGCCGTCCGCCGCCAGCCAGTCGATGGCGCTCGCCACGTTGGTCATCGTCTCCAGCGTGGTGAAGGTTTTCGACACGACGACCAGCCGCGTCGTGGCGGGGTCGCACTGCGCCAGCACCCGTTCTAGCGCGACGCCGTCGATGTTGGCGACGACATGAACCGCCGGGCCGTCGCCATGTCCGCCGAGCGCATCGAGCAGCAGCGCCGGGCCGAGCGCCGATCCGCCGATGCCGATATGGATTATGTGGCAGACGTTCGGGTCGGCACGCACCGCCGCCGCGACCGCGCGCAGTTTCGCCTGCCCCGCGGCGGCCGCGGCAATGTTGGCGGCGCGCCCGCTCCCGCGCTCGGCCATGTGGGTCGCGGCGCGACCCTCGGACGGGTTGACCACCGCCCCGGCGAACAGCGCCGCGCGCGCCGCATCGAACCTGACCGCCGCCGTCAGGTTGTCCAGCTGCGCGAGGATCGCCACCGTTACGTCGAGCTTGGCGAAGTCGAAATAGATACCTCCGACGTCATGCACCAGCGCCGCGCGCCGTCCCGGCTCGGTCGCGACGCGGTCGGCAAGCGACGCGCGCGGCGCGGCGGCGGCGGCGGCGAGCGCGGCCCACGTGGGTAGGGCGGCACGGTCGGCGATCGTCATACAGGCTCGGCTCCCGGTCTGCGGCAGCCTTAGCCGAACGCCCGCGCGGTTGACACCCCGCGTCGGGGTCGCCAAGCCCGGCGACGATGTCGACCGCCTCCCCCTCGCCGCGTGACGCGCACAAGGCGCTTGCGGCGCGACAGTTCGCGGCGATCAGCGGCGGGTTCCGCCTCATTGCGACGGCGGTCGGCCTCGCCATCGTGCTGCGGACGCTCGTTCTCGAGCCGTTCAACATTCCGTCCGATTCGATGCTGCCGACGCTGGCGTCGGGCGACTATCTGCTTGTCGCCAAATGGCCCTATGGCTTCGGGCGCTATTCTGCCCCGCTGGCGCTGCCGTGGGCGGAGGGGCGGCTTGGCGGCAATGCCCCGCGCCGCGGCGACGTCGTGGTGTTCAAGACGCCGCGCGACAACCGGACGGACTTCATCAAGCGCCTCGTCGGCTTGCCCGGCGACCGCGTCCGCATGACCGGCGGACAGCTCGAGATCAACGGCGTCCTGGTGCCCAAGGTGCGTTCCGACGACCTTGTCATCCCCGCCGACGGCACCCCCTGCCGCCGGTCGGGCGGGGGGCCGCGCTGCCGCTATCCGCGCTTCGTCGAAACGATCGACGGGCGGCACTACGTCGTGCTCGATGAAATCGCCGGCGATCCGCGCGACGACACTCCGCTCGTCACCGTCCCGCCCGCGCATTATTTCGTCGTGGGCGACAATCGCGACGACAGCGCCGACAGCCGCCTGAGCATCGCCGAGGGTGGCGTCGGCATGGTTCCCGCCGCCAACCTGATCGGGCGGGCGCAGATCGTCTTCTTCTCGACCGCACCCGGCGGGGCCGCGCGCATCGGGACACGGCCATGAGCGACCCCGACCTCGTCGGCTGGGCGCGCGACACCCTCGGCTATATCTTCGCCGACCCTGCCCTTCTCCGCCGCGCGCTGACCCATAGCAGCGCGCCGGGCGGAAGCTATCAACGCCTCGAATTCCTCGGTGACCGCGTCCTTGGCTGCGTCGTCGCGGCGTGGCTCTACGCCGATTACGACGAGCCCGAGGGCAAACTCACCGCCCGCTACCACGGTCTCGTCGAAGGTCCTGCCTGCGCCGAAGTCGCCCGCGCCCTCGGCGTCCCCGAACGCCTGTTCATGGAAAAGACCGTCCGCGCCAAGGGCCTCGGGCGTAGCGACAATGTCCTTGGCGACGCCGCCGAAGCGATCGTCGCGGCGGTGTTCCTCGACGGCGGCTTCAACGCGGCACAGAAATTCGTCCGCGCGCATTGGGGCAAGCTCCTCGACGCCGGCCCGCGCCTGCTTGCCGACCCCAAGTCGCGCCTCCAGGAATGGGCGCTCGCCCGCAGCCGCCACGCACCGACCTATGACCTCGTGTCGCGCGACGGGCCCGACCACGCGCCACGCTTCCGCGTCCATGTCGTCGTCCGGGGGCACGACCCCGTCGCGGGCGAAGGCGCGAACAAGCGCGAGGCAGAAAAGGCCGCCGCCGTCGCCCTCCTCCAGAAACTTGAACTCGAACCACGGGACACGCTGCCATGACCGATACCCGTTGCGGCTCGGTCGCCGTGGTCGGCGCGCCTAACGCCGGCAAGTCGACCCTCGTCAACGCCCTCGTTGGGCAGAAGGTCGCGATCGTCAGCGCCAAGGTGCAGACGACACGCACCCGGCTGATGGGGATCGCGGTGGACAAGAGCGCCCAGCTCCTTCTCGTCGACACGCCCGGCATTTTCGCGCCGCGCCGCCGTCTCGACCGGGCGATGGTCCGCGCGGCGTGGGACGGCGCGCACGGGGCCGACGTCGTCCTGCTCGTGGTCGACGCCAAGGCGGGGTTGAAGGACGACGCGCGCGCCATCATCACCAGCCTCGGTGCCCGCCCCGAGCCGAAGATGCTGGCGCTGAACAAGGTCGACATCGCCGCGAAGCCGCGCCTGCTCGACCTCGCGGCGCAGGCGAACGCGATGGTGCCGTTTGCGGAGACGTTCTTCATCTCGGCCGAAACCGGCGACGGCGTCCCCGAACTCAAGACCGCGCTGGCCGCCGCGCTACCCGAGGGGCCGTGGGAATATCCGGAGGACCAGCTCGTCGACGCCACCACGCGCCTGCTCGCCGCCGAGATCACCCGCGAACAGCTGTACAACCGCCTTCACGCCGAACTCCCTTACGCCAGTACCGTCGAGACCGAGAAGTGGGAAGAACGCCGCGACGGCTCGACCGTCATCCACCAGCAAATCCTCGTCGAACGCGACAGCCAGAAAGCGATCGTGCTGGGGGCCAAAGGCGCGATGATCAAGGCGATCGGCGAAGCAGCCCGGGGCGGCATCGGCGAGTTGACGGGGCGCAAAATCCACCTGTTCCTTCATGTGAAGGTGAAGGAAGACTGGGCGGACGACCGCGCAGTGTTCAGAGATATCGGGTTGGATTGGGTGGAGTGAGTTGCCACTTGCCGTGGCTTCGTGTTGCTTCGGTTAGCTATTGAATTATTATTTCGTATCGTTCTCACGATGCCAGTATCTCTCCCATCATCCGATGCAGCAGCTGCATCCCCTGCAACGGCCGCACCATCACCTTGAAATGCACGATGCGCTCGCCGTCCGCGCCGCAGGTGATGATGTCGACGCCGTTGATGCGGATGTCTTGGATCGTGTTTTCGAACTCGAGGACCGCGCCGGTGGCGTTGCGCCATTCGCCAATGTAGCGGAAGCCCGGTCCGCCAAGGGTCGCGCTGGCCCCGAGCAGATATTTGAAGGTGATCTCGCGCCCGCGCTGCGGCGTGTGGACGACCGGGCTTTCGAAGACGACATCGGGGTCGAGCGCGTCCCACAGAAGCTGCGCGTCGTGCGTCCGCATATAGTCGTACCACCGATCGAGCGCGACCAACCCCATCGAACCATTTCCCCGGCCAAGTGTTGGCACAGGCTCGCCGACACGGAAGCGGATGGCAAGCGGTTCGCGGCAGCGCGCCGGGTGGCGGCCGCCGATTTCGCTGTCCTACAGCCATACTGGCGGGATATGTTTGCGGCTCGTCGCTTCGGCGAGTCGCTCTTTCTCATTGTCGGTCGATCGTCCCGCGAGCGCGAAACGCGGGAAATCCGTGCGATTTTTTCGCCGGCAGGAACGTGCGAATAGTCGTCGCGGGTGTGAACTTCGCGTGAACTTCGGGGTGGAATGCGGGCGGTGCTGCGGGTGAAAGGGCACGGCTCGCCCGGCCCGATTTTGGTACTGCCTATGCGCCGCAAGAGCGTCAGCGTGTGAACTTTGTAAAGTTACGCGGCCACTGCCGCCAACCGCCCCTCGTGGAGGGTGACGACCCGGTCCATGCCCCGCGCCAGCGCGATGTTGTGCGTGGCGACCAGCGCCGCCGACCCCCGCGCGCGGACCAGCCGGACGAATTCGGCGAGGACCTTCGCTGCCGTCGTCTCGTCGAGGTTGCCAGTCGGCTCGTCGGCGAGGATCAGCACCGGCTCGTTCGCCAGCGCGCGGGCGACGGCGACGCGCTGCTGCTCTCCCCCCGATAGCTGCGCCGGACGGTGATCGAGCCGCGCGCCGAGGCCAAGGTCGGTCAGCAGAAGCGCGGCCCGCGCCCGGGCAGCAGCCGGGGCCGCGCCCTTGATAAGCTGAGGCAGGACGACGTTCTCCGCCGCGCTGAAATCGGGCAGCAGATGGTGGAACTGGTAGACGAAGCCGAGCTTGTCGCGGCGCACCGCCGTCCGCGCCGCCGCGTCGAGTGCCTCGACCCGCTGCCCGTCGATGGTGATCGCGCCGGAAAAGCCGCCCTCGAGCAGCCCGACGGCTTGCAGCATCGTCGATTTGCCCGATCCCGACGGGCCGAGCAGCGCCACGATCTCACCGCGCGCCACAGTCAGGTCGACGCCGCGCAACACGTCGATCGAGACGCCGCCCTGCTGAAAGCTGCGGCGCAGATCGCGAACGTCGAGGACCGGATCATTCATATCTCAGGACCGTGACCGGATCGGTGCTCGCCGCCTTCCACGCCGGGAATAGCGTCGCAAGGAAGCTGAGGAGCAGCGTCAGCGCGACGATGCCGACGACCTGCGCGGGGTCGGTCTGGCTGGGCAAGTCGGTCAGATAGCGGACGCTCGGATCCCACAGGTTCGCCCCCGTCAGCGCCGATACGCCCGACACGATATCGGCCCGGAACGCCAGCAACGCGAAGCCGAGCGAGAGGCCGAGGACAACGCCCAAGCCCCCGATCAGCGTGCCGACGGTCATGAACACCCGCATCAATGCGGCGCGGCTCGCCCCCATCGTCCGCAGGATGGCGATGTCGCGCGTCTTGGCGCGGACGAGCATGATGAGCGACGACAAGATGTTGAACACGGCAACCAGAATGATGATCGAGAGGACCCAGAACATCACCGTCTTCTCGACGACGAGCGCCTCGAACAGCGAGGCATTGGTGTCGCGCCACGACGCGATCTGCCCCGACCGCGCGACGCGAGCCTTGACGGGGGCGAGGATGGCATCGACCTTGTCGGGGTCGGTCGTCACCACCTCGATCATGCCGACCGCATCGCCGAGGCGGAGGAGGGTCTGGGCGTTCGCCATCGGCATGACGACGAACGCCTTGTCGTAATCGTAGATGCCGACCTCGAAGATCGCCGCGACGCGGTAGGCAACGATGCGGGGGACGCTGCCGAAGGGGGTCACCGCGCCGTCGGGCGAAATCAGGCTGATCGAGTCGCCGACCTGCGCGCCCAAGGCCTCGGCCAGCCGCGCGCCGATGGCAACGGTATTCGTGCCGGGGACGAGGCCGCTCAATGTCCCGCGCTTGACGTTGCTCGCGATGACCTTCGTCGCCGCGATGTCGGCGACCGTCATCCCGCGAATGAGCGCCCCCTGCACCCGCCCGCCGAAGCTGACCATCAGCGGCTGCTCGATCACCGGGGTGGCCCGGGTGACGCCAGGGAGCTTGCGGACCTGGGCCGACAGGTCCTGCCAGTCGGCGAGCCGCCCGCCATAGCCCTGGATGACGGCATGACCATTGAGCCCGAGAATGCGGTCGAACAACTCGGCGCGAAAGCCGTTCATCACGCTCATCACCGCGATCAGCGCGGCGACGCCAAGGGCAACGGCGACGAGGCTGATCGACGCCACCAGGAAGATGAATCCCTCCCCGCGGCCGGGCAGCAGGTACCGCGCGGCGATCATGCGCTCGTAGCGGGTGATCATTGCCGCCCCTCCCCTTCAGGGGATGGGCGATTCAGCGGCATAGCCGCTCTACCGCCGCCGCGACCGTCGTCTCCTCTTTGGCCCCGGCCCCGCGCCGCTTAATCTCGACCGTTCCGGCAGCGACCCCTTTGGGACCGATCACGACCTGCCACGGGACGCCGATCAGATCGGCGGTGGCGAACTTGGCCCCGCCGCGCTCGTCGCGGTCGTCGTACAGCACCTCGACGCCGGCCGCTTCCAGCGAAGCGTACAGCGCATCGGCGGCAGCGGTGCAGGCGACGTCATCGGGGCGAAGGTTGATGAGGACGACCCGGTAGGGGGCTACAGCTTCGGGCCAGATGATCCCGTCCTTGTCGTGGCTCGCCTCGATGATCGCCCCGACGAGCCGCGATACGCCGATGCCATAGCTGCCCATGTGCGGGACGATCTGCTCGCCGCCAGGGCCTTGGACCGACAGTCCCATCGCGGCGGAGTATTTGGTGCCGAAGTAGAATATCTGCCCGACCTCGATCCCGCGCGCCTCTTTGAGGCTGGCCCCGGTTGCGGCCTCGGCGGCAGGGTCGCGCTTCTCGTCGGTCGCGGCATAATCGGCGTTCAGGGCGTCGACATAGGCCTGCAGCGCGCTTGCGTCGTCGGCGTCGACCGCCAGCGAGCGCGACTGCTCCCACCGCTCGTGGTAAAACACGCCGCTTTCGCCGGTCGTCGCGACGATGTGGAACTCGTGGCTGAGGTCGCCACCGATCGGCCCGGTGTCGGCGCGCATCGGGATCGCGTGCATCCCCACCGCCGCGAAAGTCCGCAGATAGGCGATAAACATCCGGTTGTAGCTATGCCGCGCAGTCGCGAGGTCGATGTCGAAGCTGTACGCATCCTTCATCAGGAACTCGCGCCCGCGCATCACGCCGAAGCGCGGGCGGATCTCGTCGCGGAACTTCCACTGAATCTGATAAAGGATACGCGGCAGATCGCGATAGCTCCGCACCCCGTTGGCGAAGATCGTCGTGAACAGCTCCTCGGCGGTCGGGCTGAACAGCATCTCACGGTCGTGGCGGTCGGTGATCCGCAGCATCTCGGGGCCATAGGCGTCATATCGGCCCGATTGCTTCCAGAGTTCGGCGGACTGGATCGCCGGCATCAGCACCTCGACCGCCCCGGCGCGGTCCTGCTCCGCACGGACGATGCCCTCGATCTTCTTGAGGACGCGCAGGCCGAGGGGCAACCATGCATAGATGCCCGCCGCCGTCTGTCGGATCAGGCCGGCGCGGAGCATCAGCTGGTGACTGACGATCTGGGCCTCGCCCGGCGTCTCTTTGAGCACCGGGAGGAAATAACGACTGAGGCGCAAGGGGTCGAACTTTCTGGCGAAGGATGGGCGGCACAGGGTCTAGCGAAGCTGTTGCAACCGCACAACACTGCGCAACAAAGCGTTAGCGAAACGGTTATTTAGCAATGACAACGAATGGCTTGCAGCGTAACTCGACAATCAAGTTCCACGGCTTATCATCGAGCCAGGGTTCAGGGAGTAAGCGGCCAGCGCAAGGCCGCCAATACGCGCCGGTTGGGCCAGGGGGCTGTGAACCACCGCCGTGCTAAGGGTTAGTCTCGTCACTGCGAACGCCCGGGATTGCTCCCGGGCGTTTTCTTTTCAACTAGAGCAACTTCCGAGCTGGCAGACTCGTCGGGGATTCCCAAGTCGGTCGGGTTCTGATTCAAGCTGCGTGCTGGCGAGGGAGGCTGGCATGCATGACCAGGGCGCTATCGATCGATCTTCGTGAGCGGGTGGTGACGGTGATCGACGGGGGCCTGTCCCGCCGCCAGGCGGCGGTGCGGTTTGGGGTCAGCGTCTCGAGCGCGATCCGGTGGCATGCGCTGGCGCGACGGACGGGTGCCGCCACGCCGAAGCGGCAGGGTGGCGACCGGCGCTCGG
>JANYFA010000133.1 GCA_025362895.1 Sphingomonadaceae bacterium | reverse complement strand
CCGACGACGGATGCGGCGCGCCTGCCGACCGTGGTCAGCGGCGCATCGGGGTTCGTCTATTACGTCGCGGTCGCGGGGATCACCGGCGCGGGGTCGGGCGAGGCTGGCGACATCGCCGCCGCCGTGACGCGAATCAAGGCGGCGACCCCGCTGCCGGTCGCGGTCGGCTTCGGCATCCGCACGCCGAGTCAGGCGGCGGCGATCGCCGTCCACGCCGATGCCGTCGTCGTCGGCTCGGCGATCGTGTCGCTGATCGGCGCGGCCGCTGAATCTCGGGCCAACGATCTGCCCGAACAGATCGAGGCCTTTGTCCGTAGCCTGGCCGACGCGGTCCATGGCGCGCGCCGGGCAGATGCGATTGGCGGCGACCCAAATGCATTGAGGAGCGTCGCAGCATGAGTTGGCTCACGCGCATCCGTCCGCAGCTCACGGCGATGCTCACGCGGCGCGAAACGCCGGAGAACCTGTGGCGCAAGTGCGGAAAATGCAGCACCATGTTGTATATCAAGGACTTCGAGGAGAATCTCGGTGTCTGCCCACGATGTGACCACCACGAGCGGATCGATCCCACGATCCGTTTCCACCAGATTTTCGATGGTGACGAATTCAAGCGGCTTGACGTCCCGAAGGTACCCGAGGATCCGCTCAAGTTTCGCGACCAGAAGCGCTATGTCGATCGGCTGAAGACCGCACGGACGACGACGGGCGAACCGGAGGCGATGATCGTCGCGAGCGGTACGATCGGCGGCGAAGCGGCGGTCGTCGCGGTCCAGAACTTCGCCTTCATGGGTGGGTCAATGGGGCTTGGTGTCGGCGAAGCATTCCTGTCGGGGGCGATGGCGGCGGTCAAGGCACGCTGCCCGTTCATCGTTTTCACGGCGGCAGGCGGCGCGCGTATGCAGGAAGGCATCCTCAGCCTGATGCAGATGCCGCGGACAACGGTGGCGATCGCCGAACTGCGCGAGGCCGGGCTGCCGTATATCGTCGTGATGACCGACCCGACGACGGGCGGCGTGACCGCGAGCTATGCGATGCTTGGGGATATTCAGATCGCGGAGCCGGGGGCGCTGATCGGTCTCGCCGGACAGCGGGTGATCGAGCAGACGATCCGCGAGAAATTGCCCGAGGGATTTCAGCGCGCCGAATATCTCCTCGATCATGGGATGCTCGACATGGTCGTCCATCGTCGCGACCTGAAATCGACGCTGGCGCGGGTGATCGGCCTGTTGATGCGCCAGCGCGAGGCGGCGACGGCCTGACGCCGGGCTGTCCTACACGCCGATGAATTGATACAGGGAGGTGATGCGCCTTATCCTCCCCCTGTCCCTTGCCCGCCGCCGCAAAGTTTTCGGAACTCAGCTGCCTGGAATTATATGCGTGGGTGTGAACTTCGCGTGAACTTCGTGTTGGATTTGGCGACGATCGGTTTGCGGGGCCGGTAGTGGAAGCGGCACGGTCGGACAATCCGGTGCTTGACGCGCTGCTGGCGGCGGCGTTCCGGCTGCACCCGGCAACGATCGATCTTGGTCTCGACCGCCTCGCACGCCTGCTCGGGCGGCTTGGCAACCCGCACCGTAAACTACCGCCAGTGTTCCACATCGCTGGAACCAACGGCAAGGGATCGACTGCCGCCTTCCTCCGCGCCGGGCTCGAGGCAGCCGGGCGGCGCGTCCACGTCTACACGTCGCCGCACCTCGTCCGGTTTAACGAACGGATCCGGCTGAACGGCGGCCTGATCGACGACGCGACGTTGATCACCACCCTGCGCGATGTTCTGGATGCGAACGGCACCGCGCCGATCACCTTTTTCGAACTCACGACCGCCGCTGCATTTCTGGCCTTTGCGCGAACCGAGGCCGATGCTTGCGTCGTTGAGGTGGGATTGGGGGGGCGCCTCGACGCCACCAACGTGGTCGCGCCCGTCGTGACCGGAATCGCTGCCCTGGGTCTCGATCATCAGCAATGGCTCGGCGACTCGATCCTCGACATCGCGGGGGAGAAGGCGGGTATTGCCAAGCGTGGCGTGCCGCTTGTTGTCTCGCGCTATGCCAAAACGATTACCGCGCGGATCGCGGAAGTCGCCGGGCTCGCCGGCGCGCGCCTGCTGATCCGCGGCGATGATTGGGATGCGGTGTTGTACGAAGGCGCGCTCCACCTGCGCGACGCGAGCGGCAAGATCACGTTGCCGCTCCCCCGGCTGGCGGGCGCGCATCAACTCGATAATGCGGCACTCGCGGTGGCGATGCTGCGCGCGCAAAAAGCGGTCGCGGTTCCCGATGCCGCATTGCGCGCGGCGATGGGCTGGGCCGAATGGCCGGCGCGGCTGCAGAAACTCGACCACGGCCCGCTGGTTGCGCGCCTGCCGATGGGCACCGAGGCCTGGCTCGATGGCGGGCATAATCCGTCCGCCGCGCGCGCCATCGCCGACGCGTTTCGGGGACACCTCCTCGCCGACCGCCCGTTCTATCTCGTCGTGGGGATGCTCGATACCAAGGACTCTGCCGGTTTTTTCAAGCCATTCGCCGGGCGCGCTACCGCAGTCTACGCCGTGCCATTCCCCGGCCATTCGACGCATCCGCCCGAAAGCCTCGTCGCGCGCGCGCGCGAAGCGGGGCTGCCCGGCATTATCGCCGCCGATGTCGCGGCGGCCTTCACTGCAATCGCCCACGCCGCCGACCGCAAGCGACCACCCGTTGTCCTCGTTACCGGATCGCTCCATCTGGCGGGTGTTGTTCTGGCCGCCAACGGTCAACCGCCGACGTAGCTGATCGCCGCGACCATCCCGGCGCGGGCGACAATCTCGATGCGGAAGTTCGCGCTGTCTGCGGCGGTGACGGTGCCGCCGCCAAAGCGCCAGCCGCCCGGGTCGCTGGTCAGGTCACGGCCCATCGCCTTCAGGGTTGCCTCGCGCGCTGCCCATGCTCCGGCAAGGCCGTGCCACGCCGCCAGGTTGATGGTGATGACGTCGGTGAGGATCGCATCGCGGGCAGCGTTCGCGTCGGACTGGCTTTCGAGATCGATCCCCACCGCGTGCGGGGCGATCGCGGCGGCGACCCAGCCCGAACGCTCGGCCACGCTCGCGAACCATGGGGTCCCGTCAAGACGGCGAACGCCGCCGGCGTCGGCAACCAGGCGTGGGGGCGTGACGGATGGCCCGAGCACACGCTGGACCAAGGCGGTCAGCACCTGTCGCCGGGCGATGCTACGACCGTCGCCGCTCCTCGTCCTGTCATCGAATGGCAAGGTCGCGACTACAGTCGGCGGTACCATGAGCGCGACCGCCCCCGCGACGCCTCGCCGCACGTCGTCGAGCGCAAATGCCCACGCGGTCAGCTGCCCGCCGGTCGCGCGGGCGACCCCTCCCACGCGGTCCCGGCCGCCAGCGTTTCGCCCTTCATCAGGACCGACAGGTCACCCAGCTCCGCCCCATCCTCGATCACCGCGTCGTACAGGACGATCGCCAGCGAGCCGACGGTCGCCCGCGCGCCAATGGTGACGTGCGATACCTTCATCACGCGGTCTTCGAACAAATGAGTCTGGAGCCCGGCGGCGTCATTGAGCGCGGCGTCGTCGCCGATCGTGACGAGATCGAACTCGGTCAGGTCGGTCGTGTCGAGGTAAACGCGGCGCCCGATCGTTGCCCCCATCAGACGAAAATAGACCGCGAGCCACGGCGTCCCGCGCAACGGCGCCAGCAACAGGTTCACCGCCAGATTCTCGTAAGTCGCCGTAACCAGTTCCGTTCGCCAGACAAAGAAGCTCCACAGCGGCTTCGTCACCGGCCCATAGCGACCGACAACCAGCCATTTGAGCACCACGACGGCAAGACCCGCAGTAACGACGAACCCGAGGTAGAGCGGGATGAAGGCGAGGCCGATCCGCAGCCCCGGATGCGACCCATCGGCGAGATCGCCGACGACACTCAGCAACAGGCTTAGCAGCGAGATGAAAATCGACAGCGGTAGAATGGTTCGTAGCGTCTCCATGGCCAGTCGCGCGGCAACGAGGCGACGGGGTGGATTGAACCGCGCGCCTTCGTCGAACATCGTCGCGACCTGGCGTGCGGGCAAGCGTAGCGGCGGCGAACCAAACCACGTCGCGCCAGCAGTGGCCGCCAGAGCCGCGTCATCGGGCGGACGCGACAGCACGCCGATGAGAGCGTCATCGCCGATGACGCTCCCGGCCGGGATCAGCGCGCTATTGCCGACGAAGGTCCGTCGCCCGATCACCGTCGGTGCCAGGTCGATCGCGCCCGGCACGATCCGCGCCGCGCCAAGGACGACGCCGTCGGCGATAAAGCTTTCGGGACCGATTGTTACCAGGTCATGGACGACCGACGCGGCAGTCGAAATTTCGGCGCGGCGACCGACATCGGCACCCATCAACCGGAACCACGGACCGACGAACAGCGTCGCGTAGATCGGATGGAGGAGTTCCAGAGCGAGCGCACCGAGCTGACGAACGATCCAGAAGCGAAGGTAATAGCTGCCCCACACCGAATGGACTCCGCTCCGAACCCGACCGAGCACTGTCCATTTGATCGCCGCCATCAGCGTGCACATCAAGACGACATAGGCGACCGCGAGCAGGGGAGCGAAGGCAACGAAGCCATAGCCTTCGGTCGTCCAGTCGGCTTCGATCATCGCGATCAGGCCCGGCGCGATTGGCAGCAATGCCGCGAGGGGAAGCAGACCGGCGGCGAGGAGGAGGGCGAAAGCCATCGCATGACGCCGGAGCGGAGACGGCGCGGGCGGCACGCTCGGATCGTGCGGCCCGGCATATTTCGCCGGTGACCCCGACCAGCGCTCGCGTGGCGGCAGAATTCCGCCCGCGGGCAAGGCGGATAATTCGTCGAGTGCGGCGTCGTCGCCGACGGCGGCATCGCGACCGATGACCGCCATGGCGCCGATGGTCGCTCGCGCGCCCACGGCGACGGTACCGAGGCGGAGGCGTCCGCCTTCGACCGCACTCGTCGCCAGCATCGATCCGGCGTCGAGTGACGCCTCATCGCCGATGGTGACGAGGTCGGCGGCGTCGATGAAATCACAAAGCAGCACCGCGTCGCGCCCGATCCGCGCTCCGAGCAGACGGTAGTATAGGGTGTAGGCGGGCGTTCCCGCGAGATATTGCGATGCAACCGTTTCCAGGACCCGACGTACGAGCCACCAGCGCAAATAATAGCTGCCCCACACCGGGTAGTCGCCCGCCCGCACACGGCCGATTACGAGCCATTTGAATGCGATCGAGCCGAGCAGCAAGAGCGGCGGCAGCATGACAAACGCGCCCGCTGCCACGCCTGCCGCCTCGAGCCGCGACAGGCCGTTCGACGCCCAATAGACATAGGCGAGATACGGCAGCAGCCATTGCAGCCCGGCAAAGCCATAAATGAAGGGCAGCACGAGCGTCTGAGCGATACTGCAGGCGACAAAGCGCGCGGTTGGAACGGGCGCAAATGGCCGTGCGGCGCTGGCGCCGATCCCCGTGCTTTCACCGAAGCGCTTCGCAAGCGCCCGGATCGTCGGAGCCGCGTAAAGGTCGTTGATCGACAGGGCACCAAGCCCCGGCAACTGCCGCGCCCGCGAAACCGCCCGTGCCGCACGGAGCGAGTGGCCGCCGAGATCGTCGAAAAAGTTGGCGGTGACCGATACCGGCAGGGGAGCGAACACCTCGCTCCACGCGCGATGCAGTTCCATCTCAAGCGGTGTTGACGGCGGCATGATGTCGGTCGGTGCAGCGCGGAAACGCGGCGCGGGCAGGGCCTTGCGGTCGACCTTGCCGGAGACCAAGATCGGTAGTCTTTCGATCACCTCATACAGTGCCGGACGCATGTACGATGGCAGGCGCAGTTTGAGGGCGTCGGCGATGCGTCCAGAATCAACCGCTGCACCAGACCGCGCGACGATATAGGCGACCAATGCTTCGTTGCCGTCGATCGCAACCAGCGCGCACACCGTCTGTGCAACGCTGGGATCATCGCCGATCGCCGCCTCGATTTCAGCAAGCTCGACGCGGAAGCCGCGTATCTTGACTTGCGTATCAATTCGCCCGGCAAAAGCGATGTTCCCGGCCGGGTCGAGGGTCACAAGGTCGCCGGAGCGGTAGACGCGCTCCGCCCCGACCGTAGAATCAAGAATCGCGGTCACGAACTTCGCCGCCGTCTGCTCGGACAGGCTGATATAACCGTCGCCGACGCCCGGTCCGCCAATCACGAGTTCGCCGGCGATGCCGGGTGCGACCGGGGCCAACGTTTCATCGACGACCCATGCGCGGTAACCGGGAAGCGGTGTTCCAATCGTGACGGATTCGTCGGCCGCGAGTTCGGTCCAGGTCGCGGTCACCGTCGTTTCGGTTGGACCATAAGTATTGAGCAGGCGAAGCCCCGGCCGCGACCAACGCCGTGCGAGATCGGGCGGACAGGCTTCACCACCAAGGTTGATTAGGCGCAACGAAGACGGCTGGACCGTCACCACGGCCAACAGCGACGGTACGCAATGCCAGACGGTGACCCCTTCGCGGATAATGGCATCGACCACGTCGGGGCCGCTGCGCGCCAACCCCTCGCTCGATACGACAAGTTCGGCACCCGCCAGAAATGTCGGCCAAGTCTCTTCCAGCGACATGTCGAAGGCGAGGCTGAAGCCCTGAAAGACGCGGTCGGCGGCGGTCAGACCGAGGATGGCGCTTTCGGCACGGACGAGATGGGTGATGTTGCGATGGCTGATCGCCACGCCTTTCGGGCGTCCCGTGCTCCCTGATGTATAGATGATGTAGGCGAGATCGTCAGGCGTCGCGCCGGTGGTGGCGCGGGTCAGCGACCAAGTCTCGCTTGTCGCGATCTCGCCCAGTCGATCGTCAAAGGGTACGACTTGGGCATGGCCGAAGTCGCTCATGCGTTCGCTATTGGTCAGGATCATGACCGCATCGCTGTCGGCGGCGATGGTGTCGATCCGATCGGCGGGAAAACCCCAGTCGACCGGAACATAAGCCGCACCTGCTTGGAGAACGCCCAAAACTGCGACGATCTGGTCGAGTCCGCGAGGCAGGCAGATAACGATTCGCTCGCCGCGGCGGACGCCGCGGCGGCGGAGAAAATGGGCGAGTTGCGCCCCGCGGCTGCCGAGTTCGGCATAACTAAGACTGTGTCGGCGACCGCTATCAGGATTGGGGTCTGCTAATCGTAACGCGGGCGAATCGGGAAATGCGGCGGCGGTTGCGGCGAACATCTCGTGGAGAAGTTCATCACGCGCATAAGGCGGATCGGGAAAGGGAACCGCCGCAGCGCGGATCGTCATCATACAGAGGTGTCAGCCGATTTTTGAATGCGTCCCTTGGCTTACGTGACCAGGCCGAGCCTCACTAACGCCGATTTGCCAACGACGCTAGAACGCGAGGATTTTGATAAAGAAAAGCCCGGCTGACGCGAGCCAGCCGGGCTTCCTTGTTTGCAACAGGCGTAGTTAACGCCCGGCTAGACCACGTGGGTCGATTACTGATCCCAGGGCGGGATATCCCAGCCGAGGGGAGCGAAAAGTGCAAAAAGCCAATCCATCGTAAGTTCTCCTAAGGCGCTGCCGACAACTCTAGTACGTCAAAGCATACATGTTTTTTAGCTAGGCGCAAGTGCGGGGCGAGTTTGGTAGCCCCGAAAGAATGTTACACAATTGCGAACACTACTCCATCACAGCTGAGGAATGTCTGCACGCTTTTAAGCCTGCCGGCCAATGGCAAGGCTGAAAATTCTGGAAAGCCAAGCAGGCGGCTTCGCGACACGGCGGCTGACCGAGGTCTTAAAAGCAGGTTTGGCTTTTCCCCTATCCTCGCTATCATTGGCGAATGGCACAATGGGCGGATCTGCTGGGGCGTTTCGGCGGCGTTTTGGCCCGGCCGGGCGGTGATGCCGTCGAACGCGGACGTCGGCGCCGCCTGCGCCAGCATCGTCGCTTACTACAAGCGGAACTGCCTCGCGCGTTGGCCAGCAGCGAAATCTATCTTGTCTATCAGCCCAAGTTCGATCTTCGCGCCGGGCGCTATGACGGCGTTGAGACATTGTTGCGTTGGCAGCATCCTAGTCTTGGCCAAGTCGACCGCGGAAGCATTATCGACACGGCCGAGGCCAGCGGTCAGATCCATGCATTATCATTGTGGATACTCGGTCGCGCCATCGACGATCAACGGTCGCTCCTCGCCCGCTATGGCTCGCTGCGATTTCACGTAAATATTTCGGGTCAATCGCTGGCGAACGATCCCTTCATCGATCGCGCGTGTGCGATGATTAGCGGGGCATCGGGGGCGATCGGGTTCGAGATCACCGAGACGGCGTTTATCGCCAATCCGCCGGCAGCCCTGGCCAATCTCAATCGCCTAGTGGCTGCCGGGGTTCGCCTGTCGATCGATGATTATGGCTCGGGCCATTCATCGCTTGCTTATTTGAAAGAGCTTCCTGCCGACGAACTCAAGATCGACAAATTATTTGTCAGCGGAATGACAAGCAGCAACCGCGATCCGCTGATCGTTCGGTCGACGATCGATCTCGCGCATGCGCTCGGCTTGCGGGTCGTCGCCGAAGGGGTAGAAAGTCGCGCAACGCTGGCGTTGCTGCGGGTTATGGGCTGCGATATCGCTCAGGGGTTCTATATCAGCCCAGCGCTGCCGTTGGTCGAGCTCGAGCGCTTCCTGGCGAACGCCGAGCATCTCAAGCGACTGAACGATACTGATATTTCGTTGACGCCATCGCGCGCATTCTGGACCCGCGCTGAAGTCGAAAGCCAGGGCGGCGTCGCCGATGTTCTGTCGACGGATGAATAGGAACTTGCGTCCCACTGCCTTGCTCGCCCGAGTCGCGATCGCACTTGCCGCGGTGACACTTGTCGCTGCAACACCATCGTCGGAACCCGCTGCGAGTGCCCGTGTCGAGTACGACCGCGACATTGCTGCTTCTAAGGCCGCAATGCTGGGCGACCCGGTACGTGCGCGAAATCTGGGTCACGCGGCCCACGAAGTCGCGCTGGCATGGCCGCGTTCCACGGCGCGCGATATCGCTGTGGCGACGGCGCAATGGCTTGAAGGCGAAGGAGCGTATCGTGCCAATGATATTGCCGCCGCCAGTCCCTTAACTTTGGCCGCGCTTGCGACGACGGAGAAAATCGCGCCCGGCAGTAAGCTCCAAGCCGATCTGCTTTTATCACGAGCCCGATTACGTCGAGAAGCAGGGGCTCCACAGGATGCCTTGACCGATTTTCAAGCTGCCTATCGTGTATTTGTTAAACAAAACGACAAACGCGGGCAAGCAAAGGCGCTCTTAAGCATCGGTTCAATTTATCTAGATGCGCGTGATTACGATCGTGTCCTTTACTATGTGACACTTGCACAAGAACTATCGGGAGATGATCCCACGTTGCGCCTTTCCGCCAGCAACTCTATGGCTTTGGCCTATCAGAATTTGGCGCGCTACAGAGAGGCGGCGACTGCGTTCGACCAGTCGCTGCGTCTCGCGAAGAAGATGCAGAGTCCGCTTCTGATTGCACGCATCCTCGCCAACATCGGTGACAATGCGATTGAAAATCACGACTATCGCAGTGCCGAGCAGGCGATCTCGGCCGGCCTGAAACTGGCGGCGCGCCCCGCCGCGGCAAGCTGGCGGCCCATGCTGCTCGCGACTCGAGCAAAACTCGAACTCGCCGAGGGGCGCGCGACCGATGCTTTGCGGGATATTACGTCGGCGTTGGCGAACGCGGACACCGCCGGCGGTGATCAGCTATTCGGCGCGCTGCAGCTAACGGCCTACCGGATCTACAAATCGGCCGGGGATCAGCCGCGCGCGCTCGTCCATCTCGAGGCGTACCGTGCGATCGACAACAAGGCCAGCGCGCTCGCTGCATCGACCAACGCCGCGCTGATGACGGCACGCTTCGACTTCGACGGTCAGAACGCCCGCATCGAAATGCTGAAGGCTGCGCGGTTACGTAGCGAAATTGCCATGGCGCGCGCGCGCGCGCGGCAGTCCACGGTCATTTTCACCGGACTGCTTGGCTTTCTCGTCGTCGTCCTTGTTTTTCTGTTCGTCTATCTGCGGTCGCTTCGCCTAAATCGCGCCGAGATCATGACCAGCAACGCACGGCTCGCGCAGACCAATGTTGAGTTGGGAGATGCGCTTCAGGCCAAGTCGCAATTTCTTGCGACGACCAGCCACGAAATCAGGACACCGCTCAACGGCATCCTGGGGATGACTCAAGTCATGCTTGCCGACACGGGTGTTGGCGGGATCTTGCGTGACCGCGTGGGTCTGGTCGATGCCGCAGGGCGAGCAATGCGGACGTTGGTCGACGACATTCTGGACTTCGCTAAAATCGATTCCGGCACGGTGCGACTTGATGCCGCTCCCGCTAATTTAACGACGCTGATCCCCGAAATTGTTTCGCTATGGCGGGTTCAGGCGCAGGCTAAAGGGGTTGATCTCCGCTTGGTTATGGTCGGGGTGGATGTCCCGATAATGACCGATGCCGCGCGACTACGGCAGGTCGTGTTCAACCTGTTGTCGAATGCGATCAAGTTCACATCGCAGGGAGCCGTGACGGTCGACGTCCGCGCCGACGACGGCCGCGATGGGCCAACCGTTGCGATCGCCATTACCGATTCGGGTATCGGCATTCCGTCAGGCGCTTTTGAAACGATCTTCGAACCTTTTCGCCAACTGGACACGAGCACGACGCGTCAATTTGGTGGGACGGGACTCGGGCTGGCGATCTCACGCCATCTTGCCCGTATCCTCGGTGGGGATATCACGGTAGTGAGCATACCGGGCTCCGGTGCGACGTTTACCATTCGTCTGCCCTATGCGTACGCCAGCGTCGCTGCAACGTCGTCGCCTGAGCAACCGGTTGCGACAAGCGTTCTCGTTGCTGCGACGAATCCAATCCGCCGCAGTTTCCTATGTACCGCATTGGCGGACATCGGACGGATCGCCGGGTGCGACATCGGGGGAATTGCGGCTTTTGCCGGTGGTAACGTGGTCGGTGTTATCCTGCTCGATGTCGGGGACGAAGAAGGGCGCGGGCTGGTCGAAATCGTCCTTGCCGATCTCGCCGCTGTGCCGGGTCGTCCACCGCTCGTCCTGCTCGTGCCTGAGACGATCGGCGATGACGAGGCGGTTTGGCAAGCTGCCGGAGCGGCGGCGGTCGTGGTCAAACCCGTGCGCGCGACAACGCTGATAGACGCCCTGACCGATGTGAAGGATAGTTTTGCGGGAGTGGTCGCACGCCCCGTGGTATTCGCGCCCGACTTGCCGTAACACTCTCGGGAGCACGGTTTTAGCGAAAGGGGAGCGGGTGCGGGTTTTGGCCATCGAAGACGATGCCCTGAACCGCCGCGTCGTGCGCGACATGCTTTCCGTTGCCGGCGTTGGTATGGATGAGGCGGCTTCCGCCGAGGCCGGG
>JANYFA010000103.1 GCA_025362895.1 Sphingomonadaceae bacterium | reverse complement strand
GACACCGACCCGGGGGCGGAAATATCGACATTGCCCCCCGCCTGAACATAGCCAGGAGCCGTCAGCGTAATACTCGCGCCGACGCCGTTGCCCGACAGCTTGACGTCGCTGGTCGTAATCAATGCCCCGGTCACGGCGATGCGCGTATTCGAATCGGCGACGAGGCTGCCTGCCGTCAACGCGCCGCCCAACGTCACCGCCCCCGGTGTCGTAATAAGGGCCTTGGTCGCCGCCGTCGTGGCCCCCGTCAGCGCGATGGTCGTACCCGCGCCATAGCCCGTCAGCGACAGGAAGTCGGCCGATAGCGCTTTGGTCGCGGCAATGCTTGTCGACGAATAAATCTGGAAATTGCTGCCTGCCGCGCCGGTGAATGCGCCCTCGATGCGGACCGCGCCGGGTGCGCTGATCATCGCCGTGCGCGCCACGGTGTTGCCCGTGAGGGTGATCGGCGCGCTCGCCCCGACCGTCGTCAGGTTGAGGGTGTCGGTCGTCAGGGTGGCGCTCGATTTGATCGACGACCCCGATTGCGCGACCAGCGTCATGGCGGTAACCGGGGCATCGATCGCGACCGCACCGCTGGTCTGGATCGCAACGCTGGCAGCGCGGATGGCGCCCCCGATCGACACCGGCACTTTGGCGCCAAAGATGTTGTTGCCGGTGAAGCGGACCGAATCGACCGCGTCCGGACCAAGGCCCAGCGGCGCATTCGAAACGATGCTTGTCGCCGAAGTGGCCGCGATCGACCCGGTAAAGCCGCCGTCACTGGCCCCGGCCGAAATCATCACCGGCCCATAAGCGGCAATCGTGGCCTTCGCCCCGAGAGCTGCCGTCTGGACGCCGGACATTGTGAGACGAGCGCCGGGTCCGCCCGTGATGGCACCCGACAAGGCGAAGATGCCCGAGCCGACACCGTTACCGTCCACGCCACGGCTGCCGCCGAGCCCGGGGACGATCGTCGCATCGAGCGATGTTCCACCGCTCGCGAAAACGCCGTTGACGAGGGCGATGATCGTCGATCCGCCGGTTGCATTGCCCGCACGAGCGCCAAAGCCGCCGCCGCCAACGGCCCCCGGCGCGCCGGGGGCCCCGTCGGCCCCACCATTGATCCCGGCCCCGCCCGGCCCGCCTGCGCCGCTCGCGCCACCCATGCCGCCGTCACCGCCGCTGCCCGCCGTCGCGACCGCCGTGAGGGCGAGGCTGCCAAGGGTCAGCCGGTTACCGACGCCCGCCGCGCTGTTGGTCATCAACACCGTCGTACCGCCGGTTGCCGCCCCGCCAACACCGCCGCTGCCGCCGTCGCCACCGGGGCCGCCGGTCCCGCCGGCGCCGCCATCCATCGGGACATTACCGCCTGTCACCGCGGGAATTCCAGGCGCACCCGCGACGCCGTCCGCCCCGTTCGCACCGCGACCGCCCACGCCGCCCTGCGCCGCCGCCGTCAGCGTCACCGCGCCGCCCACGTTGACCGCTGCGGCGCCGCCAGCGTTGAACGCGGCGATTCCGCCGGTCGCCGATCCGCCGGCGCGGCCGATACCGGCGACATTGGCCGGTCGGACGACGCCCTGCGCGCCATCGCCGCCGCTGGCCATTGCCGATAGTGTCAGATTGGGCAGCGAGACGTTCGCCGCGCCGCTCACGTCGAACGCCGACGTGCCGCCTTGCGCGCTACCGCCGGCAACCAGCGCTGTTTCCAGCGCCCCCGAGCCCCCTGTGGCGTCGGTCGATAGCGTGGCATCGAGACCACCGCTGGCGAGGGTGAGCGTCCCCCCTGCAATCGTTGCCGTTGCCGTGCCCCCGCGACCCGCTCCAGCGTTACCGGTGGCGCCACCAGCGCCCCCTGCGCCGGTCGCGCTGAGCCCGATCGACGTCGTCAGGCCGAGGGTAGCGGTTCCCGCCGCCATCGTCAGTCGCGTCGTGCCGCCCCGCCCGGTTGCCCCCGCCGGACCGAAACTGGAATCGCCCGCCGCCGTCAGGCGCAGTCGGCTAATATTGGCCTGCCCGACGCTGCCGATGTCGAACGCGGCCAAGCCGCCGGTCGCGCTCGTCATTCGCGCGTATACCGCCGACCAGAAAAACCCGCGAGCGGTCGCGCTCAGCGCGACGTCATTGGCAATCAGCGAGCCCGGCAGCATCGCCGAACCGCCGTTCAAGGTCAGGATCGCCGATCCCGCAGTCGCTGTGCCGCCGCTTTGCGCGCTGGCATCGGCGACGAGCGCGACATCGCTAATCGCGACGACGCCCCCCAGAATGTTGACGGCGACTTTACCGCCGGTGGCAGCCGCTCCGAACCCGGTGCTGCGGCTGTCGATGCCGATGGATCGGGTCCCCGTGAGCATCGCTCCGTTCGCGACCGTCACTGTTGCCGTGCCGCCGGCGGCAAAAGCGCCGCCAACGGCGTCGGCACCAGGGCTGGGATCCTGCCCGGCGTTGCCCTGATTGCCCTTGCCGCCAACGCCACCGCCGCCGCTGGTGCTATTCGCGGAAAGGAGAATATCCGCCATCGTCGACATCACGCCGTTGGTGTCGATCACGATCGACGCGACCCCACCCGTCGCCGTGCCCCCGGTGCCGCCCGCGCCGCCTACTCCTTGCGTGAACGGCGGCGACGCGCCCGGAACACCGACGCTGCCGCCTGCGCCACCGGTCCCGGCAACAGCGACTGCCGATGCGATCGGCGCAGGCAGGCCCTCGCCCGGCTGCCCGACCAGCGTTAGCTTGGCCCCGTTGGTGACAAATACCCGGGCGGTGCCAGCGATGGCATTGCCGCCCGCGCCGCCTGCTCCAGCGGTTCCGTCAAGGGTGAAGCTACCTGCTCCGCCCGCCCCGGCCACCGCGCCCGAATCGAGGCTGAGGCTGGACAACGTCACGTTGCCGGTGCCGCTTACGGTGAGGGCCGTGGTGCCGCCCGTAGCCGCCCCGCCGGACACCCCCGTTTCGCCGTTTTCACCCGCATAATTGTTTTGCTCGCCCGTACCGCCGGTGGCGACCGCGCGCAGCGTCGTTAGTTGGGAACCGCTGTTGGTCAAGATGCCGCCGCCGACGGCAACCGTCGCGGTGCCGGCAATCGCGCTACCAGCGACGCCCGTTCCGCCCTGTCCCGATTGAGCGCTGCCGCCAGCTGCGTTCGCCGACAGGTCGAGCGCGTTCGTCGTAACCGCCGCGTTCCCCGGCGCGATCGTCAGCCGCGCCGTGCCGCCCACCGCTAAAGGAGCAATTTTACCGGGGCCGACCGTCACCTCGATCGCATCGGCGTTGGCGGCAAGGGTCAGGGAGTTGATATTGACCGACCCCGACGCGCCCACATCGACGGCCGCCGTGCCCCCGGTGAGGACGGCAGGCGAACTTGTCGACGGCCCGAATGCCCCGCTCCCCGCGTCGACCACGACCTCGGCGGCGCTTAAGTCACCGCCATCGATTTGAAGCGTCGCGACTCCGCCCGTGACCGACGTCAACACCCGGCCCGTGGCGCGCGCGGTGAGCGTGACGGTCGTCGTTCGCAGGGTCGCCCCGTTGACCAGCGATACGGCCACCGACCCGCCTGTTCCCAGCCCCCCCGACGTGGCGGCACCGGCGTCGATCATCAACGCCCCCGCGCCATTGTCGACCGTGCCGCCGTCGATCGTGAGCGCGCTAGTGCCTCCCGTGGCAAACAGCCCGCCCGCCCCCGGTGCGCCGCTCGCCTTGGTGCCATAGCCGCCCGCCGCGCCCGGTGCGCCGAAACCGCTGGCCGTGATCCTGATCGGAGCGCCGGAATCGGGTTGACCGACAATCTTCCCGCCGAGCGTAACGAGGACACTGGCCGACCCGCCGCCGCCCGACCCGCCCATGCCGCCCGCAGCGCCCTGCGTGTCGGGCGGTGAACCCAACTGGTGGCCGCCACTGCCGCCGCGGCCACCGGAACCGCTTGCGTCGACGGCAAGGCCCGCGCCAGCCAAGGTCAGGGCCGTCGTGCTGCCGCCGACCGCGACCGATGCGCTACCGCCTCGGCCCAAGCCGCCCGCGCCGCCGCCGCCGCCAGTCCCGGATGCATTGGACGACCCGTCGCCGCCGCTGCCCCCTTGGCCATTGGCGAAGACCGAAACACCGGGCAGTGTGGCGGTACCGCCGGTTGACGCAAAACTGGCCATACCACCCTTGCCGACCCCACCGTCGAACCCGGGCGAGCCATCCGGTACTTTCGTGGTCGAGCCTGTGCCGCCGATGCCGGCTGCATTCAGCCTCAAACCGTTCTCGCCCGTCAGCGACAGCGACCCGCCACCAATCATTGCCTTGGCGGTGCCGCCGATACCGTCGCCGCCGACCGCGCCATTTGCGGATTGACCGAATCCGCTCGCGTCGAGATCGATCGCATTGACTACCGTCAACCCGGCCGCGTCCGCCGCGAGGGTCAGCGCCACGGTCCCGCCTTTGCCTTGGCCGGGGCCTCGCCCGACTGACGATAGCGACAGCGAATTCAGGGTCGCCGAACTACCGCTGCCGAGCGCGAAGGTCGCGCTTCCACCCTGACCGATCTGGCCAACGGAACCCGAGTTCGAGACGCCGTCGGCATTGATGACGACGTCGCTTGCCACGAGCGTGCCACCGTTCACACCGATCTTGGCAGAACCGCCCGTGCCGCCGGTGCCGCCATTACCGAGTCCCGAGGCGTTCAGAGTGAGGCCGCCCGTGGAGACCTGGCCGCCGGTGTCGACTTTGACATCGATCGTCCCACCTTGTCCCGGACCGCCGTTCGCGGCCGCCGCCGCTGTCAGCGTCGACGTCCCGCCAACCGTCAGCTTGCCGCCGCCCGTCACGGTCACGCCGATCGCCAAGCCAACTTGCGGGGCGTTGAATACGGATGAGAACAGGTTCACGCTAAGGTCGCCGCCGACCGTGAGCGCACCGCCCGCAGCATTGATGGTCGCCAGCCGCGCGTCGCCGTTGCTACCCGATCCCAACGTCAAACCACCGCCGATCGCGCTCGTGTTCGACCCCGCAGTGTCGACGCTCGTCCGGCTCCGCCCGAGCAGCGCGACATTGCCGCTTAGCGTCTGGGTCACGCCGGTCTGCCCCGAGAAGCTTGGCGCGAGCTGAAGCAACGTCGCCGCCTCAGCGTACAAGTTGGTCGTCGTCGAGGCGACGATGTCGAGGTTGGCGACCACCGAGGTGTCGACCTTCGCCTCTGCGCCGAGGGTGACTGGCGAGATGATGTTCGCCGCGTTCTCGGCGCTAGGCATCCCGGCGAACAGTTCGACCGTGCCCGCCGATACCGTCGCGCCGGTGACGGGCGTAAACCCGACCGTTCCACCGACAAGCATCGTGATCGCATCGTTCTTCGGGATCGCCGCCATCACGATGGTCGGGTTGGTTCCCCCCGCCGGGGTCGCGCCCGTGGTCGTCCCGGTGTGGCTGAGCGCAGTGAACGACGCGACTTCGCCCGCAGCCTTGGCCGAGCCGGCCGAAATCTTGATATCGAACAGCCCCAGCCCCGCGCCGAGGATCGTCAGATCGACCTGCTCGGCCGCGACATAGGCGGCTCCGCCGGCAACGGCGACGGTCCCGTCCTGCTGGATCCGCGGCGCGACGACGGCGACGTAATTATTCTGGGCGTTGATCTGCGCGCCCTTGGCGATCCGCACCGTGCTCGTACTGTTAATCGCGCTGTTGAGGGTGAAGCCCGATTGGGTCAGGACCGGGTCGGCGGTTGTGAGAAGCAGATTGCCGACGTTAATGCTCGCACTCGGGCCGACGATGATCCCGCCGGGGGTATAGAATACCACCGTGCCGCCCGGCGTGGTGATGCCGTCGTTGGTGATCTGGCTGGTGATCGTCCCGTTATACGCAACCGGCCGGTTGGTCGCGGCGCCCTGGACATCGACCGGCAGCACGCGATTGATGACGGTGAAATCGGTCAGACCAAGCGCATTGGTGAAGATCGCGGACTTTCCGGCGGGCAGGAAATCGACTGGCCCGGTTCCGGTCGTATCGTTCGGTGTCCAGGCAATGATGGCGGTCCTGGTCTCGGCGTTGCCGACGGTCACCCGATCGAGGTTCGGGGTGGAACGGTCGACATTCGCCGGTCCGGATATGACCTCGGTCCCGGCAAAGGCGTTGGACACGGGTCCCGGAAGCGTTGCCGACGCCGGCATAGCGGCACCAACGAGCGTCAGCGCGACCGCCGTGCTCGAACACAGTCTCAGGCGAAGGGAGGGGGGAGCGAACATCGGTCGAAACTCCTACCGACGAGACCAAGGGGGCAGACGGGTCGTGAACGAGACAAGAAATCTTACGGGCGGCACATGGGTTTCGATGCCGACGCGCCCGGTCGGAAACGCGAAACTACCGTCCAGACGACCCCAGCCGCCGAGCGCGGTACGCAGTCCAAAGCCGAGCGACGTTAGATTGGCGGCGGCTCGCGGGTCGCCTGGAGAATTGCTCCACAGCCACGCCGAGTCGACGAACGCAAATGGCTGGACCGCGATCGCGCGCGGCCCTGCCGGCGCGGCCCGACCGGCTCGGACCTCGAGTGCGCCGCCGAGCCCCTTGTCGCCCAACAACGCGCCCGGATCATAGCCACGCCCGATGGTATAATTGCCGCCCGAATACTCCTCGAAGCTGAGCAGCGTGTCGGGGGTGTATTGCGCGCGGGGCGTGAAGACGAAAGCCAGTCTTGGGCGCGGCCGGAACTGCGCCTCGCCGCCGAAGCGGACGACGAGCGCGGCCGGGTCGCCGTACGGCCTGCTCGGGGTGACGGGATTAGGCGACAATCGGCAAAGTATGAGATTGACACCGCAGCCTTGGCTCGCACCGAGAATGTGGACTCCGTGGCGCAATTCGAAGGTTCCGGCGAGCGACCAACGTGGTTCGAACGCGCTGTAACCACCGATGCCCGCCCGGCTGGCGTGGTCGATGGCATCACCTTCGATCCGCACGAACGGGACGCGCAAGCGATCGGTCGTCAGTCGCACCCCGTTGAGGTCGACCGTCTGGTCGATCACCTCGAACCCCGCAGCGCCGCGAATATTGGCCGCCTGACGGCGAACGAACGGGAAGTCGATTTCGCCCGACCCGACCAGCGCGCGCGCGTCGATGTCGAGTTGGTTGAGGGTCGGCTTGGTCCAGCTATAGGTAAAATGCCCCGCGACGCCGATGGCGCTCGATCCGAGCAAAAATTCATGGCTTGCCTGGACGACTTTTTGCTGGCGGATTTCGGGGCTGGTGAAAAAGCTCACGGCGGTCCGGTCGCCCAGCCCGGTCAGGCCGTAGAATTGTACCCGGACCAATCCGCCGAAGCGCCCGAGTTCGCGGCTGCTATAATTCTGGACGTTAAAATCGGCGTCGATAGTGTGGTGAACAACGGTGACTTCGCCGATGACCTCACCGGGAATATCGCTCGGCTGGAGTTGCAGGCGAACGTCATATCCCGGCAGATCGCGGACCAGCAGCAGAGCGCGCTCGGCATGGCGTTCGTTGAACAGAGGCTCGCGGGTGAGCGGAGTAAGATACCCGGCGATCAGGCGTTCGGCGCGTCCGGCGTTGCCCCGGACATGGATTGAGGCCAGCCGCGCGAGCAGGACGTGGAGTTCCAACTTCCCGCCCTCAATCTTCTGCGGTGGGATCTGGACCGCGGCAAGATAGCCCTTCGCCCGCAGGATCGTCGCGGCGCGGTCACGGATTTCGCACACGACCGCGATGGGGAGCGGCTTGCCGAGCTGGCCGTCGTACGCCGGACGTAGTTCGTCCGCTTGAACGATCTTCAGCCCCGCAAAAGTAACTGCCGTCAGCGTCACCTCGACGGCGGCAAAGCGAGGTTCGCCGAGGGCGCACGGCGCGCGTTCGGTCTTGTCCTCGACCACCAGTCGTGGCCCCGGCGCGTTGGGCGCGACGGGTCGGCTGCGTTCGATTTCTTCGCGGGTCGGAGCAATCGGCGTCGCGCCAAGCGGGCGAGCAGTCTGCGCCTGGCTCGTACCGGTGACGAGTATTGCGACAAGTATGCCGAATATCCGCCTCACTAAATCCCGCCCCCGCTACGCCTGCACCCGACTTAAGCAAATAGATGATCAAAAGACGTGGTCGTGTCTAATCATGCGGTGACGTTAAAGCAAAAAAATTAACGCGGCACTCCCTCGGCGAACGGAAGGCCACATCCTGCCGCTCGCTATCGATCGACGCTTTCAATGCCGACGCCGAATAGGCTATGCCTGCTCGGCGGCTCCGTTGCGCCGTGCTCGAGGGGGGCGCCAGGTGAGGGGATCGTGGCGTCGCTTAGCGTTGGTCGCCGCAACTGCAGTGTCGCTGGCGACGTCGGCAGCGCATGGTCGCGACGCCAGCGATACCGCGATCGTCGTATCAGGGACGAGCGCCGTCATGGGCGTCGCCTCGTGCGGCGGCACGACCTGCCATGGCCGTCAGACCCCAACCGGAGCCGTGGTGCGGCAGGACGAGATCCGCATCTGGCAGGACAGCACGAGTGTGACCGGAATGCACGCCCGTGCGTTCCGCGTCCTGAGCGAGCCCCGATCGCAGGCGATCGCGGGCCGGCTCGGCATCGGGTCTGCAACATCGGCCCCCGAATGTCTCGGTTGTCATGCGACACCGGCGGAGCGCTATGCACCGGAGTTTCACCGGGAGGAGGGCGTTACGTGCGAGGCGTGCCACGGTGCCGCCGAGCGATGGCTCGCGAGCCACGCGGCGGTGCGCGGCACCCACGCCGACAATATCCGCCACGGTCTGATCCCGCTCGACCGTCCGCGCGCGCGGGCCGAAAACTGCCTCGATTGCCATTACGGCGGCGGCGGCAACCAGTTCGTCACCCACCGCATCATGGCGGCGGGCCACCCGCGCATCGGCTTTGAACTGGAATTATTCACTGCGCTGCAACAGCATCACAACGTCGACGCCGATTATCGTCAGCGCAAGCAAGCCCCTAGCGGAATCAAGGTGTGGTCCGTTGGTCAGGCCGTGGCGCTCGAACGCCAGCTGACGCTGTTCGCCTCGCCGCGCGGACAGAGCGGGGCGTTCCCCGAGTTCTATTTCTACGACTGTCGGAGTTGTCATCGCGCGATTTCCGACGAACCGGGCTGGAAACCGCAGCGGACCACCAACCCGCTTCGCCCCGTCGCCGTCGGTACGCCGGTCTTCAACGATGAAAACCTTTTGATGCTCGCGGCGGCGGTGCGAGTTGCCGCGCCCGATCTCGCCGCCCGCTTCGACACCGACGCGCGCGCGTTCCACGCAGCAATCGGGCAGGGGCACGAGCCGGCCCGGGTCGCCGCGGCGAAATTGCGCGTGACAGCAGGCGCACTCACCGCGCGCTTCGAGGCGGCGTCGTTCAACCGGGCCGAAACCTTTGCGATGATGCAGGCGGTGCTGACGGGGCCCGCGACGCGGACGTACACCGATTATCAGGGCTCAGCGCAAGCGGTGATGGCGGCTGACACATTGCTGGCCAGCCTCGAAAGCGAAAGGCAAGTTCCAGCCGGCGCGCGGGCGGCGATCAAGCCCGACCTCGACCGCGCTTATGCGACCGTCCGCGATCCGCAGCATTTTCAACCGACCGACGTCGCGGCCAGCCTTGCGCGCGTCGCTGATGCCCTTCGGCGCTACCAATGAAGCGCCTCGCCTTTCTGCTCATGCTGGTGTTAGCCAGCTGCGGTGGCGGATCGAACGGCAGCGGCACCGCGCCGATCGGGGGAACGCCCGCCGTAACGCCGTCTCCGTCCCCGACAACCGGCGGGCTGCTGCCGGTGCCCGCGAACGTCGCTCTGACCACAGCCGACGTCAACACCGTCCTCGCGCGCGCTGTCGTCGAGGCACAGGCGCGGAGCCTACCCGCCGTCATTGCGGTGACGGACCGTGTGGGCAATGTGCTGGCGGTGTATTCGATGACGGGCGCGCGGGCGACGGCAACGCTTCGCGCGGGAACGGCCGGCAACACTGACCTGCAGGGGGCGGTTGTCCCGGCGGCGGCGGCGGCGATCGCCAAGGCGATTACCGGGGCGTATCTATCGTCCAACGGCAACGCCTTTTCGACGCGCACCGCGAGCGAGATCGTGCAGCCCGAATTTCCCCCGTCGGCGAATACGATGGGGCTCGAGAGCGGGCCGTTGTTCGGGGTGCAGTTCTCGCAGCTGCCATGTTCCGACCTCAGCCAACGCTACACCGCCATCAGCGGCGATCCCGCCGCCGCGACGGGCCCGAAGCGCTCGCCGCTTGGTCTCGCGGCCGATCCGGGGGGCTTTCCGCTCTACAAGAACGGTACGCTTGTCGGCGGCGTCGGGGTGATGGCCGACGACGACTATGGCTTCGATCCCGAGATCATCAATGTCGACCATAGCGACGAGGAGGCGATTGCGCTCGCGGCGACCATCGGCTTCGACGCCTCGCCGTCGGTCACCGCCGACAAGATCAGTCTCGACGGTACGACTTTGCGCTACTCCGATGTACTCGTCGGCGACCTCAAGACCAGCCCTGCCATCGCGCCCGCCGCGCCGTCGCCAACCGCCGGCGCGCTGACGCCGGTTACCGGCTATTTCGCCGGAACGGTGATCGCCGGAACGCCCTACGGCACCGAGGCGAGCGGCATCCGGGCCGTGACCCCGGCCGAATTCTCCAATACCGACGCCTTTGTCCTAAGCGACGGTCTGGGCCACGCGCGTTATCCGATCCGCGCTGGCACCGACGCGGCCGCGCTGACCGCTGCCGAGGTCCGGGCGATGCTCGAGGACGCCTTCACCGTCATGGTTCGCGCCCGCGCCGCGATTCGTCGTCCGCTCGACAGCCGCGCTGAGGTAACGATCTCGATCGTCGACACCAACGGCATCGTTCTCGGGCAGGTGCGCGGAGCGGACGCGCCGGTCTTCGGCACCGACGTGTCATTACAAAAAGCGCGCACCGTCGCCTTCTTCTCGTCGTCGCAGGCCGGGGCCGACCTGCTGGCAACGACCCTGCCGAGCGGCACGTCCGACCCGAATGTCACGCCCTTCGTCGCGGCGATGCTAACGTTCCTCGGCAACCCGGCGGCGCTGGCGGGAACGATCGCCTTTTCCGAAAGCGCCATCGGCAACCTGTCGCGCCCCTATTTCCCAGATGGCCAGCTGGGCACCCCCAATGGCCCGCTGTCGCGCCCGATCGGCCAGTTCAGCCCGTTCTCGACCGGGCTGCAAAGCGCGCTGATCGTCCAGAACCTTGTCCAGCACCTTGGTTATGTGACGTCGGGCGGCGTCGCCCCCGACACGCCACGTCAATGCACCTTCCTGCCCAACGCCGCCGCCGGGACCAAGCGGCTGGCGAACGGCGAGCAGATATTTCCCGGCGGCGTCCCCGTCTATCGTGGGTCAACGCTCGTCGGCGGCATCGGCGTGTCGGGTGACGGCATCGACCAGGACAATATGATCTCGTTCCTCGGGCTCAACAACGCTGCGGTCCGCGTCGGGTCGATCAACAATGCCCCCGCCGCGATCCGCGCCGATCAGGTTCTGGTCACGGTCAAATCAGTGCCGACACGCTTGCGCTACATTAATTGCCCTGTCGCGCCGTTCGTCGACACGTCCACGCAGAACGTGTGTCAGGGGCTGTAATGGCCGGGGGCATCGTCGCGCACGCCTGCCTTCTCATCGGGGCGACGCCGTCGCCGCTCCCCCCGGTGACCAATGTCGATCCGGTCGCGGCGGAGGCGGTCGATATCGCCCCAGAAGCGCCAACCGATCGTGTTCGACCCGGCATCCGGGCGCGCCAATTCGATGCGTTGGTCGTCCAGGTCAATCCCGGCGCGGTCCGGGCCCCACCGCCCGAAGCCTTCCCGCAGGATTCGCTTCCTGTCCCCGACCGCTACCGCCTCGCCGACAATCTTGGGATCAAAGTCAACCGGTTCGACCCTTATCACCAGAACGACCTGAAGGGCGATCGTCCGGTCAAAGGCACCACCGACTGCTTCGTCGCGCTGACCGGAATTTCCGATACCGTCGTCGAGCCGCGATCCTTCCCGATTCCCGTTGGCGTCCAGACAACCGAGCGGCCCGGCAGCCTCGATGTGTTCGGACGCGACAACGCCTTCGTCTTCTCGCAGACACTCCTGTTCGGCGGCTCAATCTTCAAAGGCGCGACCGCGTTCAAGCCACCCGAGATCGAGCTGCGCGGTACCTTCGCGTATAATGTGACCTATGCCCAGGTCGAGGAGCGCCGCATCCTGTCGGTGCTCCCGGCGCGCGGGCCACACCGCCTGTCCAGCTTCTTCGGCGTCCAGGAGCTGTTCCTCGACTATCACCTGCGTAACGTCAGCGCGCGTTACGACTTCGATTCGGTCCGCGTTGGGATCCAGCCGTTTTCGAGCGATTTCCGTGGCTTCCTGTTTCAGGATAATCAGCTTGGCGTCCGCATCTTCGGCAACCGCGACGACAACCGTTTCCAGTATAATCTGGCCTTCTTCGACCGGCTGGAGAAGGATACCAACTCGGGGCTGAACGACATCCGTCAAACGCCCCGCGACGACCAGATCCTGATCGCCAACCTCTATCGACAAGACCTTCCTGTCCCCGGCTTCACCAGCCAGATCACGATCGTTTACAACCGCAATCACGAACGTGGCCTGCATCTCGACGCCAACGGCTTTCCAGTTCGCCCCGCCTTGCTCGGCGACCTTCGCCCGCGCACCTACGACGTTGTTTACCCCGGTTACAGCGGCGACGGGCACTTCGGGCGCGTCAATTTGACGACGTCGATCTACGGTGCGTTCGGCGAGGATCGTAACTCTATCTTTACCCAGCGTCCGACGCGCATTGCCGCTTTTTTCGCTGCCGCCGAGGCAAGTTATGACATCGATTATCTGCGCGTCCGCGTTTCGGGCCTGTTCGCGAGCGGCGACAACAACCCGTATGACAATAAGGAAACCGGTTTCGACGCGATCGCCGAAAATCCGTTGTTCGCGGGAGCCGACACAAGCTATTGGATACGCCAGTCGATCCCATTCGCCGGCGGCGGGCGCGCGATCGCGATCAACAATCGTAACGGCGTGCTCAACGACCTCCGTTCGTCAAAGGACGAGGGCCAGTCGAACTTCCAGAATCCCGGCACGATCCTCGCCGGTATCGGCGTCGACGCCGACCTCACGACGCAATTTCGGGTGACCGGCAACGTCAACCACTTGTGGTTTGCGACGACCGAGGTCCTCGAGGCGTTGCGACAGCAAGCGCGGATCGGCCACGATATCGGCTGGGATTTGTCCGTAGCGACGATCTATCGCCCGAAATTCACGCAGAATATTGTCGTCCGTGCGTCACTTGCGGGGCTTGTCCCCGGCAACGGCTTCAAGCAGCTTTTTACCAATCAGGCGCGCGATTCACTCTATTACAGCGCGCTCCTCAATATCACGCTGAGCTATTGATGCGCCGGTTTGCCCCTCTCATGCTGCTGCTCCTCGCCATCGGCGGCGTCGGTCGCGCCGACGAGGAAAAACCGGTGACACGCGACTATAGCCGCGTCATCGCCGCGTCCGCCCCCCAAAGCCAAAGCTGGGAAGACGCCACCGCCAAAAGCGCAAGCTGCCGCGGCTGCCACACCGCGTCCGACCAGAAAACGATGCACGCCTCGACCGCCGTCGTCCTCGGCTGCGTCGACTGCCACGGCGGCAATGCCGCACTGCCCGTCGCCGTCGGGATTGCGCGCACCGATCCGCGCTACGACCAGCTCCGCGACGACGCCCATGTCCTGCCGCGCTTTCCGCATGCATGGGGCTTCCCCAGGAGCGCCAATCCCAAGCGCAGCTATACCTTGCTCAACCGCGAATCGCCCGAGTTCATCCGCTTCAAGAACCCGTCCGATTACCGCGTCGCGCGCCAGTCGTGTGGCGCGTGCCACCAAGACACGATCGACGCCGCCGAACGATCGATCATGGCGACCGGCGCGATGTTCTGGGAAGGCGCAAGCTACAATAACGGGATCCTGCCGTTCAAGCGCGGCGTCATCGGCGAAGCCTTCACCCGCAGCGGCGACGCGGCGTGCCTATTGTCGCCCGACATTAATCCGGCCCCAACACCCCGGAACGCCTGTATCGCGCCCCTCGGTGCAAACCTTGGCCTGCTCACCGACGCAGCGCGGAAACGCGGCGCGCTCGACCGTCTGCTGCCTTTGCCGACATGGCAGGTCGTGCCCCCCGCCGATGTCTTCCGCGTCTTCGAGCGGGGCGGGCGCAATGTCTCGACGGAGTTCGCGGAAGTCGGCCTGCCCAATTCGACCGGCCTTCTACAGCGGCTGGAGGAACCCGGGCGGCCCGACATCCGCCAGTCGAACCGCGGCCCCGGAACAGGGCTGCGCGTGGCCATCCCCGTCCTCAACATCCACAAGACGCGGCTCAACGACCCATTCATGTGGTTCATGGGCACCAACGACCAGCCGGGTGACTATCGCACGTCCGGCTGCGGCGGCTGCCACGTCGTCTACGCCAACGACCGCGAGCCGCGCCACAGCCTGACCTATGCTCAATATGGCCGCGACGGGATGAGCGCGACGGTCGATCCGACGATCCCGCACGATGAGAGCGGCCACCCGATCCAGCACGCTTTCACCCGCGCAATCCCGACCGCTCAGTGCATGAACTGCCATATGCACCAGCCGAATATGTTCCTGAACAGCTACCTCGGCTACACAATGTGGGATTACGAAGCCGACGCGCCGTCGATGTGGCCGGAGAAGCAGAAGTATCCGAATGCCGCCGTTTCGCGCGAAATCCTCGACCGCAACCCGGAAGCCGCCGCGCCTTACGGCAAGTGGGGCGACACCGATTTCTTGCGGAACGTCTACGACCTCAATCCAAAGCTGAAGGACACGCAGTTTGCCGACTATCACGGCCACGGCTGGAATTTCCGCGCGGTCCTGAAGCGTGACCGCAACGGCAATCTGCTCGACGGCGCGGGCGACATGGCGACCTATGGCACCGATACCGCTCACATCGTCAGCCCCGACGACCCCGAAAAATGGCGCAAGGCCGGTGTGCCGAAATTCGCGCCCGCCGGCGCGCAGCCGGGTAAAGTCGTCCACATGATGTCGATCCACGCCGAAGTGGGGATGCAATGCGCCGACTGCCATTTCGCGCAGGACAGCCACAGCTCGGGGATGATCTTCGGCGAGGTCGCGAACGCGGTCGAAATCGGGTGCAAGGATTGCCACGGGACGGCGGACGCTTATCCGACGCTGCGGACGTCGAACCTCGCGGCGCGGCCCGAGGGCAAGGACCTGACGTTGCTGCGTAACCCGGATGGTCAACTACGTTTCGAGTGGGTGACGCGCGACGGGCAGCGGACGTTAATCCAACGGTCGATCATCGACCCCAAGATCGAATGGAAAATGAGCCTCGTCAAAGACTCGGTCGACCCCGCCAGCCCGCGCTATAATGCCAAAGCCGCGCGGGCCAAGCTGATGGGCAAGGTGTCGATCGACGGGCAGATGCGGTGGGGGCCGCAGGTGTCCGCCGAGGCGCGCGCGCATTCGGACAGCAACATGGCCTGCTACTCCTGTCACCTCGCGTGGACGACATCATGCGGCGGGTGCCACCTGCCGATCGAGGCGAACTGGAAGACCGACATCCACAAGTACGAGGGCGGCGAGACGCGCAACTGGGCGAGCTATAACCCCGAAGTTGCCCGCGACGACATTTTTCAGCTCGGCAAGCATATGACGACAAAGGGTAATATCATCGCCCCGGTGCGCTCGACGTCGGCGCTGGTACTGTCGTCGACCAACGTCAACCGCGACCGCATCTACGTCCAGCAGCCACCGATCTCGGCGGGCGGCTTCTCGAGCCAGGCGTTTGCCCCGCACTATCCGCACACCGAACGGCGCGTCGAAACAAAGACGTGCACCGACTGTCACCTGAGCCAAGCCAACGACAACAATGCGTGGATGGCGCAGCTGATGTTGCTTGGCACCAACTATATTAACTTCGTCGGGCTTAATGCGTGGGTCGGCGAGGACGGCGGCCTGTCGGCGATCCGCGTCACCGAATGGCGTGAGCCACAGGCGGTCATCGGATCGTACCTCCAGAAATATGCCTATCCCGACTGGTACAAGCTGCACGTCGACAAAAACGACCGCGAGCTCAAGAACTGGACGCGCGGCGAGATCTTCGACAAATCCGCCGGGGGCTCGGGCGAGACGAACGCCACCGAGCAGTTCGTCGATAATCACAAGCGTGCCGGCGGGCCGATCCACTGCCTTCAGCTGCGCGGCGAATATCTGTTCACTGCCGAAGGCAAATCAGGCTTCCGCGCCTATGACGTCGCCTCGATCGCCAACAAGAGCGTCTCCGAACGCATTCTGACCGGGCCGGTGTCTCCGCTCGGGCAAAACACCCGCGTGGCGAGCCGCAACGCGACGTGCATGGCGCTGCCGACGGGGCAACCGATCGATCCGACCCGCAACACCGCCGAACTCCGCGCGCTGAATGAGGAGCAGGCATTCCATCCGATCTACAACTACGCCTTCGTCACCGACGCCGAGGAGGGACTGATCCTCGTCGATATCCGGACGCTGGCCGACAAGGAGCCGCGCAACAACTTCCTCCGCCGGGCGCTGACGTGGAACGACGGTCATGTCCTCGATGGCGCGCGCCACATCACGCTAGGTGGCAATTATGCGTACATCACCGCCAAGGCCGGGTTGGTCGTCGTCGATCTCAGCGATCCGCTCCACCCGAAGGCCACGGCGACCGTGCCGCTCACCGATCCGCGGGCGTCTGCGCTCCAGTTCCGCTACCTTTATGTCACCGACGCGACTGGCCTGCGGGTGATGGACGTCACCGATCAAGCGCACCCGCGTCTGCTCCCAGCGACAGTCCCGCTCGCCGACGCCCGCAAGCTGTACCTCGCGCGGACCTATGCCTATGTCGCGGCGAAGGGTCAGGGGCTGGCGATCGTCAACATCACCCGCGCCGAAACGCCGAAGCTGTTCAAGCTCGAAACAGCTCAGGGCAAGATCACCGATGCCGAGGATGTCATTGTCGGCACGACCAACGCCTCGCTGTTCGCTTATGTCGCCGACGGGGTCAATGGACTCAAGGTGTTGCAGCTGACGTCGCCCGCCAGCCAGGCGAATCTCTACGGTTTCTCACCCGAGCCGCGCGCGGAGCTGATCGCCTGGGCCAAGACGCCGTGGCCGGCATTGGGCCTGTCGAAGGGTCTCGACCGCGACCGCGCGGTCGACGAAAGCGGCAACCAGATCGCGGTGTTCGGCCGCGTCGGCTCGCGCCCCTTCACCCGCCCTGAAATGGAGGCGTTCTTCCGCGCCAAGGCGACCGGGCAACTCTATTGGGTCACCGACGCGGTGAGCGCGAGCCCACCCATCCCTTACGGTCGATAGTCGCGCTCGACATGGCCCATCAAGCTGGCCTCGTCGAAGTACACCGGTTTGAACTTCTCGGCGGCGAACAGCGCTGATTGGTCGCTGTAATGGGGTGACGCGGGGCGCTCGATGGCCGAACCGTAGGGCTGGATCGATTCCGAACGCACCTTTCCGTCTACTCCCCATTCGACGACCATCACATAGCTGTCACCATCATAGCCAACGCGCTTGCCGGTCGCGGTGTCCTCATGGGTGTACATCGCCCGCAGGGCATCGGGGCCACCCGTGACGGCGACATCAGTCGTACCGCGAACAATCCGCAGAACGTCGGTGAGCGGCGGATCGAGACGGTGGGCGTGGGTCAACAGGAAGGCGACATCGGCCTTCAACCTGGCGGCGGCGTCAGGCAGCGGATCGCCGCGATACCCCTGACCCGCCGCCGATGACAGGACGAACAAGGCCAGCGCATCGGCGCGGTTGGTGCCGTCGAGCGTCCAACCCCATGTTCGCAACAGCGCCTGCGCCGCCGCCACATCCTTGTCGCCCTTTGGATCGACTGCGAGCACCCGCGCCAGCCACACCCCGGCCCAGCCCTCGTGCGAGTAGGCCTTGTCGAACTTGATCGCCATCAGATCGGCACGGCTGATTTTCGCCGTCCCGAGGGCGGCGAAGCGGTCGCGAAAGCGATACGCGCGGTTGGTCATGTACGTTTCGATACCCAGCAGCGGCGAGAAGCTGCTGGGATCGAGGTTGTCGCCGCCGCCCGTCGCCACGAACGGCGTGTTGTTCGAATTGGCGAGCCAGCCGCTCGGCGGATCGACATAGGTCGGGTCGGCGGTGATCGGCTCGTACGTCGTCCACACCGCTCGGCTGATATCGCCGGGGAGGACGCCGCGCCAGTCGAAGCCGGGAGCGCGGCGCGGGAAGCGCATATTATAGATGTAGGCGATGTGGCCGGCAGCGTCGGCGTACACGAAGTTTGTGGCCGGAACCGCCTGCATCGCCATCGCGCTTCGCCACTCGGCGAGGGTCGTGGCCTTGTTCAACCGGTAATATTGTTCGACCTGACGGACGTCGCCGAACCCGGCGTAGCGGATTGCAAAGCTGCCGAGCGCGTTCGTGACAACCGGCCCCTGTCGCGAGCGCGCGATGGTTTTCGGTACCGGCAAAACGAACGGGCCGAACCGAACATGGAGCCAGACGCGGTGCGTCTCGAGCGGCAGCCATTGGCCGTCGTAACGGTATTGCGTCGCGCCGCCGTCGAGGACGAGCTTGTACGTGTCGATCAGGTCGCCACGGTTGACGGTGTTTGTCCAGCCGAGAGTGTCGTTATGCCCGACCAGACCAAACGGCGCCCCGGGGAACAGCGCCCCGGCAAAGTGCCAGCCCTGCGCCGAATGGAGGACGACTTCATACCATGCGACGCCGCCGGTCCACGGCTGGTGTGAATTGGAGACCAGCCGGGTGACGCCATCGGTCGAACGCGCACCGGCGATGGCAAAGGCGTTCGACCCGCGTTCATCGGCGGGCGATCCGTCGCGCGGCGGCACCTTGCCGTCGGCCAACGCGCCAAGCGTCCGGTCGAGGCCGAAGAAGAACGGTGAGCGCAGCGCGAAGCCGGCGACGATATCGTGCCCGGTGACGGGGAACAGACGCGACAGCCGCACCTCCGACGCATGCGTGTCGGCATAACGGTTGAGACCGGCAGCATAGGCTTCCACCAGGACGCGGGTGGCGGGCGACAACGTCGCGTAACCGCGCTCCGCCTGTCCCTGCGCGTCGACTAGTGCGCTGATATAGTCGAGCTTTGCGCCGTCGGCTCCGCTGATCGCCGCCGAACGCCCCCGGATCGCGGCGAGAAGTTCCTCGATCGTCGCGAAGTCATCTTCCGCCTCGGCAAAGGCCAGCCCATAGGCGACGTCGGCGTCGCTCGCGCCGTCGATGTGCGGCACGCCGAAATTGTCGCGGCGGATACGCGCGCTGTGCGCGGTGACCGGGTCGGCACCGGGGCGGACTGCAGCAAGCGGCTCCCATACCATCAGCCCGATGGCGATAATGACGATCGCCGCAACGACACTCAACGCGGATTTGTACCAGAATTTCATGGTCGGCGATCTCCCCGAGCGGTGTTTAACACTCCCTCTTCCGTTTCGGGAATGGGAATCAGACCGCTCCTCCTGCCGCGACCCCGCTCGCCCACGCCCACTGAAAATTATACCCGCCGAGCCAGCCGGTGACGTCGACCGCCTCGCCAATCGCGAACAGGCCGGGGACGCCGGTTGCCCCCATGGTTTTCGAGCTGAGTCCGGCGGTAGCGATCCCGCCAGCGGTGACTTCCGCTTTGGCGAAGCCCTCGGTACCGACCGGAGTGACGGCCCAAGTGGCAATCCCGGCGGCGGCGGCTTCAAGCGTGCGGTCGGGGAGATTAGCGAGCGTCCCGCCGAGTCCGAGGCGCGGGGCGAGAACGGCGGCGAGACGCGCGGGGAGGATTTCGGACAGGATCGTGGCGCCTTCCGCCTTGGGCCGGGTTCGCCGCCGGTCGCGCAGGAACGCCGGAACTTCGATGCCCGGCGCAAGATCGAGCATGACCGCCCCGCCGTGCCAATAGGACGACGCCTGCAACACCGCCGGTCCCGACAGGCCGCGGTGAGTGAATAGCAGCGCCTCGCGGAAGGCGGCGGTGCCCGCTCGCACGACGGCATCGACCGCAACGCCGCTCAGCCCCCGGCACAGGTCGAGAAGGTCGGCGGCAAAGGTGAGTGGGACAAGGCCGGGGCGCGGCGGAATGATCGACAGTCCGAACTGGCGGGCGATATCGTACGCGAACCCCGTCGCCCCCAGCTTCGGAATCGCCGGGCCGCCGGTCGCGAGGATCAGCGCCGGTGCGACAAAGTCACCGTGGTCGGTGCCGACGCGGAAGCTGTGACCGTCATGGCCGACGCCGGTGATTCGATGCGACAGGCGGGTGTCGACACCGGCGGCATCGCATTCGTCGACCAGCAGCGCGACGATCTGGCGGGCGCTGCCGTCACAGAACAACTGGCCGAGCGTCTTTTCATGATAGGCGATGCCATGTTTGTCGACGAGCGCGACGAAATCGGCAGGCGTGTAGCGTCCGAGCGCCGAGCGAGCGAAATGGGGGTTGGCCGACAGAAAGCGATCGGGGGCCGCGCCGAGGTTGGTAAAATTGCACCGCCCGCCGCCCGAAATAAGGATTTTCTTGCCGGGCTCATCGGCGTGATCGAGGAGAAGCACGCGCTTGCCGCGCACACCGGCCGTGGCGGCGGCCATCATACCGGCGGCACCGGCGCCGAGGACGATGACATCGAAGGTCACTTGATCCCCCCCGTTTCGGGAAGGATCAAGTGAGCGTTCCGTCCCTGCCGTAGCGGTTTTCGAGGAACTTACCCTGCACCGCGAAGGCGTCGCGATCGTCCTTGCCGAGCTGGTCGTTGACGCGGACGAGTTCGGCCTCAATCAGGCCGAGACCATCGACAAGCTGGCGTTCGATCGTCGGCCCGCCGAGCACCGTTGCCACCTTGCGCTGCGCCGGAGCGACCTTTTCGTAACGATCGACCAGTTCCGGCAGGTGCTTGCCGAGCAAGCGGTTCAATTCGAGCGCCGTCGGATCTCCGGGCGGAACCGCTGCCAGCTGAGGAGCGAGCGCGGCGAGCTGCGCCGAAATGGCGTCGACGCGCGGTGCGGCGAGGGCGGGAAGAGCGCGGCGCTTCGCTTCAAGCCAGCGATCGACCTGCGCTGGCAGGACATCGGGCTTGGCCGTGGCGAGATTCATCGGCTCCGGTGCGGTATCACGCGGAAAGGTGCCCAAGGCGACCAAAGCGCACATCGTCGCGAGGAAGATGAGCATCAGCGCGCCGACCCCGATCGGGCCGACGGCGATGCCGTAAACGATCGTCGCGACGATCACGCTCACTACAGTCAGCGCCATCCGCAGCGCCTTTTCGCCCGCGCGCCGTGCCTTGCGCTCCGCCCGGCGGCGAGCCGCGTCACGCCCGGCACGGCCGTCGCGCAGCCCCTGCGCCAGCGGCGCGGTCAGGGGCCAGCGGTCGAGCATGTCACTCGCCCGCGCCAGCATCTCCTCGGGGTCGCGCGCGCGCGCCATCAGACGGGGGTGAACGACGAAGTGATCGACGCGACCGGCGTTGGCCCCTTCAGCTGCGCCTGGCCGGCCGAACGGGCGATATAACCACGCGACTTCTCGACTTCGGTGCCCAGCGTGTCGACCGTTGTCTTCATCGACGCGAGCGCCTGGACCTTGAACGTGTCGATCGCGTCCATCGTCGCATAGATGTTCTGAAACGCGCGCTGGAGCGTCTCGATCGGGATCGTGCTGCTCGCTGCCTGCTGGTGGATGACGCCGGTCTGGGTGCGGAGCAATTCCCCGGTGCCGTCGATCATCTTCGCCGTCGTCGTGTTGAGCGCGCCGATCTGTTCGAGCACCAGCTTCTGCGCGGTCAGCGCCTGGGCGACGGTGACGGCAGTGCGGAGCGCGGCAACGGTCGTCGTCGAGGCGCGATCAACGCCCTTGATCAGCTCCACATTATTCTTTTTGACGAGATCGAGTGCGAGATAGCCCTGGACGCTGACCGCCATCTGCGTGAGCAGGTCGGTCGTGCGCTGGCGGACGTAGAACAAGGCGCTTTCGCGGATCGCCTTCGCCTTGGCCGGGTCGGTGTAATCCAGCTCGTTCGCTTTTTCCTCGAGCTTGGTGTCGAGCGTCTTCGACACGAGCACCATCTGCTCGAGCTTCCCCATCTTGTCCCACAGGTTTGCCCGTTCGACGTCGACGGCCGCGTTGTCGGTCAGCAGCTCGTCCTTACCGTCCTTGAGCCGCTCGAGAATAGTCGAGATGTGGCTTTGCGCCGACTTGTAGCTGTCGAAATAGTCGCGCAGCTTGTCGCCGCCGAACGGGATCAACCCGAACAACTTCTTGCGGCTGGTCAGCTTGCCGCGCTTCGACGGGTCGAGGTCCTCGACCGTCTGGCGCAGCGCGGTGAGGTCGGAACCGATGCCGGTGTCCTTGTCCATCGCGCGGACCGGGCGGTCGAGGAAACGGTTGGTCTGACCGGCGGCATCGGCGATCTGCTTCGCGCCCAGTGCCGTCAACTCGTCGACCTTGCGCCCGAATTCAGGGCTCGCGGCGTCGAGTGCGATGAGATCGGTGACGAACGTCGCGGCCCGCGCCTCGAGTTCGCTCGCCGCCTTGTCGCTCACAGGTACGAGCCCCGCCGCCTTCGCCGGGGCGATCGGGGCAATCGCCGTCGGCGGCGTCAGGACGATCGGTGCTTCGCTGGCCATAAGGCTCCCCGTGCGGTTCGAAGTGCCTATCTAAGCGGTGTTGCCCCGCTGTGGTAGTCCCGTCGCACAGTGAGCGATGCAACCTTCGTCGCACGCAGCCGTTGAGTTGCCGTCACAATCGGAGATCATCATGCGCTCGGTACTTTTAGCAGTCGTGGCCCTTGGCCTGATAGCAGGTTCGCCTGTGCTCGCCGACCCTGGTCATGGCCACGGTAATCATGGCGATGAGGGCGACAAGGGTGATCGCGGAGACCAAGGCGACAGGGGCGATCGCGGCGGGGGCGATCACGGCGATGGTGATCATCACGACAATGGTAAGCACAAGGGCTGGTACAAGAACGACCGCAGGTACGCCGACCAGCACTATGTCGATCGCCGGGTCGTGACGCGGAACTATTCGGTGTACGATTATAACCGGCCAGATCCGCGATACGGCAACTATTCCGCCGAACGTTATTATCGGGAGGGTAATTACCCTGAGCAGCGGTTGAGCGGCAGCGACCGAATTTATCGTGGCGGCGACGGGCGCTATTATTGCCGCCGGAACGACGGCACGACCGGCCTGCTAACGAGCGGAGGATCGTTTGGCAGCGCACTGGCGCCGCGTGGTTCGAACACGCTTGTGGCCGTGCTTCAGGCGCTTGGCGGTGGGGCCGTGCGCGGCGACATCGTTTGCCGGTGAGCGCCTGAGCGCCGCGACCAAGCGCGGCCAAGGGCACCGCGAACCGGGCGGTCGACCCAGCGATCGAGGGCTAGCGCCAGCCCGGTGATCGCCGCGACCAGCGCCACCGCGCCGGTCGTGCCAAACCCGGCATAGCGGTTGACCTGTGTCCAGGGAAGCAGCGTTTCGAGCCATTGGTCGACCGGATTGGTCAGGACGTAGATCGCATAGGACGCCGCGCCGAGCAGCGCGAACGGCCGCGCCAGCCAACGACCCGGCTCGCCGCGCGCGCTCGCGAGGATCAACGGCGGCATGACGAGCACGACAATCAGCGTGTCCGAAACGGCCGGATGTCGCGTCGCACCCGCGAAAACCGCGACGACGACCGCCGCCGCCGCCCACGCCGACAGGCGAAGCCACGGCAGCGTATCCGCCTGCCACAGTCGATAGACCGCCACCCCGGCGAAGAAGCCGAAGCCGACACGCCCGAAGCCGCCCCAGGCGTTATCCTGGCTCCAGCCGATGTCGATCGCACCGAAATGGGCGACAGCGACGATGAGAAGCGCCGCCCCGCCCGCAACGATCAGCGCCAACCGACGCGGGTCGAGCCGCGTCGCCACCAGCGCAAACACAAGGTTGACGGCGAATTCGAAGAACAGCGACCACGCCGGGCCGACCAGGGGGAACAGGCCGATCTTCTCGTGTGGCGCGGTCGTTGGCACGAACAGTACGGCTAGGACGATGGTCCGCAGCGACGGGATCGGTGGGTGGAAGTGGCCGGGCAGCGCGGGGACGAGAACCAGCGCCAGAGTGATCAGGCTGGCGATCAGGTACAACGGATAGAGGCGGATTAGCCGGACGGCGGCGAAGTCGACGAAACCCATTCCGCGCGCCAACCGATCGGCGTAGGCGTGGGCGAGGACGAAGCCGCTCAGCATGAAAAACAGATCGACCGCGAGATAGCTTTCGGGTGTCCACAGTGCGACGGCATTGTCAGGGATATGACGGAAGGCAACGGCGATCGCCGCTACGCCGCGCAGCCCATCCAGTGTGTGGAACGTTCGCCGTGCCGCCGCCGTCACCGTGCCGGATCGTGCCGAAGTTCGAGGCCAAGCAGCCAGCGCTTTTGAAAGCCGGGCCAGTATCCCGCCTGTGCCGATGTCGCAAAACCCGGCCCAGCCGCCGGCCATTGTGCCACGTCGCTATCGACGGTCGGCACGTCGAGGAACGCACCGTGCGCGGCATCGCCCTTGAGGAAGCGGTCGAGGAAGGCGGTCACGAAGTGCTGGTTGATCGCGTTGATCCGGTCGCTACGCCACACCGGCTCGGCGAAATTTTCGGTGAGGTCGGGGCGGGTCAGCGTCTCGGGCGGTGGGGGGTTGCCGCCGACATTATGGCGCGCCTCGCGGTATGTCAGCAGCCAGCGGTTCGACGCTGTCGCATGATCGTACAACCAGTGAATGCCATCGGCATACATCGAGACGTCGTCGCGATCGCCAGCGATGAACAGGCTGGGCACCGCCAGCCCGCGCAACCCCGCCTCGCTCCACGCGCGGTACGGCGGCTGTCCACCCCATGGCGCAATGGCGACGATCGCCTTCAGACCGGGGATCGTCTTCCGGACGGTCTCTTCGTCGAGCAGTCCGCCGAGGGGGCTGAGCGACGGTGCCGCTTTGTCATACGGCGCGCCGCCGGTCGCGACGACGCCGAAGCCGCCCATCGAATAACCGATAACCGCAATGTTGCTGGCGTCGATATGGCGACCGATCGTGTCGGTCGGCGCGGCGGCGCGGGCGCTGAGGGCGGCGATGACCGCCTGCTGGTCGCGCGCGCGGTTGATGATTGCCCCGGCAACGCGAACCAACCCCGCCGAACCGCCGCCGCCACCCTGGCCGTCGGCGTGATCGATGCTCGCGACGACATAACCCTTCGACGCGAGATTTTCGGCGAGATAGGTCATCCCGGCTGCCCAGCCGCCAAAGCCGTGACTGATGACGACGAGGGGGAAGCGACCGGCGACGGGGGAAGCGTCGGCGACGGCAATCCCGTCGGTAGTGATGTCGAGCGCCGCCCCGGTCGCGGGTTCAAGGTGGCGGCGATAGGTGGTCGAGGTCCCACCGTGCAGGGCTGGATACCAGACCATCACCGTTAGGCTGCGCGCCGTTCCCGCTACCGTCACCGTCGTCGATTGCAGCCCGACAGGGTTCGCGCCGAGGGCGGCAAGCTGTGGCGCATCGGCGGCGGGAATGCTCGGCGCGCGCGCCGCTAGCGGAGTTGCGAGGAAAAGACTGATGGCGAGAACCAGTTTCATCACGATGCTCCACGATCAAAATGCTGCGGCGCGGGCGTTTCGACCCACGCGGTTCTGTGCGCTTCCCATACCGATCTAAGCGGTGGCGGGAAGGCCGGATCGGCGAACGACCCGGCGGCAATACCGATCAACCCCGAATGCTTGCCTGTTGTCCAAAAGACGGTCGACCCACATGTCGGGCAGAAGCGGTTGGTCAACATCCCGCCGGTCGCGGTCGGCCGTGCCCATTCGCGGAACTCGCCGGCAATGACGACGGCGTCCGCCGGAAAGTAACCGCCGACGCCGAACGGCGACCCCGTCCGGCGCTGACAATCGGTGCGGTGGCACAGCGCGACAACCGGCGAATATTCCATGACCGTCGCCGTCAGCGCCCCACACCCGCATTGCGCCACCGGCATCGCTTCCCCCTCTGACATTGATCGCGTCACCGCTTTCGTGCTTTGATTCACTCCTAGTCACGCGGCGCGGCGCTGTCATCCGCGCGGGAGAATACCATGATCGAGCCTCCCGTATTCGCCGACACGCCCGACCCGGCGGCGTGGCGGACCGAGCTGGTATACCCGCGCGCATGACCGACCTCGACATCGCGCGCACCGTTGCCCTGTTGCCGATCACCGAGGTTGCGGCGCGGGTCGGCATCCCCGAGGCGGCGATCGAGGCTTACGGCCGGTTCAAGGCGAAGATCGATCTCAGCTGGCTGACCCAACAGCCGCAGCGCGGGAAGCTGATCCTCGTCACAGCGGTCAATCCGACCCCGGCCGGGGAGGGCAAGACGACGACGTCGATTGGCCTCGCCGATGCGCTGAACCGTACCGGACGCCGCGCCGTCCTCGCCTTGCGCGAGCCGTCGATGGGCCCCGTGTTCGGCGCGAAGGGCGGCGCGACGGGTGGCGGGCGGGCACAGGTCGCGCCGATGATCGACATTAATCTCCACTTCACCGGCGACTTCCACGCCGTCACCGCCGCCCATAATCTGC
>JANYFA010000081.1 GCA_025362895.1 Sphingomonadaceae bacterium | reverse complement strand
TCGTGGCAAATATCGATCCCGCGCTCGGCCAGCAGGTCCTCGACGTTGCGCAGCGACAGCGGGTATTTGACGTACATCATCACAACGAGCCGGATAACCTCCGGCGACGAGTTGAAACAGCGAAACGGGCTCGGAGCCTTGGCCCCGGATTTGCGGTGCATTTGGGCGAGCTACCACCGCCCGGCGCGGCGTGCCACATTCGTCTGACAATGCCGTTGAAACAGCGAAATGGGCTCGGAGCATTGCCCCTGGATATGCGGTACATTTGGGCGGGCTACCACCGCCCGGGGTGGTATGCCACATTCGTCTGACAATGCCCCCAGCCATGGTAAGGTATTGATTCAGACTTTTAGGTGAAGCCCAATTGTAATGCTAAGCTAATCTCTGGATCCTATAGTTGGAAAAGAGATATTTGAAACCGACGCGCCGTAGCAGCCGGTCTGCTTCGGGGTTTACACCGAGTTCCGCGCCCCTGAGCCAGCAAAATACATCGACGTCCTGTCCCAGTTCGCCTTGTATCTCGGCCTTTGCCAGGCTGATCTCTTCTTCCAGTACGGACGTCGGGGTGTCCGTTCTGAGTTCGTTGTGCGTTCGCGTGTGGCACGCCACGACGTGTCCCCTTCGGCTGATCGTTCGCAGTTCGTCCCAGTTTAACGCAACCCGCTGGCCGGGATATTCGTCCCGCGCAGGCAGATGGAGCAGGTGAGCGGCTGCAAAGGCGCGTTGCTCGTCTGCCGGCACTTTGGGAAACGCCGAGGGGACGAAGAACCAGCCGGTGAAGCCGTTCTCCTCGAGAATTGGCAGCATTACGTCGAGGTTGTCGCGGAAGCCCTCGAACAGCACCGGAATCAAGCCCGGCCGCGCGTGCGGCCAGCTGCCGTCGATCGCCGCTGGCAGATTGGCAATGGTGATTGGCTCGAACAGCGTCGCGAACGCCGCAATCTGCGCCCGAAACTCGTCCTGACGATAACGCGGTGTAGCATGGAAGTTCACGACGCGGATGGCACGGGCGGATGCGATGCCATGCAGCAGGCTGGCCAAGGCGGCTTGCGCCATTTCCGGCAGCAGGAGGCGCGACGGCATCAGGAAGGTAACGGATGCAGCGCGACCGTCCGACTGAACGGTGTGGCGGAAGCCATGAAATGGCGGTCGGCAAGCACCTCTAGCAACTGTGCAATCGTGGCGGCGTCGAGCGCCGGCCGGCGCGTGGCGATGGCCGCTGCAATCCGCGCCAGCTTTGCCGCCAGGTCATCGACCGGTTCGGACCGGGGCGACGTGATCGTTCGGTTCGGCGACAGGTCCTCGGCCACAAGGAAGGCGGGCACGCCGATTTCCGAGTAGGTTCGTGCACCCAGCGCATCGATTTCGGCGATCAGTGCGTCGGCGAAAGCTGCGTCGGAGACGGCGCTCGTCATCGTCCCCCGCTGACGTCGATCGTAACACCGGTGCAGTAGGAAGCCTCGTCCGACAGGAGCCACAGGATCACGTTAGCGACCTCTGCGGGCGCACCGATTCTCTGCATCGGCACCGTGGCGAGCAGCCGCGCCAGGCGGTTGGGATCGCTCCCCGCGTGAATGTCCGTGTCGATCAAGCCCGGACGAACCCCGTTAATGCGAATGCCGTTGGCTGCGACTTCTTTTGCCGCGCCGATGGTCAGCGTGTCGAGCGCGCCTTTCGAAGCCGCATAGTCGATGAACTCGTTGGCCGCACCGAGAACGGCCGCCATCGACGAAACATTTACGATCGCGCCGCCAGCGCCACCGTTCGGACGTGCCATCCGGCGCACGGCCTCGCGCACGACGAGGAAGGCGCCGGTCAGGTTGGTCGCCATGGTCGCGTTCCAGCGATCGAGCCCGATGTCTGCAAGCGGCGCGGCGACGGCAAGGATGCCGGCGTTGTTGATCACTCCCGTGACCGGTCCGAACGCGCGTTCCGCCCGGTCGAACAGATCGATGACCTCCGCCTCGACGGCCACGTCGCCCTGAATGGCGATCCCCCTGCCGCCGCTGTCATCAATCTCGCGGACAAGTCCGGCGGCAAGCGCATCATTCGCGCGATAGTTGATGCAGACGGACCACCCGCGCCGCGCCGCCAGCCGGACGCAGGCCGCGCCAATGCCGCGGGTGCCGCCCGTTACCACCAGATTGCCCATCGCAGCCTCAGCCATTGCGTCACTCAGCCCTACAAGACTGGACTCAGCCGATAGCTTCGCCCGGCCCGCTTCCCCGCCGATCACCAGCGCAAGCGGACGCCGGCCCGGAACGTCCGGCCGATGCGGTCGTAACCGATGGTGTATTGACCGGTAAAATAGGCGATGTCGACCTGCCCCGGCACGAAGGGCGGCGGTGAGTTGAGGACGTTGTCGACAGCCAGGAAGATGTTGCTCTGGTTCCCCGCGAACGGCTTGTAGCTGACCGCGAGGTCGAACAGCGAACTCGACGAAACACTGTTATCGCTGATCGTCAGCGGGTTGTTCGCCGGGCAGGCGCTGGTGCACTCCGTCAAGACGGGATTGATCTTGTTGGCGCTGACGAAGCGCCAGGCCGCAGTCGCATTGAACCGCGCGTCGTCGTAGCTGACCCTGACCGTCGAGCGGAACCGCGGCGCGAACGGCCCGGAACTGATTATACCGCCGAAGTTGCCGACGACACCGGCACCTTGGGAAACGCCGGTGGTATCCGCGTTCCTGAGGGAGATGACGTAGTTTCCAGACGCACTGAACGACAGGCTGCCGCCCAGTTCGCTGCTGAGGTCGGACAGCGGCAGGCGGTAGTTGAGCTCGACGTCGATGCCCTTGGCGTCCTGCGACAGCACGTTAGCGGGCGGCGTGGAGATCTGGGTAATGGCCCCGGTCTGCACATTGCCAACGCGTTGAATGAACGCGCACACCGGCGATCCCGGATCCTGAAAGCAGAGGTTGAGAACGACCTGCTCGTTGGGGATCTTTACGGCACCGGAGATGTCGATCTTGTAGAAGTCGATCGAGGCTTGGAAGCGCGGGATGAAGGACGGCGTGAAGACGACGCCTAGGCCCAGCGTATTCGCAACTTCCGGATTGAGCAGCGGATTGCCCCGCCGCAGGACATTGACCGAAGTATAGACGACATTGTTGTTGAATGGATCGACGATGTTGGCACCCGACGCGATCTGGCCCTGCGCAAACAGCTCGCCGATGTTGGGTGCGCGGATGTCGCGCGACCGGGTGGCGCGGAGGCGGATGTCGGTAACCGGCTCGTAGGTGGCGCCGAGCTTCCATGTCGTGACGCGTCCGGACGTGCTGTAGTCGGTCAGGCGGACAGCACCATTGAAGTCCAGCGACTTGGCCCAGGACAGGTCGCGGGCGAGCGGAACCGCAGTCTCGAGATAGCCCTCGGTCACATTGTAGGCGCCGTTGGTCGGCAGATAGACGATGCCAGTGACGACGCCGCTCACCTTCTCGCGGCGATGCTCGATGCCAAAGGCCACCGACACCGGGCCGGCCCAAGTCGAGAACGGCTCGCCGGAGAAGTTCGCCGCAGCGACGTCCTGCTTCATGACATCGCGCCGCGAACTGTTCGTCCGGATATAGTTCAGTGCGGTCGGTCCGTTCACGCCGGTGCCCAGCGCGTTGTAGGGAACGCAGCCGTTCGTGGGCGAGGTCAGGGTGGAGCGGCACACGATGCCGCCGGTCGCCGGGTTGATGACGGCGTCGACCGCGGCATTGTACCGGGGTATGTCGATCGCTGTGTTGAACAGGCTTGAGTTCACGACGTTACGGCTCTGCTGGTAGGAGGCGTCCCAGCTCCATTGCGTGCTGCCGATTTCGAAGCGGCCGTCGCCGCCGATCGTCCAGCGGTTGAGCTCTCGGATGTTCTCCACCTCGCCGCGGCCGATATCGGCGTTGGTGGTGCCCAGGGTGAAGCTGGTGAGCCCCAACGTGGTCATGCGGTCGCGGATCATCTGCGGCAGGAACGCATTGTCCCGTTGGATAGTAACGTTCGCGCTGCGGCGGAACGGATTGACCGTGCCGGTGTCCCGCGACCGGGCGTTCTGATACTCGCCATAGAGGTTGAAGGCGGTCGCAAACTCGTAGCTGAGGCGACCGAACACCACGTGCCGCTGGTCCCGGGCAACGAGGTCGTAGCCCGTGTCGAGCCGTGACGTCTGCCAGTCTCCGCCGATCTGGGCGTTGTTGGCCGTGACCGTGCCGAAATTATAGGTCGACGGGGTTCCGCCGGGGCCGAAGATGATGCCGCGCAACGCGTTGGGCGAGGTGATGACGCCGCCGGGCGTCGCGTTGTTGACGCCGATCTGGCCGGTGACGAGGTAGAAGGGCAGGCCGTTGGTTGCGGTGCGGGCCGGGTTGACCACGATACCGCCCTGATCGCGCTCCCAAGGCCGCGGGTTGCCGCCGACGCCATCGTTGAAAGCCAATTCGCCCGACACCGTGATGTGGCCGCGCCCGTCCGGGCCAAACTTGGTGCCCCCGGTCAGCGATGCGAAATAAGAGCGGTTGTCGCCATAGGTCGTCACGCCGCCGGTCAGGTCGGCCTTGATCCCGGTGAAATTGTGGTCGAGCACGAAGTTGACGACACCCGACAGCGCGTCCGAACCATAGACCGCAGACGCGCCGCCAGTCACGACATCGACGCGGGTCACCAGCGCGTTGGGAATGTGATTGATGTCGGGCGCGGCGAGCGCGGTGGTGACCGAGCTGTCGATGATCCGCTTGCCGTCGAGCAAGATCAAAGTCCGGGTCGGACCGAGACCTCGAAGGCTGATCTGATTGACACCCAGCGCGCCGCCGCTGACGGCGGTCGGCTGGCTGGTCTGGGTGACGCTGTTGGCGGTCTGGGGCAGCTGATTGACCGCGTCGGCGATGTTAATATCGGCGCGAGCAGCCAAGACGTCGGCACTCAGCACGGTCAGTGGCGTCGGCGAGGCGAAGCCGTCGCGAACCACGCGCGAGCCGGTGATGACGATATCCTCGTTCCGGCGGCCGGCTTCACTCGATGGTGCCTGATCGGCCTTGGCGGCTCGATCGGCATCGGAGGCGGATACGGTCGCGGTCGGCGCGGACTCGGCGGCGGTCTGGGCAGCAGCCCGAGCCGATACCAGCGCCAGCACCGTCATCGAAATCGATGATAGAATGAGCGCCTTCGAACAGCGCACGTCCCGGTGCATGATCATTGTCTTCCCCCTATAGTCCCGCAGCCCGTTGAGATTGGGCCGGAACCTGACACACTTCAAGCGTAAATGTGCAAAAGCCCCCATCGTCTTGCCCGACAGTGAGCGTTTTTAGCCCTTTGGGCGGTTTTGGGTTCCATATTGCGAACCGAGCGCGCAAGTTCTAGCAATCAAAAAGCTGCAGAAGGGTGCGCCATGTTGCGAGGCAACCGCTCATCGGGTAGTAAAGCGCATCACGATGTCGTTCCTTCATAAGGTGCTGCCATGTCCCGACAGAAGCTCGTCCTTATCGGTGCCGGAAGCACCGTCTTCACGCAGCGGCTCGTCGCCGACATCATCCTGGCGAACGAGGCCGATCGCTGGGAGCTGGCGCTGGTTGACATCGATCCGGTGACCCTCGACGCGGTCGAGAAGCTGGTCGCGAAGATGCTGGTCGCCAAGAATGCGGTGATCCCGGTGGTGGCCACGATTGACCGCCGCACGGTGCTCGCCGGGGCCGACTATGTCGTGACCACGATTGCGGTCGGCGGCCGCGCGTCATGGCAGTCCGATATCGAGATCCCGCGCGCCTATGGCATCTTCCAGCCGGTCGGCGACACCGCCCTGCCGGGCGGCATCAGTCGTGCGATGCGGATGATCCCGCAGATGATCGCCATTGCCCGTGACGTTGCCGAGCTTTGTCCGGACGCCGTATTCTTCAACTACTCCAACCCGATGACTGCAATCTGCCGCGCGATCCGCAAGGAGACGGGCGTGCCGGTGATCGGGCTGTGCCACGGCGTCCACCACGTCGAAGGCGTGATCGCCCGCTTCCTCGGCGCGGAGCAGGGGTCGATCTCGTCATACGGCATCGGATTGAACCACCTCACCTACTTCACGCGGCTGCGGCACAATGGCGCCGATGCGATCCCGATGCTCCACGCCAAGCTCGCCGAGCAGAAGGCGTCGCTCGCTGACGAGATCGACAAGAAGGCCGTGTGGGCGAACATCGTTACCGACCGCGCGCCGCGCTACTCGGACGATCCCTTCTCCTGGGGGATGTTCGAGCAATATTCGATCTTTCCGTGCGCGATGGACCGGCACGCGGTGGAATTTTATCCCGAGCGCTTCCCCGGCGGTAATTATTGCGGCCGCAAGCTCGGGCGCGAAGCCTTCCCCATCGACGAGCGCATCGCCCTCGGCGACACGTGGTTCGACGAGATGCTGGCGATCGCGAACTCGAACGATCTGCTGCCGGCCGCCTACTACGAAGATGTGCCGGGCGAGAGCGAGCAGTTGCTTGAGATTATTCATTCGCTTCAGCGCGACGAGCGCAAGGTGTTCTCGGTCAACCTTCCCAACGCCGGCCAGGCACCCTATTTGGCCGCCGGGGCGATCGTCGAATGCAACGCCGCGGCGCTCGGCGGCGGCTTCGCGGCACTTGCGGCGGACGAGCTGCCCGCCGCGCTCGTCGCCAAGCTCCAGTCCAAGATCGCGTCGATCGAGATCACCGTCGACGCGGCCTTGTCGGGCAGCCGCGACCTGATGCTGGAGGCGCTTCTCGCCGACGGTGCGGTGGCCGACCCCGACACCGCCCGCGCACTGCGCGACGACCTACTGCAGGCGCACCGGCGGCACCTGCCGCAGTTCGCCTGATGCTGTTGATCGAGCCGGATTTCACCCGGCGCATCGACCTGCCCGGCGCGGGACCTTGCCCGCGACCGGTGGACATCGACCAATCCGTGACGGGGTTCGCCGACCTCGTATCCCTTAGGGTCTACGCGTTCGCCGCCGGCGTCACGATCCACGGCGAAGCGGAAGGGGACGAACTGTTCATCGTACTGATGCGCGGCACGATCGACCTCTCAGTCCGGGAGGGCGGGGAGCAGGTCGGCGTGTTCTCACTTGATACCTGCGGCGAGAGCCGGGCGATCTATATGCCTCCGGGGTCCGAATATTACCTGACCGCGCAGGGTGACGCCGACGTTGCCTATGCTCGGGTCCGCGGCGAGGCGGCGACGACACGCAGGACCAAGGTCTTCTCGTCTGCCGACGGGCGTACGCTGGGGCAGGCCGCGGGTATGACGTTCGCGTTGACGAGCCTTGAACCCGGCGCGGTGCTCGACCTGGCGCCGTCGGGCAGCCCGGCACCGGAGCGTCTGGTGCATCTCCGGTCGTCCGGCGCTGGTCGCGCGGAGATCGGCGGCCGCCCGCTGGGCGACTGGCAAACAGCCGTGATCGGATGCGGCGCGGACGCCGTCCTTACCGTGGACGACGGCCAAGTCGACATCTTGCTGGTGTCCGCCGCCGTCTGACCGAAGTTGCCTAGTGATTGTGGCGCGGCACGCCGTCCGTCTGCGCAACCCGCTGAAAGCGTTCGCTACCCTCAAGGATGGCACCAGTCTCCAGCTGGCCGACTAATGACCGCTGGATCAGCTGCCAGGGAGTCTGTGCCGGGGGATAAAGATAGCCGCCGGCGGCCGCGAGCTCGCGCCGCCGCCCGTCCAGAACCGTGTTGTCGACCAACACGTTCGCGGTGCCGCGACCCAGGTCGATGCGCACGCGATCACCCGTGCGCAGCAATGCTAGGCCGCCCATCACCGGTGCCTCGGGGGACGCATTAAGGATTGGCGGCGAGCCGCTGGTGCCGGACTGCCGTCCGTCGCCGATGCACGGCAAGACACCGATCCCCTCGCGGATCAGGTAGGTCGGCGGGCGCATGTTGACGACCTCCGGCGCGCCCGGATAGCCGATCGGCCCGGCGCCGCGCATGAACAGCAAAGACTCGGCTGTAATGCCGAGCGTCGGGTCGTCAATCCGCCGGTGATAGTCTTCCGGTCCGTCGAACACGACCGCTAACCCCTCGAATGCCTCGGGATCGTCGGGATTGGACAGGTAGCGCGCGCGGAAATCCTCGCCAATGACGCTGGTCTTCATGATGGCCGAGTCGAACAGGTTGCCGCGCAGGACCAGGAAGCCGGCATCCTTCTTGAGCGGGGCGTCGAAGCGCCGGATCACGTCCTCGTCTTCGATCTCGGCGGCCCGGCAGTTGTCGCCGATCGTGCGGCCGTTCGCGGTGATGGCACCCTCCTCGATCAGCCCGTGGCGCATCAACTCGGCAACCACCGCGGGCACGCCGCCGGCCCGGTAGTAATCCTCCCCCAGGTACGCGCCGGCCGGTTGCAGGTTGACCAGGAGCGGCACGCGATAGCCATGCGTCTGCCAGTCGCCGAGCGGCAGATCGACACCGACGTGGCGCGCGATTGCGGCGAGATGGGTCGGCGCGTTGGTCGACCCGCCGATCGCCGAATTGACGATGATGGCGTTGCGGAAAGCGGCGGGGGTGAGGATGTCCGATGGCTTCAGGTTGTCTGCCGCCATTCCGACGATGCGCTTGCCGGTATGATAGACACATTCCGCACGGTCGCGGTACGGCGCGGGTATCGCCGCCGAGCCAGGCAGCGACATGCCCAGCGCCTCGGTCAGGCTATTCATCGTCGTCGCGGTGCCCATGGTATTGCAATAGCCGGTCGATAGTGCCGACGAGGCGACGAGCCGGAGATACCCCTCGTCGTCGATGGCGCCCGTCGCAAGCAGTTCGCGCGCCTTCCAGACGATCGTTCCTGAGCCGGTGCGCTCGCCGCGGTGCCAGCCGTTGAGCATCGGCCCGACAGACAGGGCGATCGCCGGCAGGTTTATCGTCGCCGCCGCCATCAGGCAGGCTGGCGTGGTCTTGTCGCAGCCAATCGTAAGCACCACCCCGTCGAGTGGATAGCCGTGCAGCACCTCGACAAGTGCGAGATAGGCAAGGTTACGGTCGAGCCCAGCGGTCGGCCGCCTGCCCGTTTCCTGGATGGGATGTACAGGGAATTCCAGCGGCACGCCGCCGGCCTCGCGGATGCCGTCGCGAACACGATCGGCGAGCACGAGATGGTGGCGGTTGCACGGGCTGAGGTCGGAGCCGGTTTGGGCGATACCGATGATCGGCCGGCCCGACCGCAACTCCTCAAATGTCAGACCGAAGTTGAGATAGCGCTCCAGATAGAGCGCCGTCATCTCGATGTTATCCGGATCGTCGAACCAGGCCTTTGAGCGCAGCGGGCGAACCGGTTCGATGGTCATGTTGCTCCGATCGGCCACGTTCAAGCGGGCCACGGCGAGCAGCCGTATCGCGCGCCACCCAAGTGACAAGCAAAATCGCGCATAATGCGTTATACGACTGCGCGACTTTGATCTTCCGGTTGCAATGCCTTGTCATTGCGGGCACCGAATAACCGTTCGATCCAAGGGAAGATGCGAGAGCAAGATGGCGTGGCTGCTGCGAAGGGCGAAGGGGCTGGCCCTTTTTGTGGCTGCCGCTGCCAGCGCGGCGGGACCGGCACGTACGCAAATGCCAATCACGATCAAAGTCGCAACTCATTACAATGCTAAGCAGTCCGCGCCGCTTCTCGCGTGCTTCAGCCAGTACGAGGCGTCGCACCCGGGCGTCCGGATCGTCCACCAGCAGGTTTCGTATCGCGACTTCCTGCAGACCACGCTTATCTCGCGTCTCGGCGGGTCGCCGGTGGACATCTACAATCTCTATTCGATCTGGGCACCGCAGTTGATCGGCATGCGGGCGCTCGACCTGCCGCCGCCCGATATCGAACGGTTCGTGCGCTCTTCATACAAGCAGAGCACGGTTGCTGCCGCGAGTATCGGGGGCCGACTGTACGGCATCCCGTCGGCCGTCAGCGTCTATCAGCTGGCGTTTAACCGCCGGCTGCTCACCGCGGCTGGTGTTGCCGAACCGCCGCGAACCTGGTCCGAGCTGGAGCGCACCGCGGCCGCAATCACGCGCAAGAACCGGGGCGGCAACATCGTCGTGGGCGGTTATGCCTATGGTCAATCCGTCGCCAACGTCACACACGTCTTCTACGCGCAGATGTACGCGGCGGGTGTGGCACCGTACACGCCGGATCTGCGCGGCACGAACCTGCGCTCGCCGGTTGCCGTCGGCATCCTGCAACGCCAGGCCGAGCTATTCCGAAAAGGCATCACCAGCAACTCGATCCAGACGCGCGACTTCACCGGCGGTGCGGTCGGCATGACGGTGATCGCGAACTGGCAAAAGGACATGCTGCGCGCCGCATTCGGTCCGCGCTTCGAGGAAACGGTCGGCATCGCACCGATCCCGACCGACGGTCCCGGCGGCACGATGATCTACTCCTTCTTCTGGGGTGTCGACGCCGCCAGCCGGGTCAAGCGGCAGGCCTGGGAACTGTTGCGCTGGCTCAACACCGCCCGGACGCCCGGCGGGCTGTCCTGCACCGGCGCGATGCTCGCGGGCATGGGCGACCTCACCGGCAACACGCAGGACCTTTCCGCGATGGCGGACCGCATCGCCGACCCGTTCAGCCGCCATTTCCTGGCTGCGCTCAACGCGCCGGGCGCGGCGAGCCAGGCAAACGTCTGGCACGCGGACGAGGTCGACCGGCTGCTGAAATATTATATCGAAATGGCGTGGGCCGGCCGGATGTCATCTGCCGCAGCGCTGGCCGAAGCCGACAGCGAGATCCAGGCGATCCTGAAGGAGCAGCCGTGAGCACGCGCGCGGTCTCGATCGGCGAGTGGCTCTCGTCCCGGCGCGTCGCGCCGTACCTGTTCGTCGCGCCGATCATCGTGTTCGGGCTGGCGTTCTTCGTGGGGCCGCTGCTGTTCGCCGCTTTCGTCAGCCTGACCGATTGGGACGGCCTGGGTCATCCGCGCTGGGTTGGACTGGGCAACTATCTCTACCTCGCCGTCACGGACCGGTTCTTCCTCAAGTCGATCCTGAACACCTTTTATTTCGCGTTCGGGTCGGTCGCGGTCGGCGTGCCCGCAGCGCTGGTCACCGCCGCGATCATCGCGCGAAGCAAGTACCAGGCGTTCTGGCGGACGGTCTATTGGCTGCCGATGGTGACCAACATCGTCGCCATTGCCTATATCTGGAAGTTCGTGCTCGCCGACACGAACGGCCTGGTCAACCGCGCACTTGGCGTGGTGGGCCTGCCGGAGCCCAACTGGCTCACCAGTCCGTCGATCTCGATGCTGTCGGTGATCCTCGTCGCCGCGTGGATGTCGCTGGGTCATAACATCCTCCTGTTCCTCACCGGCCTCAACAACGTCGATCAAAGCTATTACGAGGCGGCCGAGATCGACGGCGCCAACGCGGTCCAGCTTTTCCGGCACGTCACCATACCGCTGCTGATGCCGACGATCCTGTTCGTGCTGATCACCAGCTTCATCGCCGCGCTCAGTTCGTTCGCGCTGATGCTGATCCTGACCGAGGGCGGCCCGGTGCGGTCGACCACGGTAACCGGCCTTTACCTGTACGACATGGCGTTCACCGACCTCCGGCTCGGTCGGGCGTCGGCTGCCGCCTATGTGCTTTCGGCAATCATCTTGACGATCAGCCTCGTCCAGCTGCGCCTGTTCCGGCGCGGCGGCGTTGAGGCGCATTGATCGTGGCGACCAATCGTTCCGTTCGGCTAAGACTGCCGACGATCTTCAGGTACGCGGCGCTGAGCGCGGGCGCGGTGCTGATGATTGCACCGTTCCTGGACATGATCTTGGGCGCGCTCAGGACGCCGGCCGAGCAACTCGCCATCCCGCAAGTCTATTGGCCGCATACCCCGCAGTGGGGAAACTTCGCGCGCGTCTTTACCGAGCTGCCGATGACGCGGTGGCTCACCAACAGCATAGTCGTTACGCTGAGCATCACTGCCCTGCAGATCGTCACCAGCGCCATGGCCGGCTACGCGCTCGCCAAATACCGGTTCGCGGGGTCGCGGTTCCTGCTCAGCGGCGTCCTCGGCGCGCAGATGTTTCCCTTCTTCCTGCTCATCATCCCGATCTTCTTCCTGCTGCGCTTCGTGCCGCTTGCCGGCGGCAATGATCAGCTGGGTGCGGGCGGCAATGGCCTGCTCGGATCGTACATGGCGCTGATTCTGCCATTCGCGGTCACCTGGTACGGCGTCTTCCTGATGCGTCAGTTCTTCATGAGCGTGCCCGACGAGATCATCGACGCGGCGCGGATCGACGGCGCCGGCGAGTTTAGGATATTTACGAGCATTGCCCTGCCGCTGGTCCGGCCGGGCCTGGCGACGCTCGGCATCTTCGTGTTCATCTATCAGTGGAACGAGGTCATCTGGACGATGACGGTAACGCGCGGCGCACCGCAGCTGCAGACGCTCCCCGTCGGCATCTACCTGCTGCGCGGCGCCTTTGCCGACCAGTCGACGGAATCGCTGCAGCGCGCCGCGATCTGCATATCGGTGATTCCGATCATGGTCGTGTTCCTGCTGTTGCAGCGGTTTTATATTCGCGGGCTCACGGCCGGCAGCGTGAAGGGGTAACGATGAACGCGAGGACACCCGCCAACACAATAGCGGACGAACTCATCGCCGATATGGAGCGGCTCGGTCGCCGGCCCTATGCGGAGGTCGGCGTGCCCATGTTTCTGGTGGCGGAGGACCGGCGCGCATCTACGCCGCCCGCCGTCGATGCCGCGACGCAGTGGCGCGACGTAGCCACGCTGTTCGCCGATCGCGCCGAGGTCCTGATCGCGCGAAAGCCCGACCTTGGCGTTTCGGACGTTGCGCGCCTGGTTGAGGTCTTCGCCGACCGTTACCTCATCGCAAGCGCGGTGCCGCCGTTCAGCATGATTTTCGACGAGCCGGCGGAGCGGTCGCGCGACCTGCCCGCTTCATTATCGATGGACAGCCAATGAATGTTCAGCTCGCCCAGATCGCTGCCGCTTTCGCCTCGGCAGCACCGATCAACGCCATCAACTATCACAACACGCCCGCTCATCGGGCAGGTGAATACGACCGGCAGCTGGCGGCGCTGGCGGAGCGATTCGCGCCTACCGGCGAGGACGAGTTGGCGGCGTTCTTCCGCACCGGTCGCTGGCCAGGCCGCAAGCCCGGCGTTATCATCGCGCTCTACAACGGCTACCGCAACAATTACGACGTATTCAGGCCGCTACTCGAGAAGCACGGTCTCACCGGCTGGTTCTTCGCTGCGAGCGGCTATGCGAGCTGCTCCATCCGGGATCAGATCGCGTTTTCACGTCAGAACACCCTCAAGCTCATTCCCGACGAATATGCCGATGGACGCTACGCTATGAGCTGGGACGAGCTTCGCGACCTCGACGGGCGGCACGTCGTCGCCAGCCACACCCGCAATCATGTGAGGATCGCGATCGACGACGCTGTCGGGATGGAAGGCGAAATCGTCGGGTCGCAAGATGATTTCAGCGCAAACCTCGGTCATCCCGTGCGCTCCTTCGCGTGGCTGCTGAGCGGCACGCATGGCCAGTCGCCGCTGACCGACGCGTGCCTAGCGCGCGCGCGTTATGAATTCCTGTTCTCGGACTTCAAGATCCAGCGGCTGCCCGAGGCGTGACTGCGTCAGGCGCGCGCCGACCGGTGTCTGCCTTGACGAGATCGAGCGCGACATCGACGATCATGTCCTCCTGACCGCCGACCATCCCGCGCCGGCCGAGTTCGACCAGGATTGCGCGGGTGTCGAGCCCGTAATCCTGCGCCGCCTTCTCGGCGTGGCGCAGGAAGCTGGAATAGACGCCCGCATAGCCCAGGCTGAGCGTCTCGCGGTCCACCCGGACCGGGCGATCCTGCAGGGGACGGACCAGGTTTTCGGCGGCGTCCATCAGCGCGAACAGGTCGCAGCCGTGCGTGAAGGCCGATCCCTCGATGGCGGCGACGAACGCCTCGATCGGGGTATTGCCGGCTCCGGCACCCATGCCGCCGAGCGACGCATCGATGCGCACCGCGCCCTCCTCCGCCGCAACGATCGAATTGGCGACCGCCAGCGACAGGTTCTGGTGCGCATGGATGCCGATCCCCGTCTCCAATTTCAGGGTCGCGCGATAGGCCCTGACACGCTCGCGCACCCCGTCCATCCGCAGCGCGCCGCCGCTGTCGGTGACATAGACGCAGTGTGCGCCATAGCTCTCCATCAATCGCGCCTGCGCGGCCAGCGGGCCGGGCGGGCTCATGTGGCTCATCATCAGGAACCCCGACACGTCCATGCCAAGTTCGCGCGCCGCGCCAATATGCTGTGCCGCGACATCGGCTTCGGTGCAGTGCGTCGCGATCCTAACCGACTTCACGCCCAAATCAGCGGCGCGCTTCAGGTCATGGAGCGTGCCGATCCCAGGCAACAGCAATGTGGTCAGCGTCGCACGGCGACAGGCTTTCGCCGCAGCCGCGATCCAGTCCCAGTCCGTGTGGCGACCGAAACCGTAATTGAACGACGACCCGGACAGGCCGTCGCCGTGGGCGATCTCGATCGCGTCGACGCCCGCCTGGTCGAGCGCCTGCACGATCTCGGCGACCATGCCAACGTCGTAGCGGTGACGGATGGCGTGCATCCCGTCGCGCAGCGTGACGTCCTGGATGTAGAGACGGGTGGACGCGGTCATCGGCTCAGGCCGCCCGGTTTCGAGACGCGGCATAGCGTTCGCCGACACGCAGCGCCGCCGACGTCATGATGTCGAGATTGCCGGCATAGCTCGGCAGATAGTGACCCGCACCCTCGACCTCCAGGAACACCGTCACCTTCAGCCCGGCATCGAACCGCCCGAGATCCGGTATGTCGATGGGCGAGTTGCCGCCGACGGGCTCGAATTGCACCGCTTGTTTCAGGCGGTAGCCCGGAACGTAGCGGCGGACATCCTCCACCATCGCCTCGATCGAAGCCGTGATCTCGTCGGTCGAGGCCGCGTCGCACAGACAATACACGGTGTCGCGCATCATCATCGGCGGCTCGGCCGGATTGAGGACGATGATCGCCTTGCCGCGCGTGGCGCCGCCAAGCCGTTCGAGCGCCGACGCGGTCGTCTCGGTGAACTCGTCGATGTTGGAGCGCGTGCCGGGCCCCGCTGACCGCGACGCGATCGAGGCGACGATCTCCGCGTAATGGACCTTGGTGACCGCACTCACCGCGGCGACGATCGGCACGGTCGCCTGGCCTCCGCAGGTCACCATGTTGACGTTGCGCGGCATCGTGCCGTTGCCGAGGTTGACCGACGGGACGACGAAGGGGCCGATTGCGGCGGGCGTCAGGTCGACGAGCATCTTGCCGTATGCGCCGAGCACCGCATCATGGTGGTGATGTGCCCGGGCGCTGGTCGCGTCGAAGACGATATCGATGTCGGCAAATTCATCGAGTTCGAGCAAACCCGCGATGCCCGCGTCAGTCGTCGCCTTGCCGCGCGAGCGGGCGATCGCAAGTCCTTCGGAATCGGGATCGACGCCGATCATCGCCACCATTTCGAGGGTGTCGGACATCGTGTCGATTTTGAGCATCAGGTCGGTGCCGATGTTGCCCGACCCGATGATCGCCGCCTTGATCTTGTGCATCGCGCGCTTCCGGAGCGACGGCGGACATGGCCGACACGAGCGATCCTACAGAGCAAATGAGCAAATGTGAACAATAATATGTTTGCCGTTGTGTTCGCTTGCCATCTCTATTAGCACTGCCGCATGCCAGCCTCTTCTCAACGGAGCACGATATCACCGCTGGGCGCGATCTTCGATGCCAACCGGCGTGGTCGGGCGACCGGTGTCTTCTCCGTGTGCTGCGCGCATCCGACCGTCATCCGTGCCGCGCTGGAGCTTGCCCGCGATCGCGAGCAGGTCGCGGTCATTGAATCGACCTGCAATCAGGTGAACCAGGACGGGGGCTACACGGGAATGACGCCGATCGCCTTCGCCGACCAGGTGCGGGCGATGGCGCGCGAGGTCGGCCTGCCGGATGATGATCTGGTGCTGGGCGGCGATCATCTCGGGCCGCAACCGTGGCGCGATCTGCCCGCCGACGCGGCGATGGCGAAGGCCGTTGCGATGATCGAGACCTATGCCCGTGCGGGATATGGCAAACTTCACCTCGACTGTTCAATGGCGTGCGCCGACGATCCCGCGGAGTTGGCCGACGCGGTGATCGCCGAGCGGGCCGCGCGGCTCGCTGCAGCGGCCGAGGCGGCGGTCGGCACCAACACAACCCGGCCCGTCTACGTCATCGGCACCGAGGTTCCCGCCCCCGGCGGCATGGGCGAGGGTCACGCCATCATGCCGACACGGGCCGACAGCGTGAAGACGACGTGGCGCGCGCACGAGACGGCATTCGCGCAGGCGGGTTTGACGCCCATCCTCGCGCGGGTTGTCGCCATCGTCGTCCAGCCCGGCCTAGATTTTGGCAACGAGGACGTCGTCCGGTTCGACCCGGCAGGTGCCGCCGAGCTTGCGTCTGCGGTGCTCGCTCTGCCCGGCGCAGTGTACGAGGCGCATTCGACCGATTACCAGCCCTCCGCCAGCTACCGGGCGCTGGTCGCCATGCATTTCGCGATCCTGAAAGTTGGCCCCGCGGCGACGTTCGCGTTGCGCGAGGCGGTCTACGCGCTTGAGGACGTCGCCCGCGAGCTTCCCGGCTGGAACCCGCGCTGGAGTGTGCGAGATGCGCTCGAGGCTGTGATGCTGCGCGAGCCTCGGCACTGGGCCAGCCATTATGGCGGCGACCCGGCCCGCCAGGCGTATCTGCGCCACTACAGCTATTCGGACCGGGTGCGCTATTACTGGACCGAGCCAGCGGTCGAGATCGCGGTGGATGGGCTGTTCGGCTTCCTTCGCACTGAGCCCCTCCCCCTTCCTTTGGTCAGCCGATATTTCCCGCAGCACATACCTGCGGTCGCCGCCGGAAAACTGCTGGCGACGCCTGACGACCTGGCGCGGGCCAGCGTCAAGGCGGCTCTCGCCCCCTACGCCAGCGCGTGCGGCGACCATGCACTGGCGCGAGCCTGATCGATGGCGACAGTCTCTCTCCGCGACGTCACCAAGGCCTTCGGTCTCGTAGAGATCATCAAGGGAGCGTCGCTGGACATCGCGCACGGCGAGTTCGTGGCGCTGGTCGGCCCCTCCGGGAGCGGCAAGTCGACGCTGTTGCGCATGATCGCCGGGCTGGAGGATATCTCGGGTGGCACGATCGAGATCAGCGGCCGCATCGTTAACGACGTTCCGGCCAAAGGTCGCGACATCGCGATGGTGTTCCAGAACTACGCGCTCTACCCGCACATGACCGTGGCGCAGAATCTGGCGTTCGCGCTCAGGATGCGGAAGGTGGAGCGGACGGAGATCGATCGGCGGGTCGCGGACACGGCGGCGGCGCTCGGCCTTACTGATCTGCTCGACCGCTATCCCCGGCAACTATCGGGCGGCCAGCGGCAGCGGGTCGCGACGGGGCGCGCAATCGTGCGGGAGCCGCAAGTTTTCCTATTCGACGAACCTCTCTCGAATCTCGACGCCAGGCTGCGCGTGCAGGTGCGCGCCGAATTGCGCGAGCTTCACCGGCGCATGGGCGTCACCTCGATCTACGTCACCCATGATCAGGTCGAGGCGATGACGATGGCCGATCGCATCGTCGTACTACGCGACGGCATCATCGAGCAGGTCGGGTCGCCGCTAGAGCTGTACGATCGTCCCGCCAACATCTTCGTTGCAACCTTCATCGGCTCGCCGGCGATGAATCTGATCGAGGGAGTATGCGACGGGCAATCGATTGAACTCGCCGGCGGTTCGCTGCCCGTGCCGGGGAGGCTTGGCGTGAAGCCGGGAACGCCGGTGACCGTCGGCACGCGACCCGAGAATATCGAGCTGGTCGCAGATGCGTCTAACGCGATGACCGGGCGGCTGGTGGCGATGGAGGTTACGGGTGCAGAGACAATTGCGCTTTTGGACCTCGCCGACTGCCGGATCACTGTCGTCTCGCGCGAGCGGCTTTCGGCGAATGTCGGCGACACCATGCACATTCGCCCGGCACCCGGGAAGCTGCACTTCTTCGATGCCGGGGGCCGGCGGATCGCCGCCGCCGACGGCGCGGCGTAAGCGCATGCCGAAGCGCAAGATCCTGGTTGTTTCCGACAGCCTTCACGAGATTGCCGCCGCCGTGGCTGCCCTGTCCACCTGCGGCCACGACGTCGAGTTTGTCGAGGGACTGACCTGCTTTCGAGATATCGCCCGGGGTAAATTGGCCAATCTTGCCGACGCCGACGCGATCGTCATGGGGCGGGTGATGGGTACCGACGCGGAAGCGCTGGCCCTGTGCGGCCGCGCCCAAGTGATCGCGCTCCACACCTCCGGATCCGACAACGTGGCGATCGAAGCGGCGACTGATCGCGGCATCGTCGTGACGAACGTCAAGGGCGTCAATGCCGAGCAATGCGCCGAGTTCTCGATCGGCCTGATGCTGGCCGTCACCCGGCAAATCAGGACCGGCGACATCGCCATCCGCGCAGGGCGCTGGGCCGCCGACACCCAGTTTAGCCTGGACATGTACGGCGCGACCCTGTCCATGTTCGGGCTCGGCATGATCGGTAAGGCGGCGGTGCGCCGCGCGGCGGCGTTCGGCATGAAGATATTAGTCCATACCCGAACGCCCGACGCGGCGTTCGGCCGTGAATACCAGCTGGAATATGTCGGCAAGGACGAAGCTCTGGCGCGCGCCGACATTGTTAGCCTTTACCAGTCGCTGAATCCGTCGACCTATCGCATGATCGGTGCCCGCGAGTTCGCGCTGATGCAGTCGCATGCCTATTTCATCAACATCGCACGCGGCGAGCTGGTCGACGAGGCGGCACTCTTCGAGGCGCTGGCCACCCGCCGGATCGCCGGCGCTGGCCTCGACGTGTTCGAGCACGAGCCGCTGTACGAGAGCCCCCTGTTCGGCCTGAGCAACGTCGTGCTTACACCCCACCAGGCGGGGCTGGCGCAATCCGCCAAGAAGAACGCGGCAGTGCGGGCGGTTAGCAACGCACTCGAGGTGCTGGCCGGGCGGCTGCCCGCGGATGCGATCAATCCCGCCGCTTTCGCCTACAGGGAACACTGAATGATCGGCCTGACGACCTGGAACGAGCTCTTGTCGCAGCCGGACACCTGGCAGCGCCTGATCGAGCGCCTCGACCGCGGCCCGGGCGTTCCGGCGGTGTCGCTCGAGGACTACGACGAGGTCATCGCGCTGGGGTCGGGGACCTCTTACTATTTGGCGCTGGCCGCCACTGACCATATCCGGCGCCGCTGGTTGATCGACGCGCGCGCCGTGCCGTCGTGCGAGGTCATGCTCGACGCCTGGGAGACGAGGCCCGCGCCGCAGCGCCGGCGCCTCGCGCTCGCTATCTCGCGGTCGGGTGAGTCGAGCGAATTGCTCGCGGCAATCACGGCGTTGCAGGCGGCGGGCGTGGTCGTACTTGGGATAAGCTGCGTCGCTGAATCTGCGCTGCTCGCCCGCGCCGACGAGGCGTTCCTGATCGACGAGGGCCGCGAGGACGGCCTGGTCATGCTCCGGTCATTCACGTCGATGCTTATCGCCCTCCAGCACCTGTTCGGCACCGAGGACGACCGCGCCGCGTTGCGTGCGCTCCCGGATGCGGGACGGCAGGCGCTGACTCACAACGACGAGGTTCGCGCGCTCGTCAAGCGCCGCGCCTTTAACCGCTTCGTCTTCCTCGGCTCCGGCTCCAGCTATCCGCTCGCCCTGGAAGCCAGCCTGAAGGTGCAGGAGATGTCGATCTCGACCAGCGAGGCCTACCACTCGCTTGAATACCGCCATGGGCCCAAGGCGACGGCAGACTGCGACACGATCGTCACTATCTTCACGCTGTCCGACGCTGAACTTGGCAAGTCGCTGGCGCGTGATGTCAAGGCGCTCGGCGCGACAGTTCTGGTGGTGGGCGCTGGCGCGGAGCTTTACGCAGGGATCGCGGACCTCGTCATCCCGGCCGTGCACGACGCCGACCCGGGCCGCGTCGCGCCGGTCGATCTGCTGCCGCTTCAGGTGCTGGCATTCGAGACGGCGATGCGGCGCGGCAAGAACCCCGACGCGCCGGTCAACCTGAGCAAGGTGGTGATCCTTTGATCCCCTTCGCCACTGGCTTGGATGTCCTTGCCGTCGGCGAACTCAACCCCGACTTCATCCTCGCAGGAATCCGCGTTCACGCGCCGGAACTGGGAACCGAACAAGAGTTCGAGAGATACCGCCTGACGCTGGGCAGCTCGACGGCAATCACGTGCGTCCTGTTGCAGCGTCTTGGCCTGCGTACGGCAATGGCCGCCTGTATCGGGGACGACGAGCACGGCCGTTTCTGTCGCGACGCGCTGCGGGTCGAAGGGGTCGACACCAGTCTGGTGGAAACCCGGTCCGGCGTTACGACGGGGTTAACCATATGCTTGCCCTATCCCGACGACCGGCTGCTGCTGACGTGTAAAGGCGCAATGGCGCTCGATCCGAGCACAGCGGTGACCGCGTCCGTGCTCCGGGGTGTGCGGCACCTCCACGTCGGATCGTTTTTTCTGCAGAGCGGGTTGCGCCCCCGGCTGCCGCAACTGTTCGCGCAAGCCCGGGCACTGGGTGTAACCACGTCGCTCGATACGGGCTGGGATTCCGACGGACACTGGCTAACCGACGACCTCCAGAAGACGCTTGCCCACACGAATATCGTCTTCCCGAATGAACAAGAGTTTCAGCAACTTTCCGGCGGCACGGACGTCGCGCGCGGCATCGCCAAGCTGCGCAATCTCGGCGTGGGCACGGTTGTGCTTAAACGCGGCCCGGCAGGCGCGGTGCACGGCGATGCGGACGGCCTCGTCGCCGCTGCCGGGTACGGCGCGACAGCCATCGATACGACGGGCGCCGGCGACTCGTTCAACGCCGGCTATCTCGCGGCAATGCTGACCGGCGCTGCCATTGCCGAGCGGCTGTCCTTCGGTAACGCCTGCGGGGCGCTGACCGTCGCGGCGATCGGGGGAACGGGCGGCGTGACCGGCGCCGCGCAGGTGCGTGCGTTTCTGTCCGCGGGCGGCGGTGCCGACCGCTAGACGGTCACAACCTGCACGCCGGCTGCGGTCATCGCCTCGACGAAGGCCGCCGGCGCCGCGATGTCGGTAATAAGCAGTTTCGCGACCCCGAGTTCGTCGATCACCGCCGGGTGCACGCGCTCGGCCTTCGAATGATCGGCGAGGATCCATACTTCGCGCGCGCGCGATATCAGCGCGCGGTTGGCGTACGCCTCCCCCGTGTCGTAGGTGGTGTAGCCACGGTCGACGTGGATGCCGTCCGCGCCGATGACCGCCACGTCGAGGTTTATGTCGCGCATCGTGCGCTCACAGATCGGGCCGACAACTTCGGCAGTGCGCTTGCGCATCCGACCGCCTGTCAGCGTCACGTCGATATTGTCAGCGTCGCGCAGCTCGAGCGCCACGTTGACCGCGTTGGTGACGATGTGCAGCGACATGCGCTTAATTGACTTGATCATCTGCATGATGGTCGTGCCGCCACCGCAGCCGACCGTTTGCCCGGGCTCCAGCAGCGACGCCGCATAGGCTCCGATCCGGCGCTTCTCGGGGAGAAACGCCATCACCTTGGCGTCATAGGGCATCTCTCGACGACGGTCGGGCACGGCCGCGCCGCCGTGCGTGCGCAGCAGCGCGTTGGTCGCATCCAGTTCCGCGATGTCGCGACGGATAGTTGCCGAGGAGGCGTTGAGCAATGCCGCGAGCTCCTGGACCCCGACTGCGCCGCGCCGTGCGAGTTCGGCCATGATCCGGTCATGACGTTCGGCCTTGATCATCCGCGTCCAAAGCCCCCGGTTAACCTCGTGACGCAGGAGCCGCTCTGTCCCCCGGCTCCCGCATCGCTGCCTCAGCAAATAGGCCGATACGCGGAGCTGCGCTAGTCGCAGGGCGGTCGGATCAGGCCGGCCATGGGCACTATCGGACGAATGTGGCACGGGGTGCTTAGAAATGGTAGCCGACGCGGATGAGCCGCTAATCCAGAGCCAAGCCACCGAGCCCGTTCCGCTATTTCAACAGCTCGCCGGAGGTGATCCGCCTCGTCGTGATGATGTATGTCTGTGGATCGGCGTCCAAAGCGAGACCCAGCCCATTCCTCCCGCAAGTGATTGAAACGAAACAGTTATCGCAGATTTATTGGAGGTTCCGCCCGACGCCGATCTTTATCACCCTCGCCGCTTTTCACACTGTTTTTGAGTATCTTGGCATAACCAGGCGGGGTCCCGTTTTGGACGCCGATCCACAGACTAGTCACAGTGAAACAACATTTCATGAGCGCCAGGTTCACGGTAAAGCGGATACAAATGCCCCACCTTGTCATCAACTGCGCTGACATCGAGCAGTGGTTTGCCGCCGAGTCTATTATACGCCTCAGGCGTGAGGCGGATTTGCCGCTTTGTTTCGGTTGGCTCTCCCATTCGGATTAGCGGACTGCCTTGCGCGATTAGCTTCGCGGTATTGCGTTCGCCGATGCGATAGTAGCTCATCGTCTCGACCTCGAGCTTGGGAACGACGACGCGAACCGCACGCACCGCCGCACCCGGCGGGCTGAAATTCACGATTAGTGGATCGAGGTTGGCTGCCAAAAGCCGACGGGCGACCAGTTCGCCCTTTGCCTCGGGAGATGCAGCAGAACTCGTACCTAATTCCGCAAAGGGTTTTGTCGTTGAAGACGTGAAAACCGGATCGGCAAGTAGGTCACGCAACGCGCGGCAGTCGAGTGTAAGCCATTTTTGAAACGCCTCCATCTGCCGCAATTCGGTAGTACGGGCAGCGCGACGAACGCGAGGTTCTACACGGTCCCAGTACCCGATAGGCATCACGCGCGCGATTTGCTCGATCGGGCCGAATGCAAATGCCTTGCGTGCGCGGGCATGGCCGTATTCGAGGATCGCCTTTCGGAGCGCCACAACGCGATCGAGGTCGGCCGCTTCGCCACAGCCGGTGAGGGCGATCGGCACGGCCAAGCGAGACGGGTCGCGGTCGGCGCCGACAACGAACACGTTGACGACACCGAATTCATCCGATGCAAATTTCGGGAGCAGATCGATCCCCGCGCCTTCGATACGATCGAAAAGCGATACCAACTCGGGCGGCGGAGCGCCCGCAAAATCGAGCCCGACTTTTGCGTCCATGGCGCGCAGCTGAAGACCATTTCCGTCGCGTTGCAGGCACTCCATCAGCCCGTGCGCAGCTGCCCAGGCGATCGTCGGGCCGGCACCCAGACCATTGGTGATCAGCGTCGTGAACGGTAAATACCCCGCAGGCAGCCGATCCGCCGAAAGCGCGACCACATCGACCGGCACGAGCACCGGTTCGCCGCTGAACCAGCGATGCCCCGTTACCCAGCACAGCGTGGTGTCGCGATCGACTGACGATCCTGCGGGCAGGCACAATTCCTGTGGGTCGACGACCCCGCCGACGCCACGCTCGCGGGCGAGCTGATCGAAGCTGCCCGACACCTGCGTCAACCGCGCAAAGCCGATGCGGGCCAAGATTTCTTCAAAGCATTCGGCGACGGCTGCGATAATTGCCTGGTCGGAGGTTGCGCCATAGCCGGTACCTTGCTGCAGTTCGCAGCAGGCCGCCGTCGCATCAAATGGGAAATAGGCCGCCTTCCAGGCCGGAATACCCGTGACATCGAGCGGGCTCATGTCGAAGATGAACCAGCTGCCGGCAGGCGTCGCGTCGATATAGGCGCGCGCGATTTCGGGAACCGGATGTTCCGAATGGATCACAAAAAAGTCCTTGGATAATCAGTAGGCAGCGAGCGCGGATCTTCGCGTCGGTTGCGCGACCGGCAGTCCGGAGCCAGCCACGGCGGATGGCTACCACGTCCACATTGGCTCATGCCATTTGTTTGATAACGGGGACGCATGCGGGCGGCATTTGCATGCAGGCTGGCCGCGTGCAAGCTCACCCGTGAGGGCATTGTCAGACGAATGTGGCACGCCGCGCCGAGCGGTGGTAGCTCGCCTCAATACATTGCACATCCAGGGCCAAGGCCCCGAGCCTGCATTGTCAAACTAACCACAAATTGGTTCGTTGAGGGTTGCTATGGCCAAAATTGGAGCCGTAAAGACTAACTTCGATTGGGACATTTAAGAGATAGATCAAGAACTTAACAGTATAGCGCGATTAGATTTTGCGGCGATAACCAGGTAGGAAAACCGGTGACAATTTGCTCTGACAGTGCCCGCAGCTGCGATGGCGCCTCGACGAGGTTTACGTAAAGATCGGAGGCGAGATTCACTACCCGTGGCGTGCCGTCGATCATGAGCCCATCGACCCGGCGCGGGTGCTAGCCCGGATTATTCACTGGACGGGTCATTCTGGGTTGGCGAGCGTAGCTTAACTTGCTGATTTGGTGTAGAGAAAGGTTGTTTAGACGACCCTCTGACTCCGGACAGAAAGTGCCACGCCCGCCATGGTCGACGATAGC
>JANYFA010000077.1 GCA_025362895.1 Sphingomonadaceae bacterium | reverse complement strand
CCGGCAACCGCCATCGCAACGCGGTAGCTGCCTTCACCGGTCTTTTCGATGTTGTACGGCGGATAGCCGTTGTCGCTGCTGTCGCCACGGGCGGCGAGGTCGACGAGGCGGTTCAAATTCTCGAACCCGACCGAAGCGCGGAGGAGCGGCGAAATGTCGAAGGTACGCATGAGATCATCCTTTCAAAGCAATGATATCGGTTGAAATGTCACCCCCAGAAGGCAGGCGACAACGATAATCTGGCCCTGATTTTGCCGACTTCAAGAGGGGCCGCCGACGTGCGATGATGATACCATGACCCCACGCTTTCACCTCGCCTTCCCGGTCGACGACCTTGCCGCCGCGCGCGCCTTCTACGGCGGCGTCCTTGGCTGCGGGGAGGGGCGGTCGTCGGCGACGTGGGTCGATTTCGACTTCCACGGGCATCAGCTTGTCGCCCACCTTGCTGCAGCGAGCGCGATCACCCGGAACGCCGTCGATGGCGACGCGGTGCCGGTCCCGCACTTCGGACTAGTCCTCGGCTGGGACGACTGGGAGGCCCTGCGCGATCGGCTGACGGCGGCGGGGACGGCGTTCGAGATCGCGCCCCACATCCGCTTCGTCGGCCAGCCGGGGGAGCAGGCGACGATGTTCTTCTTCGATCCCGCCGGCAACGCGCTTGAATTCAAGGCGTTTCGCGATATCGGGCAGTTGTTCGCCCGATGACCGAAGACGCGATGTTCGATGGGTATCGGCGCGGCACCACCGATGTCAACGGCGTGAGCATCGCGTGGTGGACGAAGGGGAACGGACCGCCGCTGCTCCTCATCCACGGCTATCCCCAGACGCACGTCATGTGGCACCGGCAGGCGGACGTGCTCGCGGCGCGCTTCACCGTCGTCGCTCCCGACCTGCGCGGTTATGGCGACTCCGCGAAGCCGCCCGGCGATGCCGACCATGGCAATTATTCGAAGCGGACGATGGCCGCCGACCTGATCGCGGTGATGGCCGCGCTCGGACACGACCGGTTCGCGGTCGCCGGGCACGACCGCGGCGCGCGCGTCGCATACCGCATGGCGCTCGATCATCCGTCGGCGGTGACCCGGCTCGCGGTGCTCGACATCGTGCCGACCAAGGCGCTGTACGACGCCACCGACCGCGTCATCGCCGACGCCTATTTCCATTGGTTCATGCTGACCAAGCCGTCGCCGATCCCCGAGGCGCTGATCGGCGGCGCGCCCGATGTGTGGCTCGATATGTGCTTCGGGCGGTGGGCCGGGAGCGCGGGGGCATTCACGGCGGAAGCGCGCGCCGAATATCGGCAAGGCTTCGCCACCGCCGAAGGCATCCATGCGACGTGCGAGGATTACCGCGCCGGGGAGACGGTCGACGTCGCCGATGATGCGGCGGCGCTCGCGGCGGGAACGAAGATCGCCGCGCCGGTGCTGGTGTTATGGGGCGACCGCGGGCTGGTCGGGGCGCGGTTCGATCCGCTTAGGATCTGGCGGGATTACGCGACCGACGTGCGCGGCTACGCGCTGCCGTGCGGCCATTTTCTGCCGGAGGAGGCACCGGACGGGACGCTCGCCGCGCTGCTCGATTTCTTCGGCTAGAAAGCTAACTTCGCTAAGTTCTTGCTCGAACATTGCGAATCTTGCCGTGATCAATCGCCACTTGTAATTTAATTACTGGCGATGCACTGTCAGGCTTTGCTTGCAGCACTGATCAAGAGCGCATCCTAGTCGAAAAGGTTCGTGCAGGACAACGGCAATCATGCCGCTGCCGCCAACGTTGCTGCCACCAGCGCGTCGGTCGCGCTAACCACCGGCACCGCCGCGTCTGCCGGGCCAAACACCAGCGGAACTTCGGTGCACGCGGCGAGCAGGACCTCGGCTCCGCCCGCGACCAGCGCCGCCGCCAGGCCCGCCATCCGCGCGCGAATGTCCGCGCCGGTGTCGCCCGCCTTCACCGCAAAGATCAGCGGCATGAACACGTCCATGTCGGGCGCGAGAATCGTCACACCTGGGCCAAAGCCGTCGTGATACAGCCGCGCCGCCTGCGTCGCTTCGACCGCGAGCAGGCCGACGCACGTCACGTCTGGCACTGCTGCGCGCACCGCCGCCACCGCCGCGCCGATGATGCTGACGAACGGAACCGGCGTTGCCGCGATAATGTCGTCAGCCCAGGCGTGCGCGGCGTTGCACGGCATGACCAGCAGTTCCGCGCCCATGGCTGCCAGACCGATCGCGGTCTTGACGAGGGACGGCGCGGGAGACGGCCCGTCGGCGCGCATCGCGGCATTGCGGTCGGCCCGGTGTGGATGATTGTCGGTGATGACGTGGAGGTGGTCGGCCTCGCTTGCCGCCGGGGTCGCGGCGTGAAGTTTGGTCAGGAAATCGAGCGTCGCCGCCGGTCCCATCCCCCCGATGACGCCGACCGTTTTCACTGTGCCGCCAACACGTCGCGGTAAGCGAACAGCGCGGGCGAGCCGCCGGTGTGGACGAAGACAACGCGGCTGCCGGTCGCGAAATAACCTTCGCGGACTAGATCGATCAGCCCCGCCATCGCCTTGCCCGTGTAAACCGGATCGAGCAGCACCCCCTCGGTGCTCGCGAGCAGGCGCACCGCCGCGATCATGCCCGGTGTCGGCAGCGAATAGCCGGGGCCGACCCATCGATCGAGGCAGGTGATGCGATCGCGGCGAATGGCCGGAACCCCGGCGAAGGCAGCGGTCGCCACGGCGAGTTTGTGGACATTGCCCTCCTGCTCGGCCTGCGGGCGGCGGACATTGATACCGGTGACCGGCAGCTCCGCGTTCGCACTCTCCAGCCCGACGACGAGACCGGCGTGCGTTCCCGCGCTGCCGCTGGCGACCATGAGATGATCGAAGGCGACGCCTTGGTCGAAGCTCTGCGCGAGGAGTTCCTCGGCGCAGGCGACATAGCCGAGCGTGCCCAGCGGGACTGATCCGCCGCCGGCGATCGCGTACCCCCTGCGCCCGCCGGCGGCGAGGTCGGCGACTTCGGCGGCCATCGCCGCGCCCAGATCGCTGCCACCGGGTACCACGGTCACGCGCTCGATCCCCATCAGGTTGAACAACAGGTTGTTGCCACTCGCGTCGGCGGCATAGCTGCCGGGCACGCGCTCCTCGATCACGAGGCGGCACTTCAGCCCTTCGGCGACGGCGGCGGCGAGCGTCAGGCGGCAGTGGTTCGATTGCGGCGCGCCGCAGGTGACGAGCGTATCGGCCCCCTGCGCCAGCGCGTCGGCGACGAAGAATTCGAGCTTGCGCGTCTTGTTGCCCCCGCCCGCCAGCCCGAGGAGGTCGTCGCGCTTGATCCACAATTCGACGCTGCCGCCGAGGTGCGCCGAGAGTCGTGCCATCGGTTCGAGGGGGGTCGGGCCGGGCGTATAGCGGCGGCGAGGGAAGCGGGCGAGGTTCATGCCGATAGGGGTAGAGCGAAATCCGCGCGACGTCACGCCGGTTCACCTCCGATCAAGCCGCAGTGCGCTAATAGAGATTGGGAGGAGACCGGTGATGACCTTGCGTAAGACCCTGACGTTCGGCGCGATTGCGGTCGCGGCAGTGGCGCTGAGCGGCTGCGTCGACGGCTATTATGGCGGTGGTGGCTACGGCTATAGCGGCGTCGCGACGGGCTATTATGCGGGGCCGGTCGGCTACGGCGGCGATTATTACAGCGGCTACGGTTATCCGGCCTATGGCTGGTATAACGATTATTATTACCCCGGTTACGGGAGGCTAGTCTTCGGCCGCTACGGCGAGCGGCGCGGGTGGAACGACGATGAGCGCGGCCATTGGGGGTATCGCGGGGCGGGTGGCGAGCGCGGCGAATGGCGCGGCAACCACTTGTACGCCAACCGCGGTTTCGATGGTCGCCGCGACCAGGCGTATATGGCCGACCGGGCCACGGCGTTTCGGAATTACCGGCAAAACGGCCCGCAGCGCGGACAGCCGTCGGGCAGTCAGCGGCATGACGGCGGCCACCGCCGGCCATGATCGTCCATTTGTCCTTCATCCGCACGGCGGTTAGGATGACGATATGATCCGCGTGTTTGCCCTTGCCGTCGTGATGCTGCTGCCGCTATCGGCGACGGCGCAAGTCGTGGCTCCGGTCGCGACCTCGGCCCCGGCGCCGACGGCGGCCCCCGTCGAGCACCGGCTGACCGCCGCCGAAATCGCTGCCGCGCAGGCCGACGGCGATGCGCGCAATCGTGCCGCCGAACTGCTCGCGATGACACGCGGCGAGCCGAGTCTCGCGCTGCCCGGCGAGAAGGCGAAAAAGTGGCACGGCACCGCCGAAGTCGCCATCGGTACGAACGGCTACCGCGAAATTGGCGGCGAGATCAGTGCCCAGCTTGGCGAAACGGGCTCGCTGACCGTCGCCGGGCAATATGGGACGGCCAACAACCCGTACCGCCAGCGGGTCCCCAACCGCTAGGGCAGTCTGCCCGCCCGACGCACCGACCTCCACCTGTCGCAAGTCATACTGGCTAAGCACCCCCGCTAGCCGACCGCATCCGCGCCCGCTACACCGGGGTATGGCGAAACAGCACCTCTATCTCGTCGACGGCTCCGGCTATATTTTCCGTGCCTACCACCGGCTGCCCCCGCTCAACGATCCGGGCGGAACGATGGTCAACGCCGTCTATGGCGTGACGACGATGCTGTGGAAGCTGATCGAGGAGCTCAACCGTGCCGACGCCCCGACACATCTCGCGGTGATCTTCGACGCCGGCAGCCATACGTTCCGCAACGAGATGTATGCCGGGTACAAGGCGCACCGCCCGCCGCCGCCCGAGGACCTCGTTCCGCAATTCCCGCTGATTCGCGACGCCGTCCGCGCCTTTTCGGTGCCGTGCATCGAGCAGGAGGGGGTCGAGGCCGACGACATCATCGCATCCTATGCCGAGGCGGCGATCCTCGCGGGCATGGACGTGTCGATCGTCAGTTCGGACAAGGACCTGATGCAGCTCATCCGTCCGGGGCTCGACCTGTACGACACGATGAAGAATGTCCGGGTCAACCGCGCGGAGGTCATCGAAAAATTCGGCGTTCCTCCCGAGCAACTCGGCGAAGTCCTCGCGCTCATGGGCGACGCGGTCGATGCCATCCCCGGCGTGCGCGGCGTCGGGCCAAAGGGCGCAGCGGAGCTGATCCAGCAGTTCGGCACGGTCGAAGCGATGCTGGCGCGCCTCGACGAGGTGAAGAAGCCCAAGCTGCGCGAAAACCTCGCCGCCAGCGCGGATATGGCGCGGCTGTCGCGTGAACTCGTCCGGCTGAAGGACGACCTGCCGCTGGCTGTGCCGCTCTCCGACCTGACGCTGCGCGAACCACCGCAGGCCCCGCTGGCGGCGTTCCTCGCCAAGCACGGCTTCCGTTCGCTGCTGGCCAAACTCGGGCGCGACGTCGAGGCGGCGCACGCTCCGGTCGCGGTCGAGGACGCCCCGGCGGTCGCATTCGACCATAAGGCCTATGAGTGCGTGACGACGCTCGACCGGCTCGACTGGTGGCTGAGCGAGGCGGCGCGGCGCGGCGTCGTCGCGGTCGATTCGGAGACGACCGACCTCGATCCGGTCAAGGCCGAGCTGGTCGGGCTGAGCCTCGCGCTCGAACCCGGCGTCGCCTGCTACGTTCCGCTCGCGCACAAGGTCGGGGAGGGGCTGCTGGCCGAGCCCGTCTACCAGCTCGATGTCGCGACCGTCATCGCCCGGCTCAACCCCATGTTTGCCGACGCGAGTGTTCTCAAGATCGGACAGAACTTCAAGTATGACGTGATCGTCTTCCGCCGCCACGGCGCGGGGGTTATCGCGCCGTATGACGACACGATGCTGATGAGCTACGCGCTCGACGCCGGGCGGTGGAACCACGGCATGGACGAACTGTCGACGCGCCACCTCGGACATACCCCGATCGCGTTCAAGGAGCTTACCGGCACGGCCAAGTCGCGGATCAGCTTTGACTTCGTCCCCCTCGACCGTGCAACCGAATATGCCGCCGAGGACGCCGACGTCACGCTGCGCCTCCACCAGAAATTCAGCCAGCGGCTGTGGCGCGAGCAGGCGACGACGATCTATCGGACCGTCGATGCGCCCCTCGTCCCCGTCATCGCCGACATGGAGATGGCGGGGATCAAGGTCGACCGCGCCGCGCTCGCCGGGCTGTCAGCGGCGTACGAGGTCGAGATCGCGCGCCTCGAAACGCAAATCCACGGCCTCGCCGGCCACCCGTTCACGATCGGCAGCCCGAAGCAACTGGGGGCGGTGCTGTTCGAGAAATTGGGCCATGCGTCGGGCAAGAAAAGCGGCAAGACCGGGGCCTTTGCGACCGACGTGACCGAACTCGAACGGCTGGCGGCGAGCGGGATCGACATCGCCGCGCGCGTCCTCGACTGGCGGCAGCTGACGAAGCTGAAGAGCACCTATACCGACGCGCTCCAGGCGCAGATCAACCCGCGCACAGGGCGCGTCCACACCTGCTTCGGCCTCGCCAGCACGTCGACCGGACGCCTGTCGTCGACCGACCCCAACCTGCAGAACATCCCGATCCGCACCGAGCTGGGCAGGCGGATCCGCCATGCCTTCGTCGCCGAACCAGGCCACGTCATCATGGCGGCCGACTATAACCAGATCGAGCTGCGCCTCGTCGCGCACATCGCCGACGTGCCGGAATTGAAGGCGGTCTATGCCGAGGGCGGCGACGTCCACAACCTGACCGCGCAGGAGGTGTTCGGCGAGGTCAATCGCGATACCCGCGCGCGCGCCAAAACGATCAATTTCTCGATCATCTACGGCATCAGCGCCTTCGGCCTCGCACAGCGCCTTGGCATCGATCGGGGCGAGGCGGGGCGCTACATTGAACTATACTTCAGCCGCTTCCCCGGCATTCGCAATTACATGGCCGAAACGATCGCCAGCGCGCGCGAAACCGGCTTCGTCACCACCCTGTTCGGGCGCAAGGCGAATGTGCCGATGATCTTTTCGAAGGTCGTCGGCGAGCGTCAGTTCGCCGAACGCGCCGCCGTCAACGCCCGCGTTCAGGGGACCGCCGCCGATATCATCAAGCGGGCGATGGCGCGGATGCCGGCTGCGCTTGCCACCGCCGGACTGACCGGCACGCGGATGCTCCTCCAAGTCCACGACGAACTCGTATTCGAGGTGCCCGACGGCGAGGTCGCCGCCGCCACCGCTGTCATCCGCGACGTGATGGCAACCGCCCCCGCCCCCGCGGTCACGCTCCAAGTTCCCCTCGGCGTCGAGATCGGCACCGGCGTCAGCTGGGGCGACGCGCACTGACCCGTCGACTACTTCATAAGGGCGCGCATTACAGCATTTGTAACTAGCTCCTGCCGCGCCGCACCGCTTAGCTATCTGCCATCGTCGTTGTTCGGTGGGTGTGCGTGATGCTTGGTAAAAAAGACCTTGGTGGGCGGGCGCGGGGGCTGTGGGGCGCCGCCAGGCTGCTTATCATTGGCATCGTGGCGGCGGTAACGAGCGCCGGCACGGCGCACGCGGCAATGTACGTCGATCCGCTGACGTCGGCGTCCTTCATCGGCTTCGACACCAACCTGCTGCCGACCGGCGGCTTTTACGACGTTTCGCCGAGCGCAAGCGGAGCGGTCTTCACCCGCGCCACCGGTTCGGGCGACGGCAGCGCGGAGCTGCTCAGCCGTTTCACTTTCAGCGGCAATTTCCGGCTAACTGTCGACGTCGCGGGACTGTCGACGGGACTTGGCTACACTGCCGAATCTGGCATCGGAATAAAGGGGCCTGGCTGCTGTGCCAACCGCGCCTTCGCCGACATCTTCGATTACGGAAACGACAGAACGGGCGCGAACAATTATCTCGGTCTGACCGAATTGTCGCGCACCAGCTTCGCCGGCGGCGATCGGCTCGCGCTCGCGGGCGACACCGGCGGCGCGCGCTACCAGCTCAATCTCGTTCTTGTTCAAGAGTTCGGCGGCATCGAAGCCAATCGCGTCACCTTCACCAACCTGACCGTGACCGCCGACACCATCAACGCCACCGTCCCTGAACCCGCCGCATGGGCTATGTTGCTTACCGGCTTCGCATTGACCGGCGCAGCGGCGCGGCGGCGGCCCTCGTCGCGGGTTGTCGCGGCATGAGCATTCAAATTGGAGAACGACCGATGCGGACGACCGTGACACGTTGGCTGGCGGCGGCGACGATGCTTGCCGGGGGCATCGCGGCGAACGCGGCAACCTATGACATCGTCACGCAGTTCGGCGCGCCGGTATTCAGCTACGGTACGCTATCGGGCGGCGGCTTCACGGCGTTCGCGCACGAACCCGCCTTCGGGCGCTGCCGCGACCATCCCGAATGGAACTGCTTCGGCGGGACGGAGGATTATCACCACGTCGTTCATACCTATAACGACATCGTGCCGGGGACGATCCTGCTTCATACCGGGCCGGTATCGAACGTCGTCCTGCGCTTCACCGCGCCGGTGGCGGGCGTCTACCGCTTCGACGGCGCCAGCTTCCTCCAGCGCGAGAACTGTAACGGCTATCCGTGCGACGGCACGACGACCAGTTTCCACACCTCGCTCGTGCCCAACGCCTATAACTTTGCCGCCGACACGACCGTCGCCGACCGGGTCGCGACGCTGTCGGGGTCGTACCTGCTCGGTGCGGGCGACACGTTCGACCTCGTCAACGACAAGGGGGCCAATTATTATTACGACGACACCCTGTTCACCGGACAGTTCACCGGCCCCGACACCGTCCCCGAACCCGCCGTGTGGAGCCTGCTGATCGGCGGGTTTGCGCTAACCGGCGCGGCGCTACGGCGGCGTGCAGTCCGTTTTCAGGAGATTTGATGAAGCGCTTTCCCGTTGCTTTCGCTGCGCTTGCCATGGCTGCCGCCGCGATGCCAGCCGCCGCGGCACCGCATTATATCGTCGATACCGGCCTGGGGACCGACGGGCAAAACGCGCCATACTTGTACGGCATCGGCAGCGACTATTACCAATGGGTCGCAATCCAGTTCTTTGTGCCGACCGCCACGACGATCACCTCGATCGAAGGCGCGCTGACCCCGCGCGTCGCCAACACGACGCTCACCGCCAAACTCTACACCGTCGGTGACGCAACCGACGCGCCGCAGTTCGAGCTGTTCGCCAAGGCGTTCAGCGTCCCCGACGGGGTCGGCTGGCACGGTGCGACCGGGTTCTCCTTCGCCGTCGCGCGCGGCTATTATTATGCCGCGTTCGAGGTGCCCGCCGATCAGAATTTCAACGGCTTCGATCTCGCCGGCGCGCCGAACCCGCAGGCCAAGGAGGCCGCCGCCAGCAGCGGCAGCGGCGGTTACCACCGGATCACTAACCCACCCACCAATAATCTTGGGTCGCTCGGGTTGAGCCTGCGGGTCGGCGACAGCCTAACCCCCGCCGTCCCCGAACCCGAGACGTGGAGCCTGCTAATCGCCGGGTTTGCGCTAACCGGCGCGGCGCTACGGCGGCGCGCGGCCCCATTCGCCGGGGAGCACTGGTCATGACTATTTTTCGCGCGGCAGGGCGTGGTTTGGCGGCAGCCGTGGCCTTCGGGGTCGCGGCGGCGGCGGGGGCGGTCACCATTGCGCCGACAAGCTACGACATGCCGAACGGCGATTTCGGCTCATTTAATTATTGGGACGGCACCTATACCGGGGCCGGGCAGACAACGGTCAGCGGCGCGCCGCTCAGCGGGGGTCTTGGCAAACTAACCGACGGCGTCATCGCCGTGCTGCCGTGGTACGCGGTGTCAGACTACGCAGGGACAGGGCAATATGTCGGCTGGTATCAGACGCCCGATCCGACAATCACCTTTCATTTCGCCAGATCGCCGACGATCGATAGCATCACGCTTCACATCGACGCGCAGACCGGCGGCGGCGTTTACGCGCCGTCGTTCGTCAAGGTCGACGGTGCCGCCCAGAATTATACGACCGGCTTCGGCTCGAGCGCGATTGTGCTTACCGGCCTGTCGCTAACCGGCGGCAGCCACACGCTGCAGCTCGGCAATGGCATGACCTCATTTTACGTCATGCTGAGCGAGGTTGAGTTCGCCGGCACGCCCGCCGCCGTCCCCGAACCCGCCGCGTGGAGCCTGCTCATCGCCGGCTTCGGCCTGACGGGCGCGGCGCTGCGGCGTCGTGCGGCCCTTGTCGCAGGATTCCGTTGATGAGCATTTTTCTGACCGCCGCCGCGCTGACGATTGGCTTGACCCCGCTGAACGCAGCGTCGCTGTTCGCCGCTAACGGGCATTACTACGATTTCGTCGCCGGCTCGCTCAGCTGGCAGGGGGCGCTCGCCGCCGCTGCGGCGGCGACGCCGATCGCCGGATTCACCGCGCACCTCGTGACGATCACGTCCGCTCCCGAGGACGACTTCGTCAAGGCGCTGAGCGGCAGCGCCACCTATGTCTGGGCGGCCGGGACCGACGAGGGCGTCGAGGGCACGTGGAAATGGGCGGCCGGTCCCGAGGCCGGGCAGACCTTCTTCATCAAGGGCGGCCCCGTCGTTGGCTACGAGCATTGGAACCCGGGCGAGCCCAACAACAACGCCACCGAAAACTACCTTCATATCAAGGCGAATGCCGGCGACTGGAACGACATCTTCGGTACGTTTCCGAGCGGTGGCTACGTCGTCGAATACAGCCCCAATGCCGCTGTTCCCGAACCCGCCGCGTGGAGCCTGCTGATCGCCGGGTTCGCCATGACGGGCGCGGCCATGCGGCGGCGGGATGGACGGACGGCGTTGACATTGGCGCGCGTGGCCTGACAGATTTAATGCAGCTGAACCGAGGGAAATAGTGATGGCCATTGCTCGACGACTTGCCGCTTACGCGGTTCGTGCCCTAATCGTCGCGGCTGCCGCCGCTCCCGCGCTCAGCGGAGCCGACGCGGCACTGATCCATTATTATGATTTCGCGACGCCGGGTGCGGTGTTCGACGAGGTCGGCACGTCCAACGGCTTGCTCCTCGGCGGCGCGACCGTCAGCGGCAATGCTCTCCACCTCGACGGGTCGAGCGCCTATGTCCAATTCGCCGATCAGCTGGTGCCCACGGGCAACGCGACCTATTCGGTCCTCGTCCGCGCATCGGGAACGCCGAACCCCGGCACGTTTACCGAGATCGTGTCGCAGGGGGCGAGCGGCACTGGTTTCTATATCGGCACCCGCCCCGGCGGCGAGATGCGCGCGACCGACTATTTTCTCAGTACCGGCTTCACCTTCCCGAGCGGCGTTCACGATTATCTGTTCAGCTCGGGGCCAGGCGGCAGTCGCTTCTACGTCGACAACCTCCTCGTCGTGAACTCACCGACCCAGGCGGCGATCACATCGTCCGGAACCGCAACCCGCTTCGGCCGGCAGTTCGATATTTACGCCGAATACTTCGCCGGAGACGTCAGCAGCGTCCGCGTGTTCGACTCGGTCGAGGTTCCCGCCGCCGTCCCCGAACCCGCCGCGTGGAGCCTGCTCATCGCCGGGTTCGCGGCGGTTGGCGCGGCGCTGCGGCGGCGGGCCGCGCGAGTTTTAGGAGTCAACTGATGCGGACGATTGCCATTGCTGCGGCGCTTGCGCTGGTATCGCCGCTGGCCGCGCAGGCGGCTCAAGTGATCCTCACGCCGGGGTCCGTCATCGGTGATACCGGATCGTATAATTATCCGGCGACGGCGCATCCTGGTGTCTTCACCGCCGGCAGCATCTTCGATCAGCAGAGCGGTCCGATCACCGAACCGGTGCAGGCCGGCTACTGGATCAACGGGGACAACGGCCCCGCGGCTGCGTTCATCACGATCGACCTTGGTGCTCAGCGGGCGGGGCTGAGCTTCGACCTGTTTAACACGTCGAACGGGGGCTATAACGACCGCGGAACCGGCAACTTTTCTCTCGTCGGCGCAAACTCCGTCGCGCTTGACGGCGCGAACGGGTTCACGCTTGCCGGGCCCGTGACAACCCTGGTCAGCGCAAGCCTGACGGCTGAGAGCGGTACCGGCATTCATGCCGCGCAGTCGTTTACCGCTGTTGGTGGGGCCTTTCGCTACATTCAATTCCGCCCGACCAGTGTCGCGAGCGCCGTGCCGATCTGTTGCGGCCTGATCAATAATTATGGTCTCAACGAGGTTCGCGTATTCGCTACCGATACCGTCCCTGAACCCGCCGCATGGAGCCTGCTGATCGCCGGGTTCGCCATGACGGGCGTCGCGCTGCGGCGGCGGGCCCTCGTTCACGGAGCCGTTTGATGCGTATTATTGCCGTCGCCGCCTTCACCGCTGCCGCCCTCGCCACCGCTGTTTTGGGCGCGGCGCAGGTGGCCAATGGCGGATTCGAACTTGGGATCGGCGGGACGTCGTCGCTGACCGGGTATAACGGTTATGGCCAATCGACCGCGACCGCGTGGTCGACCCATAATAATTCGGCGGGGACGACGACGACGACCCTAGTCGCGGCCACCGACACGCTGCGCCCCAGTGGCGCGACGATGCTTGGGTAATTATATACTTGACGCACTAATAACACGAAGGCATGAAAAGTGGGACAGGCCGGCGCTAATTTAGATCGTGAGCATTTGATTGGATTGATCGAGCGTTACATTTGGGCGCGCGACAGTGACGCTCGCCTTACCGAGCCGGGCTGGAATGAGATTTGCACAACGCGCGAGTTTGTCGGCTTTGTTGCGGACGCTATTTTACGCCTCTGCCCGCAATCGAGCGCCAAGGCCAATAAGCGCATCACTCATTCCTTCTAGGCCCTTTGCCGCCGCCAGAATCTTTTCGATTGTGGTTTCTTGAAGCAGCATTGGTCGCTCCCCGTTAGGGATTTGGGCTTGGCCGAACGAGTGGAAGACGACGCGCGAGCCTGTCGACAAGCGAAGGGCTAACATGCCATGCGCCAGTATGCTTCTGAGGGGTTCGTAGAGCCGTACTTTGGCGAGCCACTTATCCAACGCCGACATGTGTTCAAGGTCGTTACCAGTGATCTCCACGTGGATCTGGCGCAGCCGCTTCAAGCGGTATGAGAACCGCCCTTCGCCTGGCAGAGGGGATGCGTCGAACTGCTCGCTGGTAACGTTTTCAGGGTCGGGCGCGGTGGCAACGAACACTGACAGATGATGGAGCCAAATTTGGCTTTCGGTCATGACATCAAGTTTGCCGAACGCGATCAACATGCGGCCCGCCGCGTGGTACAGCCCATCCGGCATAGGCATTGAGGCGGAGTCGAAAGCCATGACGGAAGCCGATCAAGATGAGCCGGAAGATATTGAAGTCCGGATGACGGCGGCACTCAAGCGGGCGCTGGCGACGAAGCCGACGCCGCATAAGCCGAAGGATAGGCCGGATGAGCGAAAGCCCGCCAAAGGTTAGTGACGCTGGCCGGTGGGCGCTGGTGCTGACATGGCCGACAGTCCAGCGAGTTCGCTACGAAGGGCCGACAGTGTTTCCGGTGGCAACAGAATCTGCGTCAGCACGCCTTCAATGCCTAGTTCCAACATTGCGCGCCCGCTCGCGTCAAATGCCTTCCGAAAGCTCGTGACCGCGAGGGGCTGAACGTCCACCGCTGCGCCGCTCCTTTGGTCAAAGTGCGTCTGCGCCCCCTTTAGAGCGACAGCCAGCGCGCCGATTAGACTTGCATTTAACCGCAGCTTGTCGGGCTTTCCGGACCGTCCGGCCAATTCGTGCAGCGCGGCGATCAAGGTGAGAACGCGCGACAATCAGGATGAGAAAGTGCTGCCGGGGTCGGGCTGACGGGAGGGCGAAGCCCGAGCGTCAGCCCGACCCCGGCAAAATTCGTCTCCTCCCCGTGGGGGTGGTCGTCGGATGATTGTGACCGGTCGGATATGCCGATGATCTTCTCGTCGTGAGGGATCGTCCA
>JANYFA010000050.1 GCA_025362895.1 Sphingomonadaceae bacterium | reverse complement strand
CGCGAGCCGCAGCGCGGGCGTTTCGAGTCGGTCGAGCCGTCGACCGAGCCGCAGGCGCCGCTGCGCGATACGCTGCTCTTCATGTGGCGGAGCCGTGCGGTCTGGCACATCAACGCCGCCGGCACGATCATCTGCTTATGGGGCTGGGGCCTGATGTACTGGACCCAGACCTTCCTCCAGCGCGCCTATGGCCTGTCGACCGCCGACGCCGGGGCGCGGCTCGGGACGATCTATCTGTGGGCGGGGGTCGGGGCGACGCTCGGCACGTGCGCCATTCTTGCGCTGCCGTCGATGCGTCCGCCACGGCGGATCGCGTATTTCCTCGGCGGCATCGTCCTCGCGTCGACGGTACCGTCGTTCCTGATCTACTGGACGCACTCGCTCGCCGTCGCGACGGTCATGCTCTGGCTCGTCGTGCCCGCGATCTATCTATACGTCGGGCCGCAAATGGCGCTGCTGCTCAACTTCCTGCCGTCGAAGATGCGCGCGCAGGGGATGGCGATCAGCCTGCTCTGTGCCAACGTCGCTAACCTGATCGTCGCGCCGATCGCGGTCGGCGCGGTCAGCGACGGCCTCGCCCCGCGTCTCGGCAGCAACACCGAATCGCTGCGCTACGCGTTGCTGGCGCTGGCGCTGACCGGCTTCTGGGCGGCGTATCATTATTGGACGAGCGTGCGGACATTCGAGCGCGACGATGCGCGGATGCTCGCCGCGATGACGGCGACGGCATGACCGCGTTCGTCCTGACCTTCGCCTGCGACGACGAACCCGGCATCGTCGCGCACATCGCCAACCACATCTTCGCCAGCGGCGGCAACATCCTCGAATCTAGCCAGTATAACGACCGCGAGACCGGGCGGTTCTTCATGCGCGTGGGTTTCGCGCTCACGGACCCGGCGCGCGAGGGCGGCATGCGTAGCGGCTTCGCGACCCTGGTGACGCGCTTCGCCATGACCGCGACGCTGCGCGCGGCGAACGAACGGCCGAAGGTCGTCATCCTCGTGTCGAAATTCGACCATTGCCTCGTCGACCTGCTCTACCGGCGTCGGACCGGCGAGCTCGACATGAACATCGCCGCGATCGTGTCCAACCACCAACCGACCGGCTTCGACTCCGGCCCCGTCCCATTCCACCACCTGCCCGTGACGCCGACGACCAAGGCGGAGCAGGAAGCGGCGGTCTGGGCGATCGTCGAGGCGTCGAATGCCGACCTCGTCATCCTCGCGCGCTACATGCAGATCCTGTCAGACGACCTGTCGGCGAAGCTCGACGGCAAGTGCATCAACATCCACCACAGCTTTTTGCCCGGTTTCAAGGGCGCCAAACCGTACCATCAGGCGCACGCGCGCGGGGTTAAGCTGATCGGCGCGTCGGCGCATTACGTCACCGGCGATCTCGACGAGGGGCCGATTATCGAGCAGGATGTCGAACGGATAAGCCACGCCGATACCGTCGACGACTTGGTCCGAAAGGGCCGCGACATTGAACGCCGCGTCCTGTCGCGCGCGGTCGCGCTCCACCTCGACGGGCGGGTGGTGGTCAACGGCGGGCGGACCGTCGTGTTCAGGGATTAGGGGCAGTGCTGCTCGCGCTACTCGCCGCCGCCACCGCCACCGCCGCGCCGGTCGACTATCGCGACGATGCCAGCTGGCTGTGCCGCCCGAGACGCGCCGATGCCTGCGCGCCCGACGCGACCCGGACCGTGATGGCGCGCGACGGCGGCATGCGGACCGAACGCGTCGTCCCGGCGCGCGCGCCGAAGGCCGACTGCTTCTACGTCTATCCGACAGCGTCGCTCGACCCGGGCGACAACAGCGACATGGTCCCGGGCATCGAGGAGCGGGGACAGGCGGCTTCGCAGGTCGCCGCCTTCGCGCAGGTCTGCCGGATCTTCGCGCCGGTCTATCGCCAGGTGACGCTGACTGCGCTCCGCGCCGGCAGGATGGCGAGCGGCGACTGGGGCATGGCGTACGGCGACGTGCGGGGGGCGTTCGCCAATTATCTGGCGCGCGACAACGACGGGCGGCCGTTCGTCCTGATCGGCCACAGCCAGGGATCGGCGCTGCTCAAGCGCCTTGTCGCCGACGAGATCGACGGCAAACCGCTGGCGAAACGGATGCTGTCGGCGATCCTGCCGGGGACGACGGTGCTCGTGCCCAAGGCTGGCGGCATCGGCGGCGACTTCAAGACGCTGCCGCTCTGCCGCGAGGCGACGCAGACCGGCTGCATCGTCACTTGGGCGAGCTACCGCGATACCGCCCCGCCCCCGGCAAACGGCCTGTTCGGCAAGTCGAACGATCCGGCGATGGCGGCGGGCTGCACCAACCCGGCGAAGCTTGACGGCGGTGCAACGGCGCTCGATGCGGTTTTCGGCTTCCCGTGGTGGCGCAAGGGCTTCGTTCAGTATGTCGCGCCCGCAGGCTGGGCGGCGGGCGACATGTCCGTGCCGACGCGCATCGCGCGCAACCCGGGGCTAGTGTCGGGGGAATGCATGACGCGCGGGCCATTTACCTATCTCGCGGTCCATGTCGCCGACGCGGGTCTCGCGCCGGTGATGGGCCCCGCGATGGTCGGTGACGCCGCCTATCCCGAATGGGGGCTGCACGTGATGGATGTCCACCTCGTCCAGGGCGACCTCGTCAGGCTCGTCGCCGCCGAGGCGGATGCCTGGGCGGCGGGTCGCTAGAACTTGACCTTGACCCGGCCGCCGATCGTACGCGGACGGGCATAGGTAACGTTACTGCCAGCTTGGTAGATCTGGTAATAAGTCGCGCGGGCGATGTTCGTCACCTTGACCCCGTTGGCGAGGTTGTTGCCGAACACGCCAAACTCGAAATTGCCGATGTCGTATGCGAGCGACACGCTGACGTTATGCGTCTCGGGGATTTTGGCGAAGGTCGCGCTTGCGCCGTTTTTAGTTAGCACCCCGTTGACGATCTTCGTCGAGAAATTGTTGAAGGTCGTGTTCTGGCTCGACTGGTATTGGTAGTTCGCCTGCAGGTGAAGCTCGCCGTTGCCGACTGGCACATCGTAAAACGCGCCGGCATTGATGACATATTGCGGGAAGTACGGCGTCCGGTCGCCGTCGAAGGCGCCGACGGTCGGGATATCGCCCTTGGCGTGCGAGTCGTTGTACGACCCGCCGAGGCTTAGCGTCATCTCGTTGCTGACCTTGACCACCGATTCGAGTTCGAGCCCCGCGCTGCTGATCTTGCCCTTGTTCGCGGTGAAGAAATACGAGCAGTTCAGTAGCAGGCGCGTCTGCACGTCCTGCCAGTCGATGTAATAGGCGCTGGCGTTCAAGGTGACGCGGCCGCCTGCAAGCTTGGCCTTCTCGCCGACCGTATAGTTCCATAATTTGTCGGGGCCGAAGGTCGGCGGGGCGGTGGTGTAGCCGTATGCGCTGAGGTTGCTCGCGCACTGGCCGGCGACGCCGGTCGTACCGATCGGTACCGGCTGGTTCGCGCCGCCGTAGCGGAAGCCCTTCGCCGCCTCGGCATAGAGCAACAGGTCGTCGTTCACCTTGTACGAGATGTTGGCGCGCGGGTTGACGCCGTTCGACTTGAGTGTCGCATTCTGCGTCAGCGGAATGTGGTTGATGACCCCGTAGACGCCGCTTTCAAACAGGAAGTATTTTTCCTCGAAGTTGAAATAGCGCAGGCCAGCGGTCAGATCGAGCTTGTCGGTGACGTGCCACGTGCCGTCGGCGTAGACCGCGACCTGATGCTCGTCGACGTCCTGCAGGCCCGAGAAAATGTCGTTCGAACTGAACGCAGCGTCGACGAGCTTCGAGTCGTATTTGCCGGTCGGCGTGTTGAACGGACCGTAGAAATAATTCTCATAGCTGAGCGTGTCGAAGCCCGGCGTTGGAATATCCTGGAACAGGTGGCGCTTCTGCGTTTCGTAGAAGACGCCCGCGGTCCACTTGATCGGCCCGTCGTTTTTCGAGGCGAGGCGGCCCTCGATCATGAAGTCTTTGATCTTGTTGTTGATCGTATATTTCTCGGCGGGAATCGAATTGGTGATCGCCTGATTGTACGTCGTCGGCGCGTTGAACAGCGGATAGGCCGTCGTGCTCGTCGGCAGCGCGCCCGAGGGGTAGTTCTGGAAGAAATAGCCGATCTGCGGCTCCGGGCTGGCGTTGAAGCCGATGTCGCGGTCGGTATAAGCGGCCGTCGTAATAAAGTTAGCGAAGCCGAGGTCGTAGTCGGCCCCGAGCTGGTACAGGCGGAACTTGTCGCTCGTCCCCTCGGGGCTGTTGGTCGACGTCGTGTACGGTGCGAGCCCGTTCAGCCCGGTGCTGAGGCCATGCGCGCGGCTCTGTTCGTACGTTACGCTGGCGTCGACGGTCAGCTTGTCGCCCGGCGTCCAGCGCGCGGCGATGCGCGCCTGCGTCGTACGGTTGCTGTTCGCGTCCTTGCGGTTGTACGCGCCGATGTTGTCGATGTAGCCGCCGTCCTTGCCGATGTAGACGTTGGCGCGGACCGCGAGCGTGCCGGCGACGATCGGCAGGTTGACCATGCCGCGCGCATTGTAGCTGCCGTTGCCGTGCTGGGTGAACGAGCCGTCGGCTTCGGCCGAACCGAAGAACTTGTTCAGGACGGGCTTGGCGGTGACAAAGCGGATCGTGCCTGCCATCGAGCCGGCCCCGAACAGCGTTCCCTGGGGACCACGCAGGATCTCGACGCGCTCGAGATCGTAGACCTTGAGGTCGGGGGTCTGGCCCTGGACCGAGATCGGTGTGTCGTCGAGGTAGACCGCGACGAGCGACCGGTCCGACGTGTCCGATGTCCGGTAGCCGCCGGTCGCGAGGCCGCGCATGTTGAACTTGTTGAAGCCCGGCGCGCCTTCGGTGATCGACAGCGATGGCGTGAACTTGGCGAGGTCGACGAGGTTGCCCTGCCCCGACTTGGTGATCTGCTCGACGTTGACGACCGAGATTGGGATCGCGACTTTTTGCAGCGATTCCGCGCCCGAGCGGGTCGCGGTGACGATGATGTCGGCGAGTTCGGGGTTTCCGGCCGTGTCGGGCACCGCGACTGCCACTGCCGCGGCGGCAGGATTGGTCAGACCCACGGCAGCGGACGAAGCGAGAAGTATTGCGAAGCGCACCGGGCGGTTCAACCCGTTCGACGAACCGCGAAAACTAACCATGATGACCCCCTTGTTGCCGCTCCGCCTGCTCGTCCCGTCACCTTCGTGATCTCGGACGACCCTCCGGAACCATCAGCCTGACGACCATCCTTGCCGCCATCCAATCGTTAATTGAGCGTCACCCCAATCGAAGTCGCCGGGAAGCAAAATTATCGGATGGGGCCATCGAATATAGGCATCGAACTCGATTACGAAGAGGACGCGAGCGGTCCCAATGCCTCGATCAGCGGGCCGAGCCAGCGCTCGTAGCGCCGCCAATCGTCGAGACCGCCACGGTAGATCGGCTGCCGAACCTGCTCCGAGCTCGCGGTGCGAACCGGGCGGATGCTCGTGTAAAAGTGCAGGCACGCCGGATCGAACGCGAGGCCTGTGTGGGCAAGGAGGCGGCGCGTTTCCGCCTCGGCATCGTCGACCAGCGTCTCGTACGACAGCGTCAAAACCCGGCCCGGCAGCACGGCGGCGAAATGATCCATCAACGTGACGTACGAGCGGTAGTAATGCCCGAGATCGGCCAAACCATATGAATACGCTTGGCCACGTGCGAACAACTGTTTGAACAGTGAGAAGCACGTCGCGACGGGATCGCGCCGGACATCGACGATTGTTGCGTTCGGCAGGGCGAAGTGGATCAGCCCGGCATGGAGAAAATTGCCGGGAAATTTGTCGACGAACCGTGTCCGGCCGAGGGTCCGCCGCGGCTGCGTCCGGTCGAGATAGTCGCGGCCGGCGCGGGCGATCGCCGACGCGGTGAGGCCGGTCAGTCTGTCGGGATACGGTGCCGCCAGCCGGTGCGCGATCCGCGGCAGGTCGGGAAGCTCGGACAGGCCATCGACAAGCGGGTGGCTGGCGAGGATTTGCTCGACCAATGTCGATCCCGATCGGGGCATGCCGACGACGAAGACCGGATCGGAGGCGGGATTGCCGCAGCCGACGCGTGCGGCGAAGAAATCGGCGGTGAAGGTATCGATCGACCGCGAAATGAAATCCTCGTGCGCTGACCGGTCATAGCGGCTCGCCGAGCTTCGCGCCGCATTGCCGGCAGCATAATGCGCGAAGCTGGCCGCAGGCTCGCCGCCATCGTCGTCCGCCTTGCCGAGGGCGAAATGGAGACTGGTGCGATCGTCATCCTCCGCATCGGGCAGCAGAGCCGCCATCTTAGCGCGATCGGCGTCGGTGAACCGCCACGTCTTGAGGTTGGCGAGACTCCAGTAAACTTCGGCGTACGCGGGCCGCAGCGCGAGCGCCCGGCGATACGCCGCGACCGCCTCATCGCGGCGGCCAGCGGCACGGAGCGCATGCCCGAAGCTGTGCCACACGGCGGCATCGGTCCCGACTGCGGCAGCGTAATCAGCGATCGCCGCCGCGACGTCCCCGCGTTGCATCTGGATCGTTGCGCGCAGGGCCCGCAACACCGCAGTCTCGGGCACGGCGGCGAGCACGGTGTTGATGGCCGCGAGCGCGTCTTCGCTCCGGTCGAGACGGTGAAAGCAGAGCGCGAGAGCGTAACGCGCTGGGAGATAGGAGGGAGTGACGGCGAGCGCGGCCGTCAGCATCGCCGCGACCGCATCAACCATCCCCGAACGCAGTCCGGCATCGGCGACGAGGCAAACCGCGGCGATGTCGCTGGGATGCAGGCCCAGTGCCGCAAGCGGTGCGGTGTTGCCTTGGTGGAGCCACGCCGCTGCTGCCGCTGCCAGCCGCGGGTCGGTGACGGTTCCCGGCACGGCGCGCGTTTGAACCGCCGCCGCTTCCGCTGCTCGATCGACCAGCAACAAGGCGTCACCGAGAGCGTGCGCCGCGAGCGACGATCCGGGATTGAGCCTGACTGCGGTCTCGAGTGCGGTGAGCGCAGCCACGATCTGGCCCATCCCGGCGAGCGTCATCCCGTGTTCGTAATGCACTCCCCACGACCCGCGCAGCGAGGTGGCAAGCGGCGTAAGGATTGCGCGCGCGCGATCGAGCGCGCCGGTCCGCCGCAGCGCCGCGCCGAGGACGAAGCGCGCCTCGACCGTAGGCGTTGTTGCCACTGCGCGGCGCGCCGCCATGACCGCCGCCGCCGGGTCGGTCGCGAGCAGGCGCTTGGCATCGGCGAGGTCACTCTGTGTCAGGCGGGCACCCCGCGGCCTTCAGTCGATTCGATCGTCGTATAGCAGAAAGATATTGGCGGCACCGCACCCGGGCCGACAGGTTAGACGGCGAACGTATTCGTGACATAACGGGGTCATGATGACCAAGGTAATCGCCGAACCCGATGCCGTGACCGGGGACGTGGCTATACTCGAAACCCTCGAGGCGCGGCTGCGCTGGCTGTCGTCGTGGACGATCCACAATGCCAACCACCTGCGCGACTCCCCCGACGGGCTCAAGGTCGGGGGGCACCAGGCGTCGTGCGCGTCGATCACCGCGATCATGACGGTGCTGTATTTCCATGCGCTCGGGCGTCATGACAAGGTCGCGGTCAAGCCGCACGCCGGCCCGGTGCTGCACGCGATCCATTACCTGCTGGGCACGCAGTCGCTCGATCAGCTGCAACGCTTCCGCGGACTCGGCGGCGCGCAGAGTTATCCGAGCCGGACCAAGGATATAATCCCCGTCGACTTCTCGACCGGCAGCGTCGGCCTCGGTGTCGCCATCACCCTGTTCGCCAGCCTGACGCAGGATTACCTTGTCGCGCACGGGGGCCTCGCCCCGAACGACACCGGCCGGATGATCGCGCTGATGGGCGACGCCGAGCTCGACGAAGGCAATATCTACGAGGCGCTGATCGAGGGCTACAAGCACGACGTCCGCAACTGCTGGTGGATCGTCGACTACAACCGCCAGTCGCTCGACCACATCACCGCCGACCGCATGTTTCGCCGCTTCGACGACATCTTCGAGACGTGCGGCTGGCGCGTGCTGACGCTCAAGTACGGCAAGAAGCAGCAAGCGGCGTTCGCGCAGCCTGGCGGCACGAGCCTGTGCGAGTGGATCGATGCCTGCCCCAACGTCGACTTCGCCGCGCTGACCTATCAAGGCGGGGCGGCGTGGCGCGCGCGGCTGACCGCCGACATCGGCGGCAAGCCGCACGTCGCCACGCTGCTCGCCGGTTACGATGACGACGCGCTCGCCGAGGTGATGACCAACCTCGGCGGACACTGCATCGCGACGCTGATGGAAGCGTTCGACGCCGCCGACGATGACCGGCCGACAATGTTCATTGCGTATACCGTAAAAGGCTTTGGCCTGCCGTTCGCCGGCCACAAGGACAACCACGCCGGACTGATGAACCCCGGCCAGATCGCCGCGCTGCGCTCGACGATGGGGATCGCCGAGGGCGACGAATGGGAGCCATGGGCGGGGCTCGGCGGCAACGCGGCGGAAGCGCTGACGGCGTTCGTCGCCGCGTCGCCGATCGCGCGCCACGCCGCCGAGCGGCCCGCCGCCGCCGTCGCCGTGCCCGATCGCCTGTTGCTCCCCGACGGCGCCGAGCAATCGACGCAGGCGGCGTTCGGACGCATCCTGCTCGAGCTCGCCAAGTCGAGCGATCCGGTTTCGCAGGGGCTTGCCGACCGCATCGTCACGACCTCACCCGACGTCACCGTCTCGACTAACCTTGGCGCGTTCGTCAACCAGCGCGGGCTGTTCCGGCGCAGCGAGCTGAAGGACGTGTTCCATGCGGCCAAGATCCCGTCGCCGCAGAAGTGGCGCGGGAGCGGCGCGGGGCAGCACCTCGAGCTCGGCATCGCCGAAAACAACCTGTTCCTCGCGCTCTCCGCGTTTGGCCTCGCCGCGCCGCTGTTCGGCACCCGGCTGCTGCCGATCGGGACAGTGTACGACCCCTTCATCGCCCGCGGCCTCGATGCGCTCAACTACGGCTGCTACCAGGATGCGCGCTTCCTGCTCGTCGCGACACCGTCTGGCGTGACGCTCGGGCCCGAGGGCGGAGCGCACCAGTCGATCAACTCGCCGCTGATCGGCATCGGCCAGCCGGGATTGACCTATTACGAACCCGCATTCGCCGACGAACTCGCGCTGCTGATGGGCCACGCTTTCCGCCACCTTCAGGCGGCGGACGGCGGCTCGGTCTATCTGCGGCTGACGACGCGGGTGATCAACCAAGTCGTCAGGGCGGACGCACACTGGGAAGCCGATGCGGTCAAGGGCGCCTACTGGCTGCGAGCGCCCCGTGCGGGAGCAACGGCAGCGCTGGTGTTCACCGGCGCGATCGTGCCAGAGGTGCTCGCCGCCTACGACGACCTTGCCGCCGACATCCCCGGCCTCGGCATCCTCAACGTCACCTCGCCCGATCTGCTGCATCGCGGCTGGACCGCGAGCCAGGCATCGCGCTGGACCGGCAAGGGCACGGCGCCGAGCCACGTCGATGCGCTCCTCGCCCCGCTTGCGCCCGACGCCCGCCTCGTGACGGTCATCGACGGGTCGCCGTCGACGCTGTCGTGGCTCGGCGGAGTCCGCGGCATGCGTGTCGCGGCGCTCGGCGTCGACCGGTTTGGCCAGACCGGGACGCTGCCCGACCTATATCGCGCCTACCGCCTCGATGCTGAAGCGATCGTCGACGCGGCGGCGGAGTTGTTCATCGCGGGTCGTGCCTGACCGCCGACGGTTTCGACCTCGCTCTGCTTGATATAGGCGTCGATGGTGTCGCGGAAGGCGACCCCGCTATCGCAGGCGCCACCCGCTGCCTATCCGAGGGTGAAGGGTGATGCCGATCATCGCCCTGACCGGCAACTGTGTGCACGAAAGTCACGCTCGCTTCCTAGCCGCCGGGTTTGACGGCATCGTGGTCAAGCCGTTCGATCGCGATCTGGGACTTGCGGCGGCCCTGCAAGCAACTGGCTTACAGGAGAGACATGCGTGCCAATGATCGCAAGAGACCCGCCACCCCGGCTGGCAATGATTGGACAACGTCCAGCCGGGCGGCTTAGGAGCGGGGAGCACGTCACGACAATGTTGGTCTCTGGCCGACGCTGGATGAGAGCGGGGGGGTCAGGTCAAGGTTTATACGAATGTAGCGGAAAGGCTTGGATCACCTCGCCCGGGCCAAAAGCTCCGCCCCGCGACTGTGTGCGTTGACAGCCTGCGACAACTTGATGGACTGCTATTCGACGGCTGCGGGTTTACGTTCACGTCAACCTAAGTTCGAGGTCCCGGAAATGACCACGCCTAAGCTCCAACTCGTCGATGTCATCCGCCACGTTCGACCGATCAGCATAGCCGATCGCATCGCACTTGGCTTCACCAAGGCTTTGCGCGCGGTTGCCGATACCTTCTTCGCCGAGCGGTACGGTCACCGCGCCATCGTTCTTGAAACCGTTGCGGCGGTCCCCAGCATGGTCGGCGCGTCGATGACGCATCTGCGCTGTCTGCGCCGCATGTGCGACGACAATGGCTGGATCCGGACCCTGATGGAGGAGGCCGAGAACGAGCGTATGCACTTGATGACCTTTATCGAAGTCGCGCAGCCTTCGGTCTTCGAACGCTTCATCATCCTTGCCGTGCAGTGGGTATTCTACATCGGGTTTTTGGCTCTCTACCTCGTCAGCCCGGCAACAGCGCACCGCGTCGTCGGCTATTTTGAGGAAGAGGCGGTCATCAGCTACAGCCAATATCTGGCGCAGATCGACGCGGGCGAAGTCGCCAATATCCCCGCGCCAGCGATTGCCCGGCATTATTGGATGCTGCCCGACAACGCGACCCTCCGCGATGTGGTCCTGGTCGTCCGCGCCGATGAGGCGCACCACCGTGATGTAAATCATGGCTTTGCCAATACACTTGCAGGTCGCAACGAAGCCGGCGCGGTCGCTTCACCTTATCCACAAAAAGCTGACCCGATGCGGCGCGCGGCATAGGCAAGGCCAAGATTTGCGTCGTCATCGAACTCGCAGGCGTGCGGATGTCACGCTTCGCGCGTGAGCGAAAGACCTCGGCTGGCGCTTGCGTTCGTCAGCGACGGCGGCACCCGTCGTGGCCGGCTCATCTTCAGCCACTAAGGTTACACGAACCGAGATAGCACATAGGCAGCAATGCCGATGTGCAGCAACGTGATGGCCACTGACAGGCCGTGCAACAGCTTGAATTGTGATTTCGCGCCGGTATCGGTCGCGCGGTTGATGGCGGGCATCAGCAGCTGGCGGATCGGCACGGTTGTCGCAGCGATGACCAGCATCGATCCGCTCGCGACCTGGTCTTCCCCATACAAGAGCCCTGCCGCCAGCGCAGCGGTGCCGATGACGAATAGGTAAAAATGCGGGAATGCGCGGCGAAGGGTACGACCGGCAACATCGGCCGGCAACGCGCTGAACAGGAAAGCCGCAAAGCCGAATGAATACAGTATCGTACCGCCAAATAGCAGCGCCGTCGCAAGAAGCGCCGCGATCATCATGGACAAACTTTGGCAGGCGGGTTTGGCGAAAACATCGTTATTTTATACGCGGCAAGCACGTTACCTGACATGAGGCACGTCGGCGCGCGGCTCTGTCGTATCCTGCCCATCCGTTCGATGATGGCGTCGGCGATCGCCGTGCCGCCCGAGCATGCGGCCTCGCGGTCAGCGATCGGCTTGCTGGCATCGGGCGGCAGGCGTTCGTCTCCGTCGCGGCCGACACGGCAGCTGGCTGAGCGAAAGTTGACGCGGCGGGTGGCGCGGTCGACACTCGCGCGTCGGCCCTGATGGTCGGCTTTGAGGAGCGGCGATGGCGACGGCGATGACCAAGGTTTGGGACCAGCGCGACGCGGCTACGATGCGCGCCGCGCTCGACGTCCAGCGCGCGGCGTTCATTCACGACCTGCCGGTGCCGGCGGCGATTCGCATCGACCGGCTGCGCCGCGCCGAGGCGGTGCTGATCGACCATCAGGACGCGCTGGTCGCAGCGATATCGGAGGACTTCGGCCACCGTTCGACCGAGATGTCGCTGATGACCGACATCATGTCGTCGGTGAAGCCGTTGCGTCACGCGATCAAGCATCTTGGCGGCTGGATGAAGCCGGAGCGGCGGAGCCTCGACTTCCCGCTCGGCCTGCTCGGCGCGCGGGCGCGGGTCGAGTTCCAGCCGAAAGGCGTCGTCGGCATCATCTCGCCGTGGAATTTCCCGGTCAACCTGACCTTCGGCCCGCTGGCCGGGGTGCTGGCGGCCGGCAACCGAGTGATGATTAAGCCGTCGGAGTACACGCCGGTGACCTCTGCGCTGATGGCATCGCTGATCGCCGCCGCCTTCGACCCCGCCGAAGTCACGGTCGTCACCGGCGGCCCGGCGGCGGGCAAGGCGTTCGCCGAGCTGCCGTTCGACCACCTTGTCTTCACCGGCGGAACCGCAGTCGGGCGGCACGTGATGGCGGCGGCGGCGGCGAACCTCGTGCCGCTGACGCTCGAGCTAGGCGGCAAGTCGCCGACGATCGTCTCGCGTTCGGCCGACATCGCGCGCGCGACCGACCGGATCGCGTTGGGCAAGATGATGAACGCTGGCCAAATCTGCCTCGCACCCGATTATCTGCTCGTACCGCGCGAGCGCGAGGACGCGGTAGTCGCCGGTCTGCAGACAGCGGTCACGGCGATGTACCCGACGCTGCTCGCCAACCCCGATTACACGTCGGTGCTCGGCGCGCGCCACCGCGAGCGGCTCGAGGCGCATGTCGCCGACGCCCGCGCCAAGGGAGCGGAGATCATCGTCGTCAACCCTGGCAACGAAGACTTCACCGGCCAGAACGGCAACAAGATGCCGCTCCACATCCTGCGCCGCGTCGACGACAGTATGACGGTGATGCAGGAGGAGATCTTCGGCCCGCTCCTCCCGGTCGTGCCGTACGATACGGTCGACGACGCGATCGACCGGATCAACCGCCGCGACCGCCCGCTGGGCCTCTACTGGTTTGGCGACGACGCGGGCGAACAGCGGCGCGTGCTCGACCGGACGATCTCCGGCGGCGTGACGATCAACGACGTCGTGTTCCACGTCTCGGCCGAGGACTTGCCGTTCGGCGGCGTCGGCCCGGCGGGAATGGGCAGCTATCACGGGCACGACGGCTTCCGCGCATTCAGCCATGCCAAGGCGATCTATTCGCAGCCGAAGATCGACCTCGCCAAGCTCGCCGGGTTCAAACCGCCGTATGGCGACAAGACGCGCAAGGCCTTGGCGCGCGAGCTCAAGCGCGCCACCGCGTAAGCCGGGAACCTAATCGACGCGCGCGCCTTAGAGCAGGGCGCGGCCTTTCCGGTCGTTGCCCATTCCTGGGATGACGCGATGATCAAAGCCATCGGCTACGCCGCCAAGCACAGCTACAGTCGCCTCAAGCCGTTCGAGTTCGAGCGCGACGAGGCCAAGGCGAACGAGATCGAGATCGCGGTCCTGTTCTGCGGCGTCTGCCATTCCGACATCCACCAGGTGAAGAACGAGTGGTCGAATACCGTCTACCCGTGCCTGCCTGGACACGAGATCGTCGGCCACGTGACGACTGTCGGGTCGGGGGTGACCCGCCATGCGGTCGGCGACCTCGTTGGCGTTGGGTGTATGATCGACAGCTGCCGGACGTGCGAGCCGTGCCGGACGGGGGACGAGAATTACTGCGAGGGACCAAACAGCTGGCTCGCCACCTACAATGGTCCAATGGTGCCCAAGGCCAAGGCCGAGGATGGCAAGAACCATTATGGCCGCGACAATACGTTTGGCGGCTATTCGAACGTCGTTGTCGTGCCGGAGGATTTCGCGCTGAAGATTCCGGTCGGACTCGATCCGGCGACCGCCGCGCCGATCCTGTGCGCCGGTGTTACGACCTATTCGCCGATGAAGCATTGGGGCGTGCAGGCCGGGGACAAGGTTGGCATCGTCGGCTTCGGCGGGCTCGGCGACATGGCGGCCAAGATCGCCAAGGCGCTCGGCGCCGACGTCACCGTTTTCACCCGGACGAAGGAGAAGCTCGCGGAAGCCGAGCGGTTAGGTGTGACAGGCGTTCTCGAGGACGACACGAAGACGCTAGCGAAGCTCAAGGCAAGCTTCGACTTCATCCTGTCGACGATTCCCGAGAAGCATGACGTCAACCCGTTCGTGAAGCTGCTCAAGCGCGACCGGACGCTGACGGTCGTTGGCGCGCTCGAGCAAATGGCGGGCGTCGACAACAGCCAGGTCGCCTTTCACCGCCGCTCTGTCGCCGGCTCGCTGATTGGCAACCTCGCCGACACGCAGGAGATCCTCGACTTCTGCGCGAAACACGGTATCGGCCCCGACATTCAGGTGATCGCCATCGAGACGATCAACGACGCGTACAAACAGGTCATCGATGGCGACGTACGCTTCCGCTATGTCATCGACATGCGTACGCTGAAACGCGCGGACTGAAGTCAACGGTTCTGGTGTGTCGTTGACGACCGGCGTCGGCGTATAGCGTGTCCTCGTCCGAACTCGGGGAGCACTTCAGGCGCCACGAATATTCGGATGTCTGCCGGAAAGCGGCAGACGAGTGGGGTTTCGAGCGCGCCTGTAATGCTGGTTGTAAACCATCCTCCATAACGGCAAGATGGTCGACACAACAATAGCTTGCGGAGTACTGCCGATGTCGCTGAGTGTCCTGTCGACTGTCATTGCCGCCGCTGCCGTCCTGGCTACCGCGCCGGCCACCGCCGCAACGTATGACCAAGTCGTCGTGTTCGGCGACAGCCTCGTCGATGCCGGCAACGTCTTCCTCGCAACCGGCGGGTTCGCGGCGACCAATACCTTCAACAACCCGTCGCGCGGCTATTTCCCCGGGCGCTTCTCCAACGGGCCGGACTATACCGACCTGCTCAACGCCAAGCTGTTCGGCACCTATTCGACGGCGGCCCTTGCAGGCGGCAGCAACTATGCGTTCGGCGGCGCGACCTATGTCGCCAACAACGACCCCGTCCCCGATCTCGCGGCGCAGGTCGGGCTCTATTCCGCCGGCAGCGCCGCCTTCGGCTTCTCCGCCCATGCGGTCGACCCAAACGCGCTCTACATCATCAACCTCGGCGGCAATGACGTGTTCGCGATCGACAGCGGGGCCGTCCCGACGGCGTTCGTGCCGGCGTACGAGGCGGCGCTGACGAATGTCCTTGGGTCGACGCTCCAGGCGCTCGACGCGGGCGGGGCGAAGAACATCCTCGTCACCGGCATCCCAAACACCACGGCGACCGGTTTCGCGCTCGAAGCGCTGGTCCAGGCCAAGCTCGACGCGCTCCAGCCGACGCTGGCCAACGCGACGCTGCGCCGGTTCAGCTACCAAAGCTTCTTCACCCGGCTCGCCACCAATCCGGCCGCGTTCGGCGTCGCGCCGTTCACCCACGGCGGGTCGGACGGCTGCTTCAACCATTTGACCCCGCCGGCGACCGCCGATTGCAGCGGCTATTTCACCGTCGATGGGACGCACCCGATCGCGCCGATCCAGGCTGCGATTTTCCGCGAGGTCGTTCAGGTTGCGGGCGTTCCCGAACCGGCGACGTGGGGGCTGATGATCGTCGGCTTCGGGCTGGTCGGGTCGGCAGTTCGGCGCCGCGCGGGCGTCGCCGCATGATCGCGCCAATCGTTATCGCCGCTGCAGCCGTTGTTACCGTCACCCTGCCTGGCGGGACCGCCACGATCGACCGCAGGGTCGGGGCTGGCGCGGTCGCGGTGCCGGGGGCGACGGTGACGGTGCACTATACCGGCTGGCTCGATGCCGGTGGCGGCAAGCATGGCGCGCAATTCGACAGCTCGGTCGGCAAGGAACCGTTCGTGTTTCCGCTCGGCGCTGGACGGGTGATCGCCGGATGGGACGCGGGCGTCGCCGGGATGAAGGTCGGCGGGCGGCGCACCCTGCTAATCCCCGCCGGGCAAGGCTACGGCGAGCGTGGCGCGGGCGATGACATTCCCCCCGGCGCGGCGCTGGTATTCGACGTCGAACTGCTCAAGGTCGAGTAATTTCGCTCCAAGGGGAAAGGGGGGCGCAATGTGGATGATAGAGCCTTCCCGTTGCCTCCCGCCCCTGCTAGCCAAGATTTAACGCCGCGCATGACGGCGACCATTGGGGAGACGAGTGTGGCAGCGAGCGAACGGACCGAGCGCGTCGGCGGCCCTTACGCCTGGTACGTCCTCATCGTCCTGATGGTCGTCTACGTTTTCAACTTCATCGACCGCTCGATCCTGACGATCCTCGGGCCGTATATCCAGAAGGACCTCGGCCTGAGCGATGGCCAGATCGGCCTTTTGTCGGGGACGGTGTTCGCGCTGTTCTACGGGCTGTTCGGCCTCGCGCTCGGGCGGCTGGCGGACACCTGGGTGCGGACGTGGACGATCGCGCTCGGCCTGTCGATCTGGTCAGGAATGACCGCGCTGTCGGGCTTCGCCACCAGCTTCGGCGCGCTTGCCGC
>JANYFA010000042.1 GCA_025362895.1 Sphingomonadaceae bacterium | reverse complement strand
CTGTTGGGGCCGTCATACGGTGCGCGGAAGCGCGGGTTGCCCTGCCCGACGATCGTCGATTGGATGTGAACCGCGAAGCGTTGCGGGCTGGCATCGCCGGTTGCGGTTGCGGTCGGCTTGTCGGTCGCGCTCGTCACGCTCGTCGGCGAGGGTGCGGCGGAGCCCGCCGTTTGCGCTATCGCCGGGGCGGCGACAAGCGTCAGGACCCCGACGGCGAGGCTCACCGCCCGCACGGCCGATGCCTCCGCGCCGCGCCGCATCAGCGGCCGGTGCGCGGGGCGAGGGCAACCTTGACCAGTGCGACAATGGGGTCGGCGAGGATCAACCCCATGATCCCGAACAGGACGCCGAAGACGAGCTGCGCCGCCAGCACGATCGCCGGGGCGAGGTCGACCGCGCGCTTTTCGATCATCGGGCTGACGAACTGGTCGGCGAGCTGGACCGCGAGGTAGACGCCGATCGTCTCGAACCCCACCGTCGTTCCCGCCGAAAAGCCGATGGCGATCATCAGCGCGCCGCTGACGATCGCGCCGAGGTTGGGGATGAATGCGAGCAGCCCGGTGACCAGTGCGAGGAGCAGCGCGAGCGGGGTGCCGACGACGCTGAGCCCGAGGAAGATCAATGTCCCTTCGAACAGCATCAGCACGATGCGCCCCCCAACCCAGCGACTGAGCATTTCGGCCATCTCGTCGAGGGTCGCCTTGGTTGAGGCGCGCCGGTGTTCGGGCGTCAGCCATTCGATGCCGCGCTCATACAGCCGGGGATCGGCGGCGACGAAGATGCCGAAGACGATGATGAGGAGAATGCTGCCGACAACGCCGGCGACGCCGCCGAGGACGGTCAGGATCTTGCCGACCGAATTGCCGATCTGCGCCTTCATCGCGGCGATGGGGTTGCCGCTGCCGCCGAGACCATAGTCCTTCGCCAGCGCGGATAGCCGCTCGCTTTGCGCGACGAGGGTCGCCTGAAGCTGCCCCGCCTGCGCCGCGATCTGCGTTCCCGCGAAGAACAGGAAGGCGGACACGGCAACGAGGAACAGCGCGATGACGACGCCAAGGCGGATGCTGCGGCGGACGGGCAGGAAGCGCGCCAGCAGCCGCTCACCACCCTGGAGGCCGGCGGCGAAAACGATGCCGGCGAGGATCAAGAGCAGCGACGATGCGACGTGCCACGCCAGCAGCAGCACCGCCGCGAGGCTCAGCCAGACGACGGCGTCGGTAACCGCGCCCCGCGCCCGCGTCGACAGGTCGATCGGGCTCGGCGGAACGGGGGCGTCGCCCTCGCCGCTCATTTGGTCGCGGGCAGGGTCGCCGTCGCGGGGCGCAGCGAGACGAACGCGCGGTGCGACCGGAGCGCGCGAAGCCATGTCAGCGGGTTCCACGATGCCGACCCGTCGACCGAATAGGTGATGAACTCGGCGCGCCCGACGACGTTCTCGGCCGGCAGCAGGTCGAGGCCACCGATCATGCTGGAAAAGCGGCTGTCCTCCGAATTGTCGCGGTTGTCGCCCATCAGGAACAGGCGGTTTTCCGGGACGCTGACCGGCGCGCTGTTGTCCTGGGGGGTCTCGCCGAGGTCGAGCACGTCATAGGACTTGCCGTTGGGCAGCGTCTCGCGAAAGCGGGGGTAGCGGCAGATGGCGCTGCCGTCGGGCTGGGTGACGCGATACTGGGCGTATTGGCCGACGCAGTCGGTGTTCGCCGACACGGTGATGTCGGCCGGGGTTTCGGGCACTTTGGGCACCGCGACGCCGTTGAGGAACAGCACCCCGTCCTTCATCTGGACGGTGTCGCCGGGCAGGCCGACGACGCGCTTGATCCAGTCGTCGTGTTCGCGCGGGCTCTTGACGACGACGACATCGCCGCGCTCGGGCAGGCGACCGAGGATGCGCCCCTCCATCTGCGGCAGGATGCGGAGTGACGGGGACAGGTACGAATAGCCATAAGGGAACTTCGACACGATCAGCTGGTCGCCGGTCAGCAGCGTCGGCAGCATCGATTCGCTGGGGATGAAGAACGGCTTGGCGACGAGGCTGTGAACCGCGAGCACCGCGAGCACGAGGACGATCAGCTGCCGAACCTCGTCGGCCCAATCGACCTTCTTCTTTGCCTTTGCCATGGTTGCCGTCTCGCTCATGTCGGTCTCGCCGTGATCAGGACGATCGCCTGTGCCCAGGGATGATCGTCGGTAATGGTCAGGTGTATTACCGCGCTATGCCCCGGCGGCGTCATTTGCGCCAGCCTTTCCGCCGCACCCCCGGTCAGCGCCAGCGTCGGCTGCCCGCTCGGCAGGTTGACGACGCCCATCGCGCTGAAGAACACCCCGCCCCGGATGCCAGTGCCGAGCGCCTTGGCGCAAGCCTCCTTGGCCGCCCAGCGCTTGGCGTAGGTGCCCGCACGCGTCATTGGGCGGCGCTCGGCCCTGGCGATTTCGATGGGCGTGAAGATGCGGCGGATGAAGCGGTCGCCGAAGCGGTCGATCGACGCCGCGATCCGGTCGATATTGGTCAGGTCGTTGCCGAGGCCGAGGACCATCACGGCCTAAAACAAACCAAATCGGTGAAGTTCACGCGAAGTTCACACAGAAATCGCAGGTTTTCACGAACGCCGCTTCGCTAACTGCAGAAACCTCTCTTACTCGCACCAAAACTAAATAGCCGATACGGTTAACTTTGTCAAGCCGGGCGACGCCGAAACATCACTGCCGTGCCGCGTCGATCGCCGCTCGCATGGCACCGATCGCGCTGGCCAGCCCGGTGAAGACCGCTTCGCCGATCAGGAAATGGCCGATGTTGAGTTCGGCCACCTCCGGGATCGCGGCGATCGGGCCGACATTAGCGAGCGTCAGCCCGTGCCCGGCGTGCACCTCCAGCCCGAGCGCCGCCGCGCGCACCGCCCCCGCCGCGAGCCGGGCGACCTCGGCGGCGACGTCGCCGCCCGCCAGATGGGCATAGCGCCCGGTGTGAAGCTCGATCACCGCCGCGCCGATCGCCGCCGCCGCCGCGATCTGCTCGGGGTCGGGCTCGATGAACAGGCTGACGCGGCAGCCGCGCGTCGTCAGGCGTTCGACGAAGTAGCGCAGGCCGGGCTGGTTGCCGACGACGTCGAGGCCGCCTTCGGTCGTTCGTTCGGCGCGCTTTTCGGGGACGATGCAGACGGCGTGCGGCGCGTGGGCGAGGGCGATGCTCAGCATCTCCTCGGTCGCCGCCATTTCGAGATTGAGCGGGACCATCAGCGCCGTCATCAACCGTTGCAGGTCGTCATCGCGGATGTGGCGGCGGTCTTCGCGCAAATGCGCGGTGATGCCGTCGGCCCCCGCAGCGACCGCCGCGACCGCCGCGAGCACCGGATCGGGGTGGTCGCCGCCGCGCGCGTTACGGATGGTCGCGACGTGATCGATATTGACGCCAAGGCGAACGGTCATTTCGCGGGCTCCGGGCACAATGCCGCCGACAGCAATTCGTAAGTCAGCCCCTTGCCCTGCCACGGCTCGCCGAACTCGGTCGCGGTCGTCGCCGTGAAAGCGATAAGAATGATTCCGCGTTCAGGCGCGATCAAATTACGGATTTGAACATTGCCGACCTCCCCGCGCCGTTCGACGATATGTTGTGGCGTGACGCAGCCTTTCAGCGCCACCGGATACGACCAGACGCCAAGCGCAGCGTAGCCGAGTTTGGGGTCGCCTCGCCACATCTCGGCGGTCGCGACCGGGCCAAGCAATTTGTTCGCCAGAAGCGCTCGGTCGAACGCGAGGAGGTCATTTGATGTGCCGGCAAGATTTGCCGCCGTGCCGTAACGACCCGGGTCGACACCAGCGTCGGTGGCCCCTTTCGCGTCAACGCCGATGATGTCATCGCGGTCGCCGGGTTTGAGCACACGCAGAGAATTAATTCCGAGCGGCTTCGCGATGCGCTCGTTGACCAGTTGAGGGAACGGCTTGCCCGAGACCCGTTCCAACAGTGCACCAAGCACCACATAGTCGCAGTTATTGTAGACAAACTTTTCACCCGGCGCGCGGCCAGAGGGCTTAAGGCATTGCGGGTCGATGCCCTTTGGCGCTGGAGACTTGGAGCGCAGGTACGCAAGCGGCGTTCCGTCTGGCCCGGCAGGGCCGCTGTTTGGGTCGTATAAACCGGACGTATGGTTCAGAAGTCGCCGCACGGTCACCGCGTCGCCGCCAGGCAAGGCAACGTCGGGCAGGTATTTCGTCGCCAAAGCATCGAGATCGACCCGCCGCTTTTCGACCTCCTGCATGACCAGCGTTGCGACCACCTGTTTGGTCACCGACGCCCACCGCCAAATGAGATAGTCGCCTGCCGCGAGTTTGCCGCGCAGCCTGGATGCCGGACCGAAGAAGACGTTGACCTGAAGATCGACAGGGTAACTGGCGACCGTCACGGCACCGGCGTGCTGTTGATCGAGCTTGACCGCGACTTCGGCGACGCCTCCTCCCAATGCCATGACCCGGTCGGCGTCAGAAACGCTCGGCTGGACTGTCGGCGCAGCGACCACAAGCGCCAGCGCGAGTCGAGCAATCATGCCCGGCTCCCCGGCTTAGTGGCGGGCAGCGCCGCCAATTCGGGCGGCGGCGCATCGGGCGCGTAGCTTGGCACCGCGAGGCGGAGCAGCGACGTCAGCGGCACCCCGACATCGGCCGTTCCGTCGCTGCGGTCGACAAGGCACGCGGCGGCGGCGACAACACCCCCCGCCACATGGATCGCCGCGATCGCCTCGCGTGACGACAGCCCGGTCGTGACGACGTCCTCGACCATCAGCACTGTCGCCCCGGGGGCCAGGGCAAAGCCGCGGCGCAGCTCGAACGTGCCGGTCGGGCGCTCGACGAACATCGACGCGACGCCGAGCTGACGCGCGACCTCATAGCCGACGATCACGCCGCCCATCGCCGGGGCGACGACGGCATCGACGGCGCGCGCGGCGGACGGAAGCTTGGCGACCAACGCCGCGACCAGCCGCGCGGCGCGGGCGGGGTCCATCAGGACGCGGGCGCACTGGAGGTAGCGCGCCGAGCGCAGTCCCGACGACAGGATGAAATGGCCGTCGAGCAGGGCCTCGGCGGCACGGAATTCGGCAAGAATATCGGCGTCGGTCATGGCATGGGCTTAGCGGGCGGCGGGCCCCGCGTCACGCCCTGCGGCTTTGCGCCATTACGCCTTTACCCGCTCAACCGTCACCACCGCCTTTGTCGCGCGCAGGGCGGCGACGATGTTGGTCAAATGGGCGAGGTCGTCGACCTCGATGTCGATGACGAAGCTGTGAAAGGCGCGGTCGCGCTCGCTCAGGTTCAGGTTGACGATGTTCGCCTTGTGATGGGCGAGGATCGCGGTCAGCGCGGCGAGGCTGCCGGGCGCATTGTGGACCACTGCGGCAACCCGGGCGACGCCGCCCGCCGTTTCGTCGCCCCAGTGGAGGTCGAGCCATTCGGCGTTGTCCGCTCCCGGCGCGCTCTCGTCGGCCAGCGTGGCGCAGTCGATGCAATGGACCTCAATCCCGCTCCCCGGGCGCCCGACGCCGACGATGCGGTCGCCGGGAATCGGACGGCAGCAGTCGGCAAGGCTGTAGGCGACGCCCGGGGTCAGCCCGGTGATCGAGATCGGCGCCTTCATCCCCGCGCGCGGGCACTTTTTCGGCTTGTTCGCGGTCGATCCCGGCAGCACGGCTTCGAGCAGCGCGGTATCGTTGACCGTCTGCCCGGCGAGCGCGAGGTACAGCGCGGGCCGGTCGGCGAGCTTGAGCCGGGCCAGCGCGGCCTCGACCGTGTCCTCCGACAGCGGCAGTTTCAACCGCCCGACGATCTCGTCGAACAGCGTCCGGCCAAGGCTGAGGCGCTGGCTGCGTTCCTGCTGGCGGACGAAGCGGCGCACCGCCGAGCGCGCCTTGACCGAGACGACGAAGCCCTCCCACGCCGGATCGGGCTTTTGCGCCTTCGACCGCAAGATCTCGACCCGGTCGCCGTTGACAAGCGGGGTCCGCAGCGTGACGACGTGGCCGTTGACCTTCGCCCCGACGCAGGTGTCACCGAGATCGGTGTGGAGAGCATAAGCGAAATCGACCGGGCCCGACCCGGCGGGAAGCTGGATCAGCTCGCCCTTCGGCGTGAAGGCGAAGACCTGATCCTGGAACATCGCCAGCCGCGTGTGTTCGAGCACCTCCTCGGGAGTCGAGGCGTGGTCGACGGCCTCGAGCAGGTCCTTGAGCCACGGATACGCCTCCTGCACCGGGGCGCTGGTGTCGCCGCCCGCTTTATATGCCCAGTGCGCGGCGAGGCCGAATTCCGCCTCGCGGTCCATCTCGGCGGTGCGGATCTGGATCTCGATGCGGACCCGCTCGCTGTGCATCACGGTCGTATGCAGCGAGCGGTAGCCGTTGCGCTTTGGCGTCGAGATGAAATCCCGGAACCGCCCGGGCACCGCCTGCCACCGCTGGTGGATCGTGCCCAGCGCGCGGTAACAGTCGCTCGCGTCGGGGGCGATGACGCGGAAGGCGATGACGTCGGGCAGGTTCTCGAACGCGATCCGGTGCGCCTGGAGCTTGCGCCAGATCGAATAGGGCCGCTTCTCGCGCCCGACGACGACGACATCGATGCCGGCGGTGCCGAGCAACAGCGTGATGCCGCTGGCGATCCGCGCGACCATGTCGCCGCTGCCGGCCCGCAGCGCCGCCAGGCGCTTGATGATCGTGTCATAGCCCTCGGGTTCAAGCTGCTGAAAGGCGAGCGCCTGAAGCTCGTCCATGAAGCTGTACAGCCCGATCCGCTCGGCGAGGGGGGCGTAGATGTCCATCGTTTCGCGCGCGATGCGCCGCCGCTTGTCGGGATTGGCGATGAAGTGGAGCGTCCGCATATTGTGGAGGCGGTCGGCGAGCTTGACCAGCAACACGCGAATATCGTCCGACATCGCCAGCACGAACTTGCGAAGGTTTTCGGCGGCGCGCTCGTTGGGGGTGGTCCCGGCGTCGATCTTCGACAGCTTGGTGACGCCGTCGACGAGGCGCGCGACGTTCGACCCGAATAGCTTCTCGATCTGCGCCGGGGTGGCGACGGTGTCCTCGATCGTGTCGTGTAAAATGCCGGTGGCGATCGTCTCGGCGTCGAGCCGCAACTCGGTCAGGATGCCCGCGACCTCGATCGGGTGGCTGAAATAGGGGTCGCCCGACGCGCGCAGTTGCGACCCGTGCGCCTGCAGCGAAAAGACATAGGCGCGGTTGAGCAGATCTTCGTCGGCATCCGAATCATACGCGAGGACGCGATCGACAAGTTCATACTGACGCAGCATGGGATGATAGTGGGGCGGCGCTGCCTTAAAGGAAAGGGCGTCGCGGCAAAGCCGCGCCGTCGGACGGCACGCGGCGGCAAGATCGCCGCGGCCGCCGGCCGGGCGTTCGCGCGTGTCCGCGCTTAGCGGACGAACGCGAAGGGCGTTCCTCCGCTAAGCGCCGGCCGCGCTCACTCGTAATCCGGACCCAGATTCTGGTTGCGCGGTGGCTGCGCGGCGGTCAGGCGGAGCGCTTCGGCCGACGCGCTGAGCGAACCGACCGCATCGGGCGTATCGTCCTCACCTTGGATGACGCGCTGCATCGACGACACCAGCGCCTCCTGCAACGTCGCCGGAATGACCTTTTCCTCGGCGATTTCGCGCAGGGCGACGACGGGGTTCTTGTCGCGGTCGCGGTCGAGCAAAAGCTCGGCCCCGCTTGAAATCTGGCGCGCGCGCGTCCCCGCCATCAGCACCAACTCGAAGCGGTTGGGGATCTTGTCGACGCAATCTTCGACCGTGACGCGAGCCATCGGGCAACTCCGGGATAATGCGGTAAAGCGAGGCTGGTAGCGGGAGGGTGACGCATAAGTCAAGGAAACTCGCCTTGACCGCGCGCGCCCTTTCCCCTAGGCGCGCTCCTTAGCGATTGACCCCGCACGCCCGGTGAAGCGGTGGTCGCGCCCGACGGTACTTGGTCGTGCGGTGCGGTTCCGGGTCGTCACTGCACTGGCAGGGCGTTCACAGCAAATTGGACTATCGATGACAAAACGGACCAACGCGAAGTACAAGCTCGATCGCCGCATGGGCGAAAATATCTGGGGCCGCCCGAAGTCGCCGGTCAACAAACGCGAATACGGTCCCGGCCAGCACGGCCAGCGCCGTAAGGGCAAGGTGTCGGACTTCGGCATCCAGCTGCGCGCTAAGCAGAAGCTCAAGGGTTATTACGGCGACGTCACCGAGCGCCAGTTCCGCGCCACCTATGCCGAGGCCGTCCGGATGAAGGGCGACACCAGCCAGAACCTGATCGGCCTGCTCGAGCAGCGGCTCGACATGGTCATCTTCCGCGCCAAGTTCGCGCCAACGATCTTTGCCGCGCGCCAGATCGTCAATCACGGGCACATCCTCGTCAACGGCCGTCGCTGCAACATCGCCAGCGCCAAGGTCAAGCCGGGCGATGTCGTCGAACTGGGCACCAAGGCCAAGGAAATGGCGCTCGTCCTCGAAGCGATGGGCCTCGCCGAGCGCGACATCCCCGAGTTCCTCATCGTCGACGGCGCCAAGGCGACCTACGTCCGCGTCCCGACGCTGGACGAGGTACCCTACGCGGTGAAGATGGAGCCGAACCTGGTCGTCGAGTTTTACAGCCGCTAGCGCGGCGCGCGGTCAGTCGCCGAACGCCCTTCGCGTCCGTCGACTGACCGCCGACTCGCGCAAGGCCGGTTGGCGGGTCGGGCGACTTTCACGCCCGAACCCGTCCGACGACGCGGCTTTGCCGCGACGCACGCGAGCTATTTCCCTCGACCCGTCCGCGCCGTCGCCACCGCCGCGACAAGTTTCTCATACCCAACCGCGCCGCTTAAAACCTTGTCGCCGATGATGAAGCTCGGCGTCCCGGTCAGCCCGAGCGCGCGGCCCAGGTCGATGTTTTTCTTCAGTTCCGCCTTCAATGCCGCGTTGGCGAAATCGGCGGCGACGCGGCGCTCGTCGAGCCCGGCGGCTCGGACGAGCGCGACGGTGCGTTCACGATCGACCTTGCCCTCGGACTCGAACAAGCGGTCGTGGAGAGCGGCGTACTTGCCCTGCTTCGCCGCCGACAACGCCGCCATCGCGGCCTCGCCCGAACCTTCGGATAAAACGGGAAAGTCGCGATAGACGACGCGCAATTTCGGGTCGGCGGCGATCAATCGCTTGAGATCGTTGTGTGCGACCCGGCAATAGGGGCAGGCATAATCGAAGAACTCGACGATGGTAACGTCGCCGTTGGGGTTGCCAGCGACCGTGCCGGGAAACGGTGTCTCGACCTCGACGCGGTTGATGCGGAGCTCTCGGGCGACGTCGCGCGACTGCATCCCCGCCATCGCCTCCGGGATGATCTCGGGGTGGGCGAGGATATAGTCGTGGACGACGCGCTCGATGGCTTCCTTATCGGTCACCGCGACCTTCTGCCCACCACAGCCGCTGGCTGTCAGGAGAATGGCGAGTGCGACGGCCAGATTCGGTAAGCCCTTGATCATCGATGTTTCTTTCTGGCCAGTTCGTTCTGCTCGACCTGTGCGATGTCGTCGGCGCGGAGCCAGTCACGGCTCCCGACCGGCAGCCCGGCAAGGGCGATCTTTGCGCTCATCGCCGCTCGCTTGGGGTCGCCGTCGAGGTCGTACCGCTCGGCAGTGGCCAGCGCCGCGCGCGCGGTGTCGCCCTCGTGGTCATAGACGACGCCGAGTTCGTACCATGCAAACGGGTTCTCGCGGTCGGCGGCGACCGCCTGCCGCAACAGCGGCCTGGCCTCGGCGAAATCGCCGGGATCGTCGGTCGACAGGAGCGCATGGCCGAGGAGGGTCGCGATCAGCGGTGCACGCGGTGCCGCGGCGACGGCCGCGCGCAGGACGGGCAGCGACGCCTTCGCCTGGCCGCTTTCGAGCAGGATCTGGCCCTTGAGCTCGAGGAAATATGGGTCGCCCGGGTGGCGCGCCAACAGGGCATCGACCTCGCCGAGCGCGGCGTCAGGGCTGGCTTCCTTGTGATAGGCATAAGCGTGGGCGTAGCGCGCCGGGTCGCTCGTCAGGCTTGCGGGGTAGAGCTGGAAGGCGCGGGGCGCGTCCTCGACGAAGCCAACGAGCTTGGCCTTCACCCGCTGGAAACGCGCGTCGAGCGCCGGGTCGGGGGGCGCGGTCCACGCGGGTGACGCGCGGTAGACGGCGTCGAGCACGGCGATGCGCTCGCCGTCGAGCGGGTGGGTACGTCCGTAATTGTTCTTCTGCGGCAACCCGGCGCGGTATTCGAGACCCTGCAAGCGGTTGAAAAAGCCGATACTTCCCTTGCCCGACAGTTCTGCCTTGGCAAGGTATGAGGCACCGGCGAGGTCGGCGCTACTTTCCTGGTCGCGGCTGTACGACAGGACCCCGGCTTGCGCGGCGGACACCCCAAAGCCGAGCGCGGCGAGGCCTGCCTCGGGCGCGCCGAGGGCGGCGAGGCCGACGGCGGCGATCAGCGACAGGATCGAGATATGGTTGGCGCGCCCAATCGCCTCGCCGGAGCGGACATTATGCCCGCCCGCGATGTGGCCGAGTTCGTGGGCGAT
>JANYFA010000039.1 GCA_025362895.1 Sphingomonadaceae bacterium | reverse complement strand
AATCATCGCCAGCGCCAGCAACCGCCGAACCTGGTTCGCGTCGCCACTCAAACGCGCCAGCCTTCGAAGAGCAACCCCGTCAAAATCGTCCCTCAGCACAACCGCTGACGCCATCGCACGCCTCCCACAGCCTGCAATGTTAAATCAGATCATGGCCGCTTTGGGAATCCCTCGCGTTAAGTCAGCCTCCAAGAGACTTGGTATTAGCGTTCCCAGCTCCCGTCGATCAGCTTGATCAGCCCCGAGAAATCCGTCCCCGCCCCGCCGAGTCCGGCGAACAGCGCGTAGAGGCTTTCCGCCGCTGCCCCCATCGCGACCGGGGTGCCGCTGTCGCTCGCTGCCGCCAGCGCGAGTTTGAGGTCCTTGAGCATCAGCGCGCTCGCGAAGCCTCCCGCATACCCCCGGTTGGACGGTGCGCCCGGCACGGGGCCGGGCACGGGGCAGTAGCTGGTCATCGACCAGTTCTGGCCCGATGCCTTGCTGCTGATGTCGAAGAAGGTCTGCGCGTCGAGGCCGAGGCGCTGCGCCAGCACGAACGCCTCGCACGTCCCGGCCATGTGGATGCCGAGCAGCATGTTGTTGCACAGCTTCGCCGCCTGCCCCATCCCCACCGTCCCGGCGTGGATCACCGCCTTGCCCATCAGCGCGAGGATCGGCTGCGCACGAGCAAACGCCTCTGCCCCTCCTCCGACCATGAACGTCAGCGTCCCTGCATCCGCCGCCGTCGTCCCGCCCGACACCGGCGCGTCGACCATGCTTAAGCCCCGTGTGGCGGCATCGGCGGCGACCGCCTGGGCGGTAACGACGTCGATCGTCGAGGCGTCGATCAGGAGTGTTCCGGCGCTGGCTGCCGCGAAGACGTCGGCGTAAACCGCGTGGACATGATGACCGGCCGGAAGCATCGTCACGACGGCGTCGGTCCCGGCGACCGCGTCGGCGACGCTCGCCTTGGCCACGCATCCCGCCGCGACGGCGCGGGCGACAGCGGCGGCGTCGAGGTCGAAGGCGCGGACGCCGTGTCTCGCCTTGGCAAGGTTCGCCGCCATGCCCAATCCCATGTTACCGAGGCCGATGAATGCGATTTCCATGTGGCAGTCCCCAACAGAAAGGGCCCCGCCGTCGCCGACGAGGCCCTCTTATTTGCGTAACCCGAAGGCTTTAGTTGCTGCGGCCACCACCCATGAAGCGGAGCATGAACAGGAACAGGTTGATGAAGTCGAGATACAGCGTCAGCGCGCCCATCACGATCGACTTGCCCGCCATGTCGGTGCCCGCGACGACATCGTACATCTGCCGGATCTTCTGCGTGTCATAGACCGTCAGACCGGCGAAGATGAAGACGCCGATGACCGAGACGATGAGATCGAGCGCCCCCGAGTGCAGGAAGATGTTGGCGATCGACGCGACCACGAGGCCAACGAGGCCCATCAACAGGAACTTGCCAACGCCGCCAAGGTCGCGCTTCGTCGTGTAGCCGTACAGGCTGAGCGACGCGAACGATGCCGAGGTCGCAAAGAACGTCGCGGCGATCGACCCGCCGGTGTAGCGCAGGAAAATCGTCGACAGCGACGCCCCCATCACGGCGGCGAAGACCCAGAACAGCGCCTTGACTGCCGATTCCGACATCCGGCTAATCCCGGCGTTGAGCCAGATCACCATGCCGAGCGGAGCAAGCATAATAACGTATTTGAGGAAGCCGGGCTGGAGGAAAATCTGCGCCGCGATGCTATTGGCCCCGCCGCGCGCCATGAACAGCGCAACGATGCCGGTGAGCAAGACGCCACTCGCCATCGTGTTGTAGACCGACAGCATATAGCTCCGCAGCCCGGCGTCGAATGTCGCAGGCGCGGCGACCGGCGCGGCGTAAGCAGCGCGAGGGTCGAACGGGTTGGCCATCACTGATCTCCTTCGCCGACGATAAGCCGCCGGCTCAAGACGCAATATCGGCGCATTGCCGGGCGGATTCAAGCGGCGTCCCGGCGCCGCATGCGACTCGAGTGTCGCGCAACAATATTCCAAAGTTGACGAAGTTGGCGGTACGCGACCCCCCGCCGGGTACCCCGCGAACGCCCGCCGGTGCCGGAGCGGTTCGAAGAGGGCGCGGAGGTCATCATCGCGCCAAAACCTAGGCAGGTTAAGCCCCTGTAGGAAAGCATCAATTTCCAGCGCTCACAGCGTCCGCAGCACCGCGTTCGGGCGCGCCGACAGCGCCGCCCACGACCCCGCCAGCCCGAGCAGCACGGTCACGCCCGCACCGATGCCGACCGTCGCCACGACCGGCCCCCACGCCGGAGCCCATTCGAGCGCGAGCGTCCGCGTCACGACGTACCACCCCGCCGCCGTTCCCAGCGCCAGTGCCAACCCGGCGACGACGCCGGCGAGCACGCCATATTCGAGCAACGTCGCCACCGCGACCTGTGTGCGCGTCGCGCCGAGCACCCTGAGCATTACCGCATCATACGTCCGCGCGCGGCGGCTCGCGGCGAGCGCACCGATCAACACAGCGATGCCAGCCGCAACCGTGACCCCCGCCGCCGCCCGCACCGCCGTGGCGAGCTGCCCGAACAGTGCCGCGACCTGGCCGATGACGTCCTTGACGCGCACCAGCGATGCCGTCGGCAGGTCGCGCCCGACGGCGGCGGCGAAGGCTCGCTCCTGATTGGGCCGCAGCGCGACGGTCGCCATCCAGCTGTGCGGCGCGCCCTCGAGCGTGCCCGGGGCGAACAGGATCGCGAAGTTGAAGCCGAACGACCGCCAATCGATCTTGCGAAAGTTTGCGATCCGCGCGGTGATGTCGACGCCCAGTACCCCGATCGTCAGCGTGTCGCCGATGTGCAGGCCAAGCGCCGTGGCGGCGTCCTGGTCGATCGATACCAGCGCCGGCCCGGCATAATCAGCCGGCCACCATTTACCCGCCGTCAGCGTGTTATGTTCAGGGAACGTGGCGGCGTAACTCAGCCCCCGGTCGCCGCGCAGGATCCACGCGCCGTCGGCAACCTTGAGCCGCGCGACGGGGACGCCGTTGACCGCCGTCACCGGCCCGCGCAGCGACGGCACCGTCCGCAAGGTCGCCCCAGCCGGAACGTCGCGGGTGAAAGCGGGGAGGCCGTCGGTCGGAATGTCGATCGCAAAGAAGCTGGGTGCACGCGCGGGAACGGCATCGGCCAGCTGGCGGCTGAGGTTGGTTTCGATCACGCTGAGCGTCGCGAACAGCGTCAGCCCGAGGCCGAGCGCGACGACGAGCTGCCGCGTCAGCGCGCCGGGGCGGTGGAGATTGGCGAGGGCGAGACGGACCAGGACGCCGCGCGGGCGGGGCGCGCGCGCCGCCAGCCAGCCGATCGCCGCCGCCAGCGCCGTCAGGACCCCGAGCAAGGCGATTGCGGCCGCGATGAAGACGGCGGCAAAGACGGGATCATCGGCCTGACCGACCGCGAGCGCGGTGACTCCTCCCGCCGCTGCCAACACCAGTGCGACCGCACCGAACCCCGGCCAGCGCGGCGGTTCGGCAGTGTCGCGCAGGAGCCGCGCGGCGGGCAGATCACGCGCGCGGACGAGGGGGATGACCGCGAACCCAGCTGCGATCAGCAGGCCATAGGCGCACGCCGTTACCAGCGGCAGCGGGTACAGCCCGAGCGCCGGAGGGACCGGCAGGGCGTCACCGGCGGCTGCGACGATCACCCACGGCACCGTCGCGCCGACCGCCGCACCGATCGCGACGGCGACCAGCGCCACCAACCCGATCTGGAGGCCATAGCTCGCGAAGATCGTGCGCGACCCCGCCCCCATCGCCTTGAGGGCCGCGATCGTCGTCGACTTCGCCGCGAGATAGGCGGTGACGCCGTTACCCACCCCGACCCCGGCGACGACGAGCGCGGTCAGCCCGACGAGCGTCAGGAACTGGCCGAGGCGGTCGATGAACTGGCGGGTTCCCGGGGCGCTATTGCGCCGGTCGGTCACCGCCCAACTGGTCGCGGGGACGGCGGCCTTGAGGGCGCGCGCTGCGGTGTCGGGTGAGACGCGCGGGGGCAGTTGCACGCGGTAACTCGCGCGAAACAGGCTGCCGGGTTCGAGCAGCCCCGTTGCCGGCAGGTCGGCGCTTCGCAGCAACAGGCGTGGACCGAAGCCGAAGCCGTCTCCGGTCGCGTCGGGTTCGGTGGCGATTACTCCCGCGACGCGGAAGGTCGCCGCCCCGACCGTAAGCCGTCCGCCGTGGACTCGCCCGGCCAGCGCCGGGTCGATCGCGACGCTGCCCACCGTCAACCGCGCTCCGTTCGCCAGCGTCAGCGCGCCGTATAACGGATAGGCCGCGTCGACCGCCTTGACCTCGGCGAGCACCCGGTCATCGCCCGCGCCGACCATCGCGCGGAGGCGAACGACCTCCGCGATCCGACCGAGCCGTGCCAGCGCGGCGCGTTCGGGGCCGGTTGCGCGGCGCTGGGTCAATGTCCCGGCGAGATCGCCGCCGAGAATAATCTGCCCATTCTCGGCGAGGCCATGGTCGATCGCCGCACTCAGGCTGCCGACCCCCGCCAGCGCCGCGACGCCGAGGACGAGGCAGATCGCGAGCAGGCGCAATCCGCTCAATCCGCCGCGAAGCTCGCGCAAGGCGAGACGGAGCGCGGTCATACGCCCCCGGCGGCGGCGACAATCCGTCCGTCGCGCATCTCGATCACCCGCCCGCAGCGCGCCGCCAGCGTCGTGTCGTGGGTGATCAACACCAGCGTCGTCCCCGTCTCCGCCGCCTGCACGAACAGCAGGTCGACGATGGCCGCGCCGGTCGTGGCGTCGAGGTTGCCGGTCGGTTCGTCGGCGAACAGGATGGCGGGGCGACAGGCGGTGGCGCGGGCGATGCCGACGCGCTGTTGCTCGCCACCCGACAACTGGCCGGGATAGTGGCCAAGGCGGTGGCCGAGGCCGACAGCGATCAACTCTCTTTCCGCCGCCGCGCGGGCATCGCGCCGCCCGGCGAGTTCGAGCGGCACGGCGACATTCTCGATCGCGGTCATCGTCGGGATGAGGTGGAACGCCTGCAACACGATGCCGATGCGTCCGCGCCGCGCCCGCGCCAGCCCGTCCTCGTCCAGCGCCGAGAAATCCGCCCCGGCAACGCGGACCGACCCCGATGTCGCCCGCTCCAATCCGCTCAGCACCGCCATCAGCGACGATTTGCCCGACCCCGATGGCCCGAGGATCGCGAGGTGCTCCCCCGCCGCGACGTCGAGGTTAACCCCGCGCAGAACGTCGACGGCGGCGTCGCCACGCCCGAGGCGCAGGGTGACATCGCGCGCGGCGATGGCGATAGGGTCGGCCATGGAATTCCCGAGGAGCGAGTAATGCAGATACGATATGGCAGACGACGGGCAGTTTACCACCTGTGCGGCGCGGTGCTGATGGCAGCGACCTTCATGACGGGCACGGCGACCGCCGCCCCGGCGAAGCTGGTCCTCGCTTTCGGCGATTCGTTGACGGCGGGGTACCGGCTGCCCCCCGGTGACGGCTTCGTCCCGCAATTGCAGGCTGCCTTGCGCGCCAGGGGCGTAGCGGCGACCGTCCATAACGGCGGCGTTTCGGGCGACACGACAGCGGCGGGTCGGGCACGGCTGGCATGGGTCTTGACCGGCCTCAAGGTGAAACCCGACCTCGCCATCGTCGAGCTTGGCGCGAACGATATGCTGCGCGGGCAGCCGGTGGCGGCGGCGAAGGCGAACCTCGACGCGATCCTGACGGAATTCGATCGCCGCCACATTCGCGTCGTGCTCGCCGGCATGTACGCCTCACCGAACCTCGGACGGGTTTATGCGACCGAATTCAACGCGATGTATGCCGCGCTGGCCAAGACGCACGGCGCGGCGCTCTATCCGTTCTTCATGGCGGGCGTCGTCGGGGCACCGGGGCTCCAGCTCGATGACGGACTGCATCCGACCAAGGCGGGCGTCGCGGTCATCGTCCGGCGGATAACCCCGATCGTCGCAGCGGCGCTGGGAAAGTGACGCCCGGCACTCTGCCGCTCTGAAGGATCTCGTCGCTTGAAGACCCGTTCGCACATGGTTCGCAGTCGATTTCCGTGCCCTTCGACTGCACGGAATTGCTGCCTCAATTTAATTAGTTAACGTAACTATAATTTCTCTTGCATTGCCCAAAGAGAAGTTATAGAAGCGTTAACTATTGGAGCGCGGCGGCATGGGGCAGCAGCGCGAAATGGGGCTTCTCGCTAATGATCAATTCTCTCCGCCTTGCCGCGACCGCCGCTGCGCTCACCGTCGCCGCCGCCGCCAGTGCCGGCGTTCCGTTCGACGTCCGTTACGAAACCGAGAAGCCGGGTCTGCAGAACACGACGGCGACTTTTTCGGTCGGTGGCGTCGAGACGTTCGACAAGCTCGAAGTCGTTAACCAGACGACGTTCAAGACCGCATTCGGCACGAGTGGCGAAATCACTGGCGTTTACAGCAACGTCCGGATCCACGAGGCCGACAAGTATGGCGGCGCGGGTGGCAAAGGCAATTACGCCGTAACCTTCTCGGAAAAGGGCTACTCGCTTGATCTGTATTCGTCCATCAAGGGTGGCGTGAACTATTTCGGCTACTGGCTGTCGGCCCTCGATCAGGGCAACCGCGTTACTTTCTACAGCAACGACAAGGCACTGTTCACGTTCGACCCAACCGATGTCTTGAAGGCTGTCAAAAAGGACGGCGACGCCAAAAAATATTACGGCAACCCGAACAATAATTTTGCCGGTCAGAATAGCGGCGAGCCGTACATCTTCCTCAACTTCTTCAACGACGGCGGCAGCTTCGACAAGGTTGTCTTCCAGGAAACCCCGGAGCGTGGCGGATATGAATCGGATAACCACACCGTCGGCCACTTCCTGACGAAGGGCACCGGCACCAGCATCGATCTCAACCCCAAGTCGTTCACCGGCGCGGGCGCGGTTCCCGAGCCCGCGACGTGGGGGCTGTTACTCGCTGGCTTCGGTCTCGTCGGCATCAGCGCTCGCCGCCGCCGCCCGTCGGTCGTCGCCGCGTAAACTTCGCGTCGCCAGTGGCGTTGCTTAAGGGCGGGGACCGCGGTCCCCGCCCCTTTTTTGCTTGTCGTTGCCCTGCCGGGCATGTCAGCATTACCTTGCTTCCGGTAATGTTATGTTTATTGGTGGCGTCTAGACGACATAATATAATAATCAGGGATGCTGAGTGACCGTCGCCAATGCCGAAATCGACGTGGCCGAGTCGCGGCATCCCGTCGCCACGATGAATCCGATTCGGACCCAAGCCGATTGGTCGGCGATGCGCGCCGCCGTTCTCGCCGACCCCGGCGCGTTTCACGCCGACGCCGCGCGCAAACTGCCGTGGTTCGTCCGCGACATCGGGTCGCACGGCGCGTGGCTGCGGTTCGAGGATGGGCAATGGCGCGGCTGGGACGCCGCCACCGCCGCCGCTATCGACCCCGACCTGCCCACCGACTTCACCCCGTGGACGACCGCTTTCGACGCAAGCGATGCCCCATTCTTCAAATGGTTCAGCGGCGGGCGGACGAACGGCTGTTTCGCCGAGGTCGACGTTCACGTCCTCACCGGGCACGGCGACGAAGCGGCGCTGATCTTCGAAGGCGACCGCTGGGACATGGCGGCCGACAACGGGCGCGGCGCGCCGGTCGACACGTACAAGGTATCGCGCCGGAAGCTCCTCCTCGAAACGGCTAAGTGCGCGATCGCCCTCGACGGGCTCGGGCTGAAGGCGGGCGACCGCATCGCGCTCAATATGCCGTCGATCCCGGCGCAGCTGTACTGGACGGAAGCCGCCAAGCGGCGCGGCATCATCTACACGCCGGTCTTCGGCGGCTTCAGCGACAAGACGCTTAGCGACCGCATCGACGACGCCGGCGCCCGCGTCGTCATCACCGCCGACGGCGGCTATCGCAACGCACAGGTGTTCGCGTTCAAGACGGCCTACACCGACCCCGCCCTCGACAATTATACGCCCGTGGCCGCCGCCAAACGGATCGTGTCGGAACGCCTCGCCAGCCTCGATCTCGCCGCCGAAGCGGTATCGGCCATCGACGCCGCCGTCGCCGCGACCCTCGCGGGCGAGACGACGGTCGAACGTAGCGATGTCATGCGCGGCGTCGGACGGGCGCTCGCCGAGTTAAGCAAAGCGGATTCGGGCAAGGCCGGAACGCTCGACGCCGCCGCCGCCGCCAAGGTCCGCATAGCGGTGGCCGAAGCGCTGGTCGCCACGCCGCCGCGCGTCGACCATGTCATCGTCTGCCGCCACGCACCACAGCCCGACCTGATCTGGCGCAGCGAGCGCGACGTGTGGAGCCACGACCTGACCGACGCGGCGTCAGCCAAGTTATGCCAAGCCGCCGGCGTCGCCGACGAGGCAGCGCTGCTTGCGCTGCCGGCGGAGGCGTTCGTCCGTGCGATCTGGAGCCTTGCCCCCTGCGCGCCGCTCGACGCCGAATTCCCGATGTTCGTCATTTATACGAGCGGGTCGACCGGCAAGCCGAAAGGCGTCGTCCACGTCCACGGGGGCTATACCGCCGGGGTGGCGAGCACGATGGCGGTCGCGTTCGACGCGCGACCCGGTGATGTCATGTACGTCGTCGCCGACCCCGGCTGGATCACCGGCCAAAGCTATATGTTCTCCGCCGCGCTGACCTGCCGGGTCACCACCGTGATGTGCGAAGGCGCGCCGGTCTTCCCCCATGCGGGCCGCTTCGCCGCGAGCATTGAACGCCACGGCGTGACGATCTTCAAGGCGGGGGTCACGTTCCTTAAATTCGTCATGTCCGACGCGCAGAACCTCACCGACATCGGCAAGTTCGACCTCAACGGCCTGCGCGTGGCGACCTTCTGCGCCGAACCGACCAGCCCCACCGTCCAGGCGTTCGGCATGGCGAACATCACGCCGCAGTATATCAACAGCTATTGGGCGACCGAGCACGGCGGCATCGCCTGGACGCATTTCTATGGCAATGGCGATTTCCCGCTGGCCGCCGATGCGCGCACCTTCCCGCTGCCGTGGATCGTCGGCGATGTGTGGGTAGAGGACGAAACTGGTACCGCCGATGGCACGGCATTGCTGACGCGGGCGAAGGGTGAGGGCGTCAACTGGCGTCGCGCGGATGTCGGTGAAAAGGGCGAAATCATCATCGCCGCGCCATACCCGTATCTCGCCCGCACCGTCTGGGGCGATCCGGAGCATTTCACCGTCGCCAACGGCAGCGTTGCCGCGGGCTGGAAGGGCGATGGCGAGCGTTGGGACAGCAATTACTGGCGGCGCTGGAATGGCGTTTGGGCCTATACGCAGGGCGATTTTGCCGTGCGCCACGCCGATGAAGGCTTTTCGCTCCACGGTCGCTCCGATGACGTCATCAACGTTTCGGGCCATCG
>JANYFA010000026.1 GCA_025362895.1 Sphingomonadaceae bacterium | reverse complement strand
GTCGCGACCGACGCGCCGGAATTCGGCCAAAGCGAGATCGAGGTCAGGCCAAGGCCCGCCCCGAGCGTCACGAGCACGAGAGTTGTTGCCAGGGCAACCGAGGTCCCGGCGAGGATCGCGGCCCAGCTAACGGCCGAGTGCGGCGACTCGTTAGCGACGGGGGCCGTGCCACCGAGTCCGTTTGGCGCGAGCGTGTTCATCGGTCAGTGCCAGATCAGGGCGAGAAGGATGATGATCGGAATGGGGATACCGAGCATCCAAAGCAGAATTCCACGTCCCATCGGAGCCTCCATAATTTTCCAGTCGGCGTAACGAACGAGATCGACCTGAGTTTCTGGATTTTATGGCGGGATGGAAAATTCCGACTGGATAAGCGGCCGCGCTCTTTGGCGCGATCCCGCACGGACCGGCTTGATGCGGCAGGCGGGACCGTGATGCGTATAACGGTTTGCCTATCTTCGGCTTTCTGCTTGTGCCGCGACCCTGAGGGCGATTTGTTGGCAATTATAGGCCAGCGAAATTCCCTGGGCCGCTGCATCGACGGCGAACGAAGCCCGGTTGCCGTCGAACGCAATGAGGCCGTCGCGGCCCGCCACCTCCTCGGCGGCACCGAGTTCCCCATCCGGCGCGGGAGGCAAGGCGGCCAGGAGACGGCGTTGTCGCTCCACCGCTTCATCCGAAATCAGGCCACGCTGCCGGCAATATTGCAGCAGGCCGAGTTGGTTGTGCCCGGCAATGTGCAACGAGCGGACCTTCTCGGGCGGCGGCAGGGTCGGCGCGCCCCGGCCGCCGGTCTGCGCCGGGACCGGTCCGGCGAGGGCCGCGCAAAATCCGGCAAGGGCGATCAAAAGAATGGCTTTCACGGCTGGCTTCTCCGCTGTGGCTGGACGATGACGCATGCGGCGCCTTGGTGCGCGTCCGCGCACGGGAATGATGCTCCCTTTGTGCCCCCAACGTATCGCCGGTTCCGCTGTCGGGTCGTCGAGGCAGCGGGCATCTTGGCACGGAACGGCTTCGGCATGGCGGCCTTTTCACGGCGCTACAGGAGCGACCATGGCGTCGATAGAGAATACATCGCGACGCTCTGTGCGGCTTGCCGATCATTGCGCTAAGGTCCTGGCGATGCCGTAGAAAGAGAGTCTCGCCATGGCCACGCGTAACTGGACGTCGCCCAGCGGGAACATCAGCAAGGACTGGTACTACGGCCCGAACTGGAGCCCGGCGGGCGCGCCGCAGCCAGGTGACGTCGCCATCGTCAGCGTGGGCACGATCAGCCTCGCCGCCAGCGATCCCCCGACGTTGAACGCGATCGCGTTGACGCTTGGCGGCGCGTCGCGCGCCACCTTGCAGGCAGGCGGGATCAGCTTCGGCGCGGGCTTCGCCATCACCGATGGCGGCAGCGCCACGATTTCGGTCAACGGCAACGACAGTTTCGCCGGCTCCATCGCCGTGCCGGTGGGCGCCGGGCTGTCGCTGGACGGCGCGGCGCCCACGGTCAGCCTGACGCTGGCAGCAAGTGCGCCGGTCACGGTCGGGGCGGGCGCGTCGCTCAACATCAACGCGGGAAACACAGGCGGCGGCGCCAACGACTTCACCATCGCCAACAACACCGCGATCCAGATCGTCGGCGGCACACTCAACCTTAACTCCGGAACGCTGGCCGGAACCGGGTCCGTGGTGCTGTCGGCCGGCGCTGCAATGAACGCGTCGGGTACCATCGCGGCCGGGCAGACCATCGTATTCGCCGACACCACCGGCTTTCTCAACATCGCGCCGCTCAGCGCCGTGTCGTTCTCCGGCGCCATCGCGGGCTTCCGCGCCGGCGACATGGTCGTGGCGCCGGTGGTGGCCGACGGCTACGGCTATGCGAACGGCGTCGTGACCCTGGCCTATCAGGGCACCGCCATCGACACGCTGAACATGGCGCTCCCGGTCGGCACCACGCTGCATCTGTCGGCGAGCCGCTACTATGGCACGCTCGTCACGGCATCGAAGGTCACGCGGGACTTCAACGGCGGCACCGCGGACCTGTATGCCGCGAACGCGTGGCATGTCGCGGGCACCGCCACGGCGGGCGCGCCGCTCGCGGGGGATACGCTGCGCCTGACCTCGGGCACGCTCACGCTCTCGGCAGCCGACGCCGCGAGCCAGGGGGCGGTCGGGGCGTTCGAACTGCGCGTATCGGGCGGCACCGCCGCCGCGCCAACCACCTTGCAGGTGACCGACGACACGCTGGGGCAAGAGACCACTCTGCGCATCGCAGGCGACAAGTCCAGCGCGCTGCTCGCCAGCGTGGGCACCGCGATCAACCAGGGCGAGATCAGCATCGAGGGCCGGCTCTCGACACTGGCCATCACGGCGGCGAGCGACGGGGCCACATCCACCTTCGTGAATGGGGGCAGCGGCGCCATCGTGGTCGGCACTGAGGCCAGTCTCGTGCTCGCTGCTGGCACGATCGACAACAATGGCGGCATCGTCGTCAGCGGCAACCTCACCATCGCGGCCGGCACCACGATGACCAGCAGCGCCGGCAGCGGATTGATCGACCTGCAAGGCGCCGCCCAGGTCGTCGCATCCGGCACCGAAACCAACACGTTCTTTCTGTTTCAGGGTCCGGGCGCCAAGCTCACCATCGCCAATCTGCCCGGCCTCGCGCTCAGCTCGCAGGTGGACGGCTTCGGCGCGGGCGACGTGGTGGATATCACCGGCGTCATCGCCAACGGCTCGGCCTATAACAGCAGCACCGGTGTGCTCACCCTGACCAACAACGGCGCGCTGGCGGGCGCCTTGACGATGTTCTCGGGCGATGGCGGTGCCTCGTTCGTCGCTGGGGCCGACGGCGCGGGCGGCACGAACATCACCTATCAGCCGGCGGTCAACACGAACCCGCTGCAACTGCCGGTGCCCGTGGTGGCGGCGTCCGGGCAGACGCTCACGCTTGCCTCGATCCTTGCCGCTTCCTTCGGCGGCACGCCGGTGGGTGCCAGCACGATCGGCCTCACCACCTTCGGCACCGGCTACCTCAAGGCCAGTCAGTTCCAGTACTGGGTGCCCAACGGTACGCCCGGCTCGCCGGCCGATGCGGTGCAGACATTCGTGGTGAACGGTGTGTCCGTGTCTCAGCTCGGCGCATCGGGGGAGTGGCCGCCGATCGCGGCGACGAAGACCATCGCCGCCGGGGCCATCGCTTCGGCCGCTTTGGTCGCGGGCAACGTCATCTCGCGGGTGGCCTTCATCAGCGTGCCGAGCACAGGCACCGCGCCGGGCGCCGCGCCGGCGGCGACCACCTACTCGCTCGACGTCATCAACCCCGGCGTGGTCAGCCCCACCGCGTTCTCGGGCATCGTGAACCCGTCCGACATCGTCGCCTCGGCCAATCGTTTCGCGAATTTCTACGGCCAGCTCGTGGACAGCAACGATTGTCCCTACCTCGCCGATGACATCGCGGCGGCCGCCGGC
>JANYFA010000024.1 GCA_025362895.1 Sphingomonadaceae bacterium | reverse complement strand
GTTGCCGCCGAGGCGAAAATCGAGCGATCGGATCGATCGGAAGTTCCTTATCTTGATGTATGATAGTTGCACTCGGCGTTACCTCGTTCGTGGTGGCCTCGGCGTACTGTTGCTATACAAGAACGCTTTTTCGGTATCGACCGCGACGGGCGGGGCGTGCCGAGCGCATTCGCGCACCAAAGCGGCTGCGAAATCGGGATCACGGGCCAAACGGTCTTGCACCAGGTCTGTGAAGCTCTTCGTCATCTGCATTGATCCCTCCCCTGCCCTACGCGACCGTTCCCAGCCCATGACGGGCGACGAGGGACAGCAGCTTGAGCGAGCTGCCCTGCGGATGCTTCTCTCCCCGCTCCCACTGGCTGATAAGGCCCGTGGTGACGTTCAGGTAGCGCGCGAACACAGCCTGGCTGGCGCCCTCGCGCTCACGCAGCGCGAGGATTTCCTCGGCCGAGAGCGGACGCACGGGCGTCAAGCAGGCGTCGTCGAACTTGCGCATGGTCTGCTTGTCCATCACGCCAGCGGCGTGCAGCCCTTCGGCCGTCTCATGGATCGAGGCCATCACCGGGCTGCGGTATTGCTTAGTCATCGCACATCACCTCCGTCAGTGTTCCGTTCTCAATCGCCTTGGCCAGCGCCGCTTCGCTCAAGCCTTGCATCTGTGCGGCGAGGAGTTTGAACGCGGCCAATTCATCGTCCTCGATATTGTCTTTCTCGTTCTTCGCAAAGCCGTGGACGAAAAACGCCCGCGCGCCGATGCGAAACAGGATGATCGTCCGAAACCCACCCGACTTGCCGCCGCCCTTGCGCGCAATCCGCTGCTTGATGACGCCGCCGCCAAGATCGGCGTCGATCAGCCCATGTGTCGCATCCTCGATGGCCTTGCGAAGGTCCGCATCGGGCATCCGGCTCTTGCGGGCGAAGCGCACGAAGGCCTTGTTTTTGAATATCCGCATCGGCCCTCGCCGTCAGCCCTGAGGGCATTCTCACAATTACTATAACACTAAGTGCGATAAAACGCAAGGCTCACGGCGCCCCTGTGGGTAGCTAACGATATGTCCGGTTTTCGTAGCAGACGATCTGTCCGGTTTATCCGGAGCGGATTTGATGCACGCGGAGGTTCGGATGGCGCGGATTGGCGAGGCGATCGGACGCAACCGAGGGGGCTCTCTAAGCTGCTTGAAGGCAGCGGAGTTGCTGGGGATGAGCGAGCGGCACTTCCGGCGTTTGCGGGATCGGCACGAGGCGGAGGGGGCTGAGGGTCTGATCGACCGTCGGCGGGGCAAGGCGTCGGGCCGGCGGGCTGCGGCTGATATGATCGAGTGGGTGCTGGACCAGTATCGCACGCGCTACTTCGACTTCACGACCAAGCATTTCCACGAGGCGCTGCGGTCGGAGAAGCAGGCGTTCACGCTGAGCTACACCTGGACCAAGGCCCTGCTGCAAAAGCGCGGCCTGGTGGGGATCACCAAAGGCCGCTCGGTGCACCGCAAGAAGCGGGTGCGCAAGGCACTGCCGGGGATGATGCTTTTCCAGGACGGCTCGACGCATGCCTGGCTGTCCGGTCATCCGGCGCTGGACCTGATCGCCACGATGGACGATGCCACCAGCGAGGTAACGTCGCTGTTCCTGGTCGAACAGGAGGGCACGGCCTCGACGCTGCGGGGGCTGGCCGAGACGATCGCGTCGAAGGGTTTGTTCTGCTCGCTGTATACCGACCGGGGCAGCCATTACTTCTGGACACCCAAGGCGGGCGAGAAGATCGACAAGACGCGCCTGACCCAGGTGGGCCGGGCGCTGGCCGAGCTGCGCATCGGCCACATCGCGTCCTACTCACCGCAAGGCCGGGGCCGCATGGAGCGGCTGTGGGGCACGCTGCAACTGCGCCTGCCGCCACTTTTACGTCTGAAGGGGTTCACCACGCTCGAGGCGGCCAACCGCTTTCTGGCCGAGACGTATCGGGCTGAGCACAACGCCCAATTCGCGGTGGCTCCGGCCGAGGCGGGCAGCGCGTTCGTGCCGTTCATCGGCGAGCTGGCCGACATCCTGTGCGCCAAGCACGAGCGCATCGTGGGCAACGACAATTGCGTGCGGTTTGACGGGCTGTGCCTGCAGATCCCCGAGCAGCATCATCGCCAGCATTTCGTGCGCGTGGGCGTCAACGTCCACGAATACCCGGACGGCACGCTGGCCATCTTCCACGGGCCGCGCCGGCTCGCCGACTACACCGCGGACGGTATGCTGATGGCTCAGGCGATCCATACCCGATCAGCCGCATGAGCGCGTTCCCGCGCCCGGCCTGTGGATTTGTGGACGGCGAAGACAGCCGCCGCCCACAACCCCACAGGCCCACCACCTCGACAGAAAGCGGACATATGATGTGCTACGAAAAGCGGACATCTACATTAGCTATCGACAGGCTCACGGCGCCCCCGCCGAAGCCGGGCTGTCCGGGCTCTAGGCGAGGCCCCGAACCCCTCCCCCGTAAGCCAAGGTTCGGGCGACAGGGTTTCGGCCCTTGCGGGTAACGATCCCTTGCGCAAGCCAGAAAGCAAGGGATTCAAGGCCGCAGACGCGGCCTCAGCGGGGGCTGAGGGGCGTTGCCCCTTCTCTCCCCCAAACAGGCTTCCGCCCGAAACGAAGACGAAATTGCCCTGATAGGCGGTCAATTTCGTTTCGTATCGGGTCCCCGCGAAGCCTGTTTTCCCCCTCCAACCCCACCGCTCACGCGGCCCCGGGAAGCAGCGCGCTGCTTCCCTTATCAACCAAGAAGGAGATAACCCATGAACTTCCAGACGATGCCCCCTCAATCGCCTCGTCCCCTCCCCGGCCAACGTGCCCAAGGTTGACAACCTCGCCAAGCTGAAGAAAGCGATGTTGGCCACCCGCGCAGAAGCGAAATTGGCCAGAACCGGATTGCTCCCTTCTCCGCTACGTGCGGGGGAACCCCCTGCCCTGCCGCCTTCTAACCTCGGGATGGTCGAAGTCGCTAAAGGCCACATCTCGCGACGATGCACCGGCGCTGCCTCACGGCGGGGTCGGCGTTGGCACGTTTGCGGGTCGGCATCCGGGATATGGGGCGGACGCATGGGCCTTATGCCCGCGCGACGGTGACATACCGGGATTGTGGCATAGAGCCCCCTCCCCGCAGCGCCGCATACTGTGGATAGCGACGATTAACCGAGGCGGTTGTGATCGCCACGGCAGCGTCGGATGGCGGCGAGGTCAGCATCAGAGAGGATGTAGTGGCGCACCAGCTCTCGCTGCTCGGTGGGCGGATCGAACAACTCGGTGATCTGCGCGTCGCTCAGTTGCTGC
>JANYFA010000114.1 GCA_025362895.1 Sphingomonadaceae bacterium | reverse complement strand
GGGCGCGGCGGGGGTGACGGGGGCGGGGTTCATCACGCTGGCGGCAACGCTCGCGGTGGTGCCCGACGTGCCGGTCGCCGGCATGGCGCTGATCCTCGGCGTCGACCGCTTCATGAGCGAATGCCGCAGCCTGACCAATTTCGTCGGCAACGCGGTGGCGACAATCGTCGTCTCGGCATGGGAGGGCGGGCTCGACCGCGAGCGGTTGAACGCGGCTTTGGGGCGCGTCACCAGTCCCCTCTAGGGAATGGGAGCTACCCCGCGAGCCGCTTCTCCACCGTCGCCACCACCTGCGTCAGCCCGAGCAGGCGCGCGGCGATGCGGTCGGCGGTGGCTTGCGCGGCCTCGGCGGCGAGGGTGGCGGCCCCCTCCAGTCCAGCGATCTCGTGGCGGATCGGGTCCGCGAAGGCGGCGGTTGCCGTCCGCGCGCCCGCCTCGGTCAGCGCCGCCTCGGCCTCGGCGACAACGGCGGCGAGGGCGTCGCGAAGCGTTCCGGTCGCTGTGCCCGCGACCTCGCGGATGCGCCCAAGCACCTCGATCAGCTGATTCGCGGCGGCAAGCGCGGTTCCGTGCGCCGCTTCCTCGATCGCGGTCAGGTCGGCGCGCGCGCGGGCGAAGTCGTTGGCAACTGCCGTCGCTGGGGCGGCGGCGACTGCGAGCGCGCGGTGCAGATCCTCCGCGCCGGCCGCTGCCGGCGCAAGCCGCGCCGCCGCCGCATGGACCGCGTCCAACCCCGCGACCGCCGCATCGAGCCGCGCGGGAACGCCGTCGGCAAGGTCGCGCACTGCCGCCATCCGCGCGTGAAAGCCGTCGAGCGTTGCCGACCCCATCGCGGTGGCGTGACCGAGGCGCTTGTCGAGTACGGCGAAGCTGCGCTCGACAGTGGCGATCAGTGTGTGTGTCGCGGCGTCGTGGTCGGTGAGGCTTGCCCCCAATGCCTGCGTCGCGGCGACGATATGGTCGATCCGGGCCTTGACTGTAATCGCAGTAGCGCCGCCGATCGCGTCAAGGCCGGTCTGCGCCGCGCCGACGCTCGCGACCATCGTCGCTGCCTGTGCGTCGACGGCGTCGCGCACCCGATCGACCGCCGCCGTCGTGCGTGTCAGCGCATCACCGACGGCCGCATTGAGGGTCGCCGTTCGCGCGTCGATCCCCGCCGCAGCCGCCGTGGTGGCTGCTTCAATCGCCACGATCTGCGCGGTAATCTCAGCCTGGCGGGTCATCACCCCGGCGAGCATCGTCTCGATGTCGCCGAGTTGGCGCGTCGCGGCCTCGCCGGTCGTGGCGAGGGTCGTGACCAGCGCATCGGCGTGGCGTTGCGCCAGCGGCACGACGGCGGCGAGGTCGCGCGCCGCCGTCGCCGTCGTCGCCGCCGTCGCCCCGAGCGAAGCCGTCAGCGCGCCGATGCTTGTGCCCGCCTCGACAAGGCGCGGTGCCTCGATCGCCGTCGCCGCGCGCAGATCGGTCAGCCGCCCGCCGATCGCGGTTAGCGTCGCATCGATGTCGAGTAGCCCATCGCGCACCGCCTGACCCGCGGCGGCGGCGGCGGAAGTCCGCGCCTCAAGCTCGGCAACGGCGTCGGCATCGCCACGCCCGGCGCGCCGGGCGAGTTCCAGCGCGACCAGCGTTACCGCGAGCGGCGGCGCAAGGCGCAGCGCCAGCCCGGCGACGAAACGTCCGAGCGCCATCCCGTCGAGCCCGCCGATATCGACCCCCGCGCTCAGCGTAACGGCAGCGGCGGCGACCAGCCACGCGAGCGCGACGAGCAGGATGACGACCGCCGGTCGGCGCGACGGACGGAACGGATCGGACACGGCAACTCCCCAACGAATTGGCAGCCAACGTAGAGGGGGAAGCGTCTGGGCGGAACCATTTTCGCGCGGTGGCGGAATAGGCGCGTGCGGGCGGTGACGCACGGCAGTCGCGTGGCGCGAACGAAATCGCGTTGCTCTAGAGCCGGACTGACCTGGCTTCGTCCTCGGCTCGTCGCCCACCGGGGCAATGCTTGGTCGCAGCAAACCTAAATGATAACCGAAGCTGCCCGGCAGTCAGGTTGGAGCCAGCGCTCTCCGGTCAGCGCGCCGCCAGGGCCACGTAGTCGCGACGGGTTTGTCCGGTGTATAGCTGGCGCGGACGACCGATCTTCTGGTCGTGATCCTCGATCATCTCGTTCCACTGCGCGACCCAGCCGACGGTGCGCCCGACAGCGAACAACACGGTGAACATGGACGTCGGGAAGCCGATCGCCGCCATGACGATGCCGGAATAAAAGTCGACGTTGGGGTACAGCTTCTTCTCGATAAAATACGGGTCGCTCAACGCGATCCGCTCGAGTTCGAGGGCAACGTCGAAGATCGGGTCGGTCAGCTTGAGCTTGTCGAGCACCTCCTTCGCCGCAACGGCCATGACCTTGGCACGCGGATCATAGCTTTTGTAGACGCGGTGGCCAAAGCCCATCAGGCGGAACGGGTCGTCCTTGTCTTTGGCGCGGGCGATGAACTCGGGAATGCGATCGACCGTGCCGATCTCGTGGAGCATGTTGAGCGCCGCCTCGTTTGCCCCGCCGTGCGCCGGACCCCACAGGCAGGCGATGCCCGCCGCGATGCACGCGAACGGGTTCGCCCCCGACGAGCCAGCGAGGCGAACGGTCGAGGTCGACGCATTCTGCTCGTGGTCGGCCATCAGCATGAACAACTTGTCCATTGCGCTTTCGATGACGGGGTCGACGACATAGGGCTCGGCGGGGACGCCGAAGGTCATCCGCAGAAAATTAGCCGTGTAGCTCAATGAGTTGTCGGGATAGAGAAACGGCTGACCGACCGCATATTTATAGGCCATCGCCGCCAGTGTCGGCATCTTTGCGATCAGCCGGTGGCTGGCGATGACGCGCTGCTTGGGATCGTGGATGTCGGTCGAGTCGTGGTAGAACGCGGATAATGCACCGACGACGCCGCACATGATCGCCATCGGGTGGGCGTCGCGCCGAAAGCCCCGGTAAAAGGTGGCGAGCTGCTCGTGAACCATCGTGTGGCGGGTGATCAGGTGGGTGAACTCGGCGTGTTCTGCGGGCGATGGGAGCTCGCCGTTGAGGAGCAGGTACGACATTTCCATGAAGCTCGATTGCTCGGCGAGCTGATCGATCGGATAGCCGCGGTGGAGCAGGATGCCGGCGTCGCCGTCGATGTAGGTGATTTTCGATTCGCACGCCGCCGTGCTGGTGAAGCCGGGGTCGTAGGTGAAGCGCCCGGTGTTGGCGTACAGCTTGCGGATGTCGACGACTTCGGGACCGACCGACCCGCCCAATACCGGATAGTCGCCGTCGGTGCCGTCGATGCTGAGGTGGGCGTTTGCGGTCATGCCACGGGTTCCTTGGTAAGCGTCATGTCGTCGAGCCGACCGAGCGCCTCGTCGCGCCCGAGCAACTCCAGTACCTCGAACAGTCCCGGCGACGTCGCCGATCCTGTCACCGCCGCGCGCAACGGCTGCGCGACCTTGCCGAGCTTCACGCCCGCCGTATCGGCGACATCGCGCACCGCCGCCTCGATCGCCGCGGCGGTCCATTCGACCCCCGCCAGCGCCGTCCGCACCGCCGCGACGAGCAAGACTGCACCATCAGTCTCTAGCAGCTTTTGTGCACCTGCGTCCATCGCGATCGGACGGGGACGAAGATAGAACAAGGAGGAGGCTGCGAGCATGTCGAGGTCGGTCGCGCGCAATTTGAGCTCGCTCATACCGCGTTGCAGCACACTGCGGTCGACGTCGGTGAGCGGACGACCGAGCAGGGCAGCGATGTGCGGGACAATCAGATCGACGAGGCGGCCGTCGTCGGCAAGACGCAGGTAGTGGCCGTTGACATGCTCGAGCTTCTTCAGGTCGAAACGCGCTGCACCTCGTCCGATGCCGCCGAGGTCGAACCACGCTGTCGCTTGCGCCCGGTCGATGAATTCGTCGTCGCCGTGACCCCAGCCGAGTTTGAGCAGGTAGTTATCGACCGCCTCGGGCAGCATTCCCAACGTGTCGCGATAGGCATCGACCCCCAGCGCGCCGTGGCGCTTGGACAATTTTGTCCCATCGCTGCCGTGGATCAGGGGGATATGGGCGTAGATTGGCTCGGGCCATTGGAGCGCCTTGATCATCGCCAGCTGGCGGAAGGCGTTGTTGAGGTGGTCGTCGCCACGGATGACATGCGTCACGCCCATGTCATGATCGTCGACGACGACAGCGAGCATGTACGTCGGTGACCCATCGGAGCGGAGCAGGACCATGTCGTCGAGCTCGGCATTGGCCACAGTGACATCGCCCTGAACGCGGTCGGCGATCGTCGTGCTGCCGTCCGCCGGAGCGCGGAAGCGGACCACGAACGGCGCGTCGCCGCCGTCGGCGGGATCGCGGTCACGCCACCGCCCGTCGTAGCGCATCGGGGCCTTCGCCGCGCGCTGGGCGGCCCGCATCGCCTCCAGCTCGTCGGCGGTGGCGAAGCACTTATAGGCGTGACCGCTCGCCAGTAGCGAATGGGCGACCTCGGCGTGGCGGGGGGCGCGCTCGAACTGCATGACCGGTTCGCCGTCCCAATCGAGCGCCAGCCAGCGCATCCCGTCGAGGATCGCGTCGACGGCGGCCTGCGTCGAGCGTGCGCGGTCGGTATCCTCGATCCTGAGGAGGAACTTGCCGCCATGGTGCCGCGCGTACAGCAGGTTGAACAGTGCCGTCCGTGCTCCGCCGATGTGCAGGAACCCCGTCGGTGACGGCGCAAAGCGCGTGACGACGGTGGGGTCGGCGGCGAGAGGCGTTGCGCCCATGCGGGATTTGTCCAATGATCGCGAGCGGGGAGGGCGCGCAGTGTCTAGCACAGCCAAACAAGCGGGGGCCAGCCGGGTTCAATTGCGGCGTCCCTCGATCATCGAGCCGCCTCTACCGATGTCGCGTGCCGAGCGGCGAAGGCATTGGGTTAACACTCTCGTCGCGGTGCTGCCGTCGTTCCTGCTCCTACCGCCTAGCCTGCTGCATCGTCTTGGTCCGCTCACCGATCAAGCCTTCCATGATGCGGCTCGCGTCGTCTTCGGCGCGTTCGTTCTGGCGTTAATGTGCGCGATCATTTGGGGATGGCGAACGGGCGCGAGCAATGCCCGTCGGGCGCTGACGGGGGCGGGTGGCATCGGTCGCTGACGCAGCGGCGCTCGTCGCTCCGCCGCGGTCCTCTTGGTGGCGCGGGGCGGCGGCTTCGGTCGACGACTGGCTCGTCGCCGAACGCGCCCAGATCCCCTTGTGGTCGCCCGCCGCATTCGGGCTGGGGATTGTCTTGTACTTCATGCTGCCGTGGGCGGGTGAGCGGCTGGCGGTCGTCGCGGGAGCGGCGGCGGTCGCCGGGGCGGGGGTCGCGCTGCGTGGCGTCGTCGGGCGGATGTTGGTTTGGGGCGGGGTCCTGGCTGCTCTCGGACTCGGCATCGCCGCCTACCGATCGAACGACGTCGCCAGCCCCGTCCTGCGCGACCGGTACGAGGGCGATGTCGCCGGCACGGTCGAGAGCGTCGAGGTCCGATCGGGGCGGGGCCAGGTACGCTTCGTCCTCGCTCCCGCCGATCCCGGTCTGCCGCCCCACGTCCGCCTCAGCCTCAAGACGAGCGCCGTCCCCGCCGGCCTCGCACCCGGAGCGCACGTCCGGGTGCGCGCAATGCTGCTGCCGCCGCAGGGACCGAGTTTCCCCGGCGGCTACGACTTCGCCCGGACATTATGGTTCAGCCAGATCGGCGCGACCGGCTATCCGCTCGGGACGGCGGTGATCACCCGGACCGCCGGGACGCCCAACGGCATCGGCGAGTGGCTCGACGCCGCCCGCGCCCGACTGACCCGGCGGATCGAGGCGCAGGTGCCCGGCGACGCGGGGGCGATTTCGGCGGCGTTCGTAACCGGCGATCAGGGGCAAATCTCGACCGCGACCAACCTCGCGATGCGCTGGTCGGGGATGGCGCATCTGCTGTCGATCTCCGGCGTCCATATCGCGATCGTCGTCGGCGGGACCATGTGGCTGACGCGCGCGCTGTTGTGCCTGTCGCCGTGGATTGCGCTGCGCTGGCCGGTCAAGGCGATCGCGGCGGGTGCGGCGGCGGTGACAGGGATCGCGTACACCATCCTCGCCGGAGCTCAGGTGCCGACGGTGCGGTCATGCATCGGTACGGTCGTCGTTCTGCTCGGCATCATCCTCGGGCGCGAGGCGCTGTCGCTGCGGCTGCTCGCGGCCGGCGGCTTCGTCATCCTCGCGATCCGCCCCGAGGCGTTGCTCGGCCCCAGTTTCCAGCTGACCTTCGCCGCTGTCACGGGCCTTGTCGCGCTGTTCAACTCGAAGGTCGGACGGTGGCTGACGTCCCCTCGGCAGAATGCATCGTGGCTCTCGCGGACGCTCCAGCATGTCGCCGGGCTGGTCGTGACCGGCGTAATCGCCGAGGCGTTGCTGTCGGCGACCGCGCTGTTCCACTTCAACGCGACCGGGGCTTACGGCGTGCTGGCCAACCTGATCGCCATTCCGTGGACGAGCTTCGTCATCATGCCACTCCTCGTCGTCGCGCTCGCTCTCGACCCGTTGGGCATTGCGCACCCGGTCTATTGGCTGCTCGGAAAATCGATGGACGCGCTGATCTGGCTTGCCGATACCGTTGCGGCGTGGCCGGGGTCGGTGATCCGCCTGGGGCTGATGCCGGTCAGCGCCTATGCCCTGCTCGTCGGCGGCGGGCTGTGGCTGTTCATCTAGCAAACGCGCCCGCGCTGGTGGGGTGTCGTGCCGATTGTCGCCGGGGCGATCCTTGCCCTCGCGGCGCGGCCCCCGGATCTGCTGGTCAGCGCCGACGGCCACCACGTCGGCATCCTGCTCGATGCCTATGACGCCGAGGGGCCGCGGATGGCGCTGCTGCGCGAACGCACCGGCGACTTCCTCCGTGACGTCTGGGGTGGGGTGACGGCAGCGACCGCCGACGCCGCGATCGCCGATCTGCCGACGGGCGACTGTACGGTCGATGCCTGTGTCGCGCGGATTGGAACTGGGCCGAGCGCACTGCGGCTGCTCGCGACGCTGTCGAAGGACCGGATCGGGCGCCCGGTGTTCGCCCCCGCGTGCGCCGCCGCCGACATCGTCGTCAGCGACCGCCGGCTGCCCGGGTGGTGCCGCCCGCGCTGGCTCAAGCTCGACCGCACCGCGCTGGGGACGACGGGTGCGGTCGCGATCTGGCGGAGTCCCCGGCGGGTCGAGACCGTCGCCGCGCTGACGGGCGATCACCCCTGGCTGCCGCAGCCGCAGCAATGGCGGCCACACCAGCGAGCCACGTCCGCTCGTCCGATGCCCCCAGTAGAGTGGGAATCCCCCTAAGTTCGCTAAGTTCGCGCTGAAATATTGCGTATTTTTCTCGTCCGCTTGCGCGAAAGCAATTAAATTACGCCAGTGCTCTGTTTCTGACTTCCTAGTGGATCGAATCTAACACTTGGTGCCCGCGTCTGACCGCGGCGATGATTTTATCAGGATCAGCGGTCCAGACGAAGGGTTTTGGGCTTTCGTTGTGGTCGGCAAGGAAACGGTTGATGGCGGCCTGAAGGTCGACGA
>JANYFA010000078.1 GCA_025362895.1 Sphingomonadaceae bacterium | reverse complement strand
TGGAAGCGATGCCCCGGGATATCGTGACGTTCGCCGTGACCGAGGCGATCCATCTCGGCGCGATCGGCTTCGACGCGATCAAGCTGATCGCGCTGGCGCGCATCGAGCGGCGACCCGTGCGGCTCGATCTGGCGGCCTATCCGCATCTCCCCAGGCTGGCAGTGGAGACGACGCGCGCCGCCGACTATGCGGTGCTGGCGGCATGACCGCCGCCGAGACGATGCCGACCGGTACCACGAGCGGTACGCCGCAGGTGCTGCTGGCGCATCACCTGCGGCAGCTGAAGCTACCGACGGTTTTGCGTGAGTACGACAAGGTCGCGCGCGAGTGCGCCCGCGACGGCGTCGACCACCCGCGCTACCTGCTGCGGCTGATCGAGCTCGAGCTGATCGACCGCGAACGACGCACGGTCGAGCGCCGCATCCGTGCCGCCCGGTTCCCGGCGGTAAAGAGCTTCGACACGTTCGACTTCACCGCCATCCCCGGGTTGAACAAGATGCTGGTGCTCGAGCTCTCCCGCTCAGAGTATATCCACCGCCTGGGGCGAGAGCGGAACGTGATGGTCGTAGGCCGTTTCGCCGGCCAGCCGGGAGTCGAGCTTCATCCGCGCGGCCGGCACCCGCCAAATCGCCTCGGGCGCGGCACCTGCAGGATCGTTCCAGTCGACGCCTGCGACCTCCGACCAGGGCATCCCCCGGGCCATGCCCGGTCGTTGGGCGGTGAGCCCGAGGAAGCGCGACGCCAGCCGGGTCACCGGCGACGACGTCGAGACGTCGACCTTCGCCACCATCGTCCTCAGCTCCTCGATCACTACGATGGCGGGCCATCTCCGCTTGGGCGCCGCCGGCTCCAGCGCCTCGTCGAGGCCCGCGCAGGGGTTCTGCCTGACCGTCCCCTCGGCAATGGCGTAGCGGAAGACCTTCCCCGCGCGCTGCCTGATGCGCGCCGCCGTCTCGATGGCCCCGCGCTCCTCGACCCTGCGAAGGACCTTCAGCATCGCGGGAGGGTCGAGGTCGCCGATCGGCGTCGCCCCTATATGCGGGAACAGGTCCTTCTCGAAGCTGCCGATGACGTCGGCGGCGTGGATCGGCTTCCAACGCTTCTTCTGCCTGCCGAACCAGTCGCGGGCGACCTGCTCGAAGGTCGGACCCCCGACTGAGGCCGGCGTGGCAGCGGCGGCGGCCGCCTTCGGATCCCGGCCCGCGCGGATGTCCGCCCTGACGGCGTCGCGCCGCGCCCTCGCGTCCTTGAGCGAAACCTCGGGATAGGAGCCGATTATCAGCCGTTCCTCCTTCCCGGCGAAGCGATACTTGAGCCGCCACGACCGGTAGCCTTTGGTCGTGACGAACAGGTAGAGGCCGCCCCCGTCGGCCAGCCGCACGTCCTTGGGTCCTGGCCTGACGTTCCTGAAGTGCGCGTCCGTCGGCATCAATGCCCTACCCCATCCCAAGATGCCCCAAGATGCCCCAGAGCGATGCGGATGCCCTCGGCTCTCCTCGGACGTCGCGCGAGCAATTATAGAGCGTGCTGGACGATTGGAAAGCGCTGGCTGGACGTCCTCGGACATCCTCGGATCATGCCGTGGCGGAGAGGGTGGGATTCGAACCCACGGTGAGCTTGCACCCACAACGGTTTTCGAGACCGTCCCGATCGACCACTCTGGCACCTCTCCGTAAGGGGCGTGGCCGTGTCGGGCCGGTCGAAGGCGGGCGTATAGACGAGGCGGGGTTGGTTTGCCAATGCTCTTCACGAAACCGGCGTCGATCCTATATGTTGTCGGGTAATAACGTTTCACTCCCGAGGCCGCCATGATTGATCGCGTCGTCACCCCCGCCGCTGCCCGCTTCGGGATTGGCGAGGTCGTTCGCCACCGCCTGTTCCCGTTTCGCGGCGTGATCTTCGACGTCGACCCTGAATTCGCCAACTCCGACGAGTGGTGGGAGGCCATTCCCGAGGGCGTTCGCCCACGAAAAGATCAACCTTTCTATCACCTTCTCGCTGAAAACGACGAGAGTGCCTATGTCGCTTACGTCAGCCAACAGAACCTTGTGCACGAGGAACTGCCCGAGCCCGTTCAGCATCCGGCGGTCACGCAGATGTTCACGGGGTTCGAAGGGGGGCGGTATATCCTGCGCCCCGAAGTGCGAAACTAGCCGCGTTCCGCTACTTTCGCGGGACGACTGGCGTCTCCGAGTCGGCGTCTTGGCAGTCGAGGCGTGAACCGTCGGGTGACGCCGCCGTGATGCTCCCCGTGCACACCCTGCGGTTGTGGCTGTTCAATGAATTTCGAGCGAAATTCCCCCAACAAGGTAGCGGTATGATCGCCGGGCGGTGCGGTCACGACGATTGCGATCGCGGCTGTTTCGCCCCATCTTGATCCATATGCGAGATTCCGACGCCGTCATTGACGCCAACCCCGATCTGAAAACGCTGCGGCGCTTCCTGCCGTATCTATGGCCCGCCGATGCGCCGGCGCTGCGCCACCGCGTCTTGTGGTCGATGCTGCTTCTCGCAGCCGGTCTGTCGGTCAAATATGCGATGTCGTTTACGCTGGCCGGCGCAATCACGCGCATGAGCGCCGGCAGCCGGATCACGCCGGTTGTCGTCGTCGCCGTCGCACTAGTCGTTTCCTATGCCATCGCGCGCTTCGGCCAGGTACTGTTCGACAACGTCCGCAACGCCGTGTTCGAGCGGGTGGGTCAGACGGCGGCGCGGCACCTGAGCCAAGATGTCTTCGTCCACATCCACAAGCTCTCGCTCCGCTTCCATCTCGAGCGGCGGACAGGCGCGCTGACCCGCGTCGTCGAGCGTGGGACCAAAAGCATCGACACGATGCTGTACTTCATCCTGTTCAACATTTTCCCGACCGTTCTCGATCTCGCGGCGACGTCGATCATCTTTGGCGTCAAATTCGGCGTTGCGCTGGTCGTGGCGACGCTCGTCATGTCGGCGGGTTATGTGTGGTTCACCCAGAGGGTAACCAACTGGCGCAACGCGCTGCGCCGCGAGATGGTGACCCATGACAACAAGGCCACCGCGCGCGCCGTCGATGCCTTGCTCAACTACGAGACGGTCAAATATTTCAACGCCGAGGCCCATGAAGCAAGGGGCTATGGCGCGGCCATGAACCAGTGGACCGAGGCAGCGATCAAGAATCAGAATTCGCTGTCGTGGCTAAACATCGGCCAGTCGGCGATCACCAATCTGATGATGGGCGGCGCGCTCGCCTTTTCGGTGTGGGGGTGGAGCGTCGGGCGCTTTGCTGTGGGCGACGTCGTCCTTATCCAGACGCTACTGACGCAATTGTTCCGCCCGCTCGACATGCTTGGCATGGTCTACCGCGAGATCAAGCAGGGGCTGATCGACATGGAGGCGATGTTCAAGCTGCTCGATACCGAAGCCGAGATCGCCGACGCGCCCGACGCGCGCCCGTTGATCGTCACCGGCGGCGCCGTGCGTTTCGACCATGTCGACTTTGCCTATGACGCCCGCCGCGCGATCCTCCACGATGTGTCATTCACAATTCCAGCGGGGCGCAAGGTTGCCGTTGTCGGCCATTCTGGGGCCGGCAAATCGACCCTCAGCCGCATCCTGTACCGCTTTTACGATATTGGATCGGGCAGCGTGACGATCGACGGGCAAGACCTGCGCGCCGTGACGCAGGACAGTCTGCGCCGTGCGATCGGCATCGTCCCGCAGGACACCGTGCTGTTCAACGACACGATCGGCTATAACATCGGCTATGGCCGGGCGAACGCAACCCAGGCGCAGATCGAGGCGGCGGCGAAGGAAGCGGCCATCCACGATTTTATCGTCGGCCTGCCCGACGGGTATAACGCCACCGTCGGTGAACGCGGATTGAAGCTATCGGGCGGCGAGAAACAACGCGTCGCCATCGCCCGCACGATCCTAAAGGATCCGGCGATCCTGATCCTCGATGAAGCGACGAGCGCCCTCGATTCGGGAACCGAGGCGGAAATTCAGGATAGCCTGCGCGCCGTCGGACGCGGGCGGACGACGCTCGTCATCGCTCACCGCCTGTCGACGATCGCCGACGCCGACGAGATTCTGGTCATGGCCGAAGGGCGCATCGTCGAGCGCGGAACGCACGGCGCGCTCCTCGCCCGCGGAGGGGTGTACGCCGAGATGTGGGCGTTGCAGGCGGCGGAAGCGGAGAGCGAGCTGATGGCGGCGGAGTAGAGGGCATCGCTGGTGGCAACCCAAGCATCCCAATTCGCGCTGTCGCTGTTACCTTACGAAAGTGCCGCTCCAGCTGCCCCTATCGAAGCACGGGCGGTTGCGAACGCTCGTCGCGACGATCGTGTCGCATTGTTGGTGCATCGATCGGGGCAGTATAACTTCAGGATGATCGACATTCGCTCCATTGTCGCGGCCCTTGCTGTGGGGACGCTTTCCGCCCGGCTCGCGGCGACGACCTGTGTGCCGCAGCGCGAAGCGATAAGCGTCGCGCTTCCCGGATTTGTCAGCCCGGCGGAAATCGTCCTGCCGCCGTCCGCGACGCCGCGGCTCGGCCTGCTCATTCTGTTTCCGGGTTCCGACGTCGCGGACATGGACGGCGCAATTGAAGGCGCGGGAGGCGTGATCGTCTCGCGGCCGATGCGCCAGGTCGCCGACCGGCTCGCTTGCGCGGGTTTCGCCTCGTTACGCTATAACAAACGCTTCGTTACCGGGCCGACGACGGTCGATCGGGCCAAATTCGACGCGCTGAACGGGGTCGATTTCGCCGACGATGCCCGTGCCGCGCTCGCCTTGGCCCGCGCGCGGCCCGGGCTGGCGGCGCTCCCGGTCGGGCTGATCGGCTGGAGCGAGGGGACGACTGTCGCCGTTGATGTGGCGGCACACGACCGGTCGGTCGCCGCGGTGGTCCTGATGGCTCCTGTCGTCGCGTCGTCAGCCAGCATCGCTCAGGCGCAATATGGCCGTATCGGGCGTCCCTATCTGATGCGTTTCGCGAGCGGCGGCGCGCTCGACGGCGATGCCATCGCGCGCGCCGATGCTGGTCCGGGCGGCGATCTCGCCCACATCTTCGTTCGGATGTTCCGTGGCTTTCGGCCCGGAGAGCGGGTCAATCCGTTGCTCGACAAGAACGGCGATGGCCGGATCGCGTTTGCCGAAGCCGATCCGATCATTGCCTCATGGTATGCCGATGGTCCCGACAGCGGGCTCGGCGTGGCATCGACGGCTCGCGCACTTAAGGGTCTGGCGACGGCATTTACCGCGACCAGCGCCCCCGTGCTGATCATGCAGGGGCTCAACGATTCGATGATCGACCCCGCCGCGGCCGAGGCTTTTGCCACGAGGCCCGACGCGCTTCGGCGTGTGACGTTGTTAACTTATTCGGGGTTGGGTCACTCACTCGGGCCCGCCGTGTCGGCGCAAGAAGACACCCTGTTGCCGATTGCAGATAAGCCGTTGGCGGATATGGCGCGCTGGTTGCGGACCACGCTGCGTCGATAGTCACCAGCGATCGCGGCACGGGCAATTTATTGGCCTGGGCCGTCGGGCGCGATGTGCCAGCGGTGGTCGTCGTCGATCGTGTCGGTGACCGGATGGCCCGTGGCGTCGCGCGCCGGAGCATAGCGAAACCGCGCGATCGCAAAACGGCAGGTCGCCGCGTCGAGAATGTCGCTGCCGCTCGATGCAATGATCGAGCAGCGTTCGATCCGCCCATGGGTGTCGACAACGTAGCGCGTCGTCAGGTCACCCTCGACCCCGGCGGTGCGCGCCTCTGGCGGGTAATCGCGGCCGGTGATCGCGCCGTGAATTAATCGCGCCGGGGTACCGCCAGCGCCGGTGCCGTCGCCGCCGGACCCCGCACCGCGCCCATCGCCCTGACCGCCGGCGCCGGTGCCCTGACCGGCGGTGGCCGCGCCGGACGAACTGTCGGTGCCCAGCGCGGCGACCGGGGCGGCGATGACGAGCGGCGGCAGTGGCGGCAGCTGGATGACGGGGATCGGGGCGACAACCGGAGTTGGCGTCGCGCGGGCGTGCGGCGGCGCAGCGGCCCCTGCCGGGCGGCGCGCGGCGACCTTTACCGGGACAACCGGCGGCTTCGGAAGGGGCGGCGGCGCGACGTCGAATACCCGGATGTCGTCGGTCAGCGTCTTGACGAAATGTCCCGACAAGCCGGTGATCAGGACCCAGCCAACGAGCAACTGCAGCGCGACCGCGCCAGCGGCGGCGACGGCGCGGCTGCGGCGGTCGGGAATGAAGGTGGTTGGCATCGGGAGAGTAACGCGCGAGTGCGGTAAGGGTTCGATACGATTCATTGCGCTGGCCGCTCAACGAAAAGGGGCGAGGCATTGCTGCCCCGCCCCTCGACACACAACGCTACGTGATGATTACGGCATCAGCACCGTGTCGACGACGTGGATCACGCCGTTCGACTGATAGACGTCTTTGATCGTGACCATCGACATGCCGCCCTTGGCGTCGGTCAGCATCAGCTTGCCGCCCATCATCTTGGCGGTCAGCGGCTCACCCTGGACGGTCGTCAGCGTCGCCGTGCCGTGGCCCGCCTTGATCGCCTTGGCGATTGCCTTGGAGTCCATCGCGCCGCTGACGACGTGATAAGTCAGGATCTTGGTCAGCGTGGCCTTGTTCTCGGGCTTGACCAGCGTGTCGACAGTGCCGGCGGGAAGCTTGCCGAACGCCTTGTTGGTCGGCGCGAAAACGGTGAACGGACCGGGACCCGAGAGTGTTTCGACAAGGCCGGCGGCCTTGACGGCGGCGACGAGTGTGGTGTGATCCTTGGAATTGACGGCGTTCTCGATGATGTTCTTTGTCGGGTACATGGCTGCTCCACCGACCATGACGGTCTTCGAATGCATCATCTCGGCACTGGCACCAACCGACAGACCGGCAGCCGCAGCAGCGACAAGGGCGGCGCCAAGCGCGCGCTTGAGGTTCGTCATAATATTCTCCGTTTTACACGTCCGGGTGGGGTGGACGCGAGTGATACGATTGTGAGGGCGCAATGGTTGCGCCGCCTTCGTGTCAGATGACCGTCAGAGTACCTGCTGCGACAACGGGTCCAGTCGGCTGTCCGGTCGGGGAGCCACCCGCGGGTTCAAGGCTGATCGCCAGTGTTGCGCCGCCGGTCAGCTTGCTCCGCAGGGCTTGCGGAATGCGGTGCGCCTGTGGATCGTGGAGGTCGATGACACCAAGGGACAGCGGCTTGTCTTTGCCAACAATGACCCATAGTTCGGGGGTCAGACCGTGGCTGGCGTCCTTTGCCGAAGGCGTCAGGATGACCGCCCCACGCGCCGGATCATAAGTAGCAGTGATGAGGATAGCCTTTGCCGCATCGGTCGATGCTATCGACGCCGCGAGCAGCGCGGGTGGTGCTTCGGCGACGGGGGTGGCCGGGCGGGCGACAAGCAGCGCGATCGCCACCGCCGCCACCGAGCTCGCACCGAACGCGAGGCCGCGCCACAAGTTCACCGCCGCACCCACGCCGCGCGCGATGGCGGAAGAGGCGGGGGCTGCGACCAGGCCACGGAACAGCTCACGCTCGACGCTCGCCCAGATCGTAGGCGGCGGCGCGACCGGAGCGACCGCGTCGATCAGCGGGGACAGGTCAGCCTGCCAACGTGCGACGTCGGCGGCAAATTCGGGGTCACGGCGCAGGCGCAGTTCGGCGGCACGTAGCGACGGACCGTCCAACGCCCCAAGGGCAAAGTCGATGGCGACGGCGTCATCATCGGGGACCATGTCGGCCAGCATGTCGTTGCTCACGCCAGTTCCCCGCGCATTCGGATCAATCCGCGCCGGACCCAGCTCTTCAACGTGCCGATCGGGATGCCCTCGCGCGCCGCCAGTGCTTCATAGGTCAGCCCTTCGTAATAAGCGGAGCGGATGATCGCGGCGTGGCGCGGATCGAGTCGGTCGAGCGCGGCAGTCACGCGGCGCGCGTCGTTTGCCGTATCGATCAGCGCGTCGGCGGCGGGCGATGGCTCGACGACTTCGGTGGCAAGGTCGAGCGTCGTCGTCGGGCGGCTGCCGCGGGCGCGCAAACGGTCGATTGCGCGGTTGCGCGCGATGGTTGCCATCCACGTAATCGGACTGGCGCGCGTCGCGTCGAACTCGGCCGCTTTGCGCCAAACGGTAATGTAAACTTCCTGCAGCACGTCCTCGGCCTCGCTCCTTTCGGCCAAGATACGCAGGATGATGCCAAACAGCTTCGCCGAGGTGGCATCATAAAGATGCTTAAGCGCGGCGCGGTCCCCGGCGGCGATGCCGGCAAGGTGGGCGACGACATTCAGCGCGCCGCTCATGCCGGGATCACCGGGATGGCAATCGGGCCGTCGGCACGGCCCTGGACGAACTGGTCGACATACGCATTGCCCGAAATGTCGATCATTCCACGGGGACCCTGCCACACGATACGTCCCGCGTACAACATCGCGATGCGGTCGGCGATCTTGCGCGCGCTTGCCATGTCATGGGTGATCGTCAGCGCGGTGATCTTGAGGTCGCGAACCAGGCTGACGATCAGGTCGTTGATGACGTCGGCCATGATTGGATCAAGCCCGGTGGTCGGCTCGTCGAAGAAGATGATTTCCGGCCGTGCGGCAACGGCGCGGGCGAGGGCGACGCGCTTTTGCATTCCGCCCGAAAGTTCCGACGGGCGCAGGTCCGCGACATCGGGGCCAAGGCCGACACGGGCAAGATTGTCGATCGCCGCCGCCTTCAACCGCGCCGCGCCCTCGCTACGCGGCAGCGCGAAGCTGACATTGCGCCACACGGGAAGCGAATCGAACAGCGCTCCGCCCTGGAACAGCATCCCGAACTTGGCCTGGTGCGCGGCAAGGGCGGCCCCGCGCAACGCCGTCACCTCGACGCCGTCGACGATGATGCTCCCCGAATCGACGCGTATCAGCCCGAGGATCGACTTGATCAGGACGGACTTGCCGGTCCCCGAACCACCGATGACGACGAGCGATTCGCCCGCCGCAATGTCGAGGTCGACGCCGCCGAGAACGACCTTGCGGCCAAACCGCTTGCGGACGTCGCGAACGATGATTTTGGCCGTCACGCGGCTTACCGGCTGCCGAACACGACGACGGTGATGATCAGGTTCGACAGCAGGATGAGGATGAACGCGCTGACCACCGCGCTCGTCGTCGCCTTGCCGACGCCCTCGGCCCCGCCGTTCGAATGGAAGCCGTGGTAGCACCCCATCAGCGCGATGATGAAACCGAACACCGCCGCCTTGACCAGCGACGACACGATGTCATCGGTCTTGAGAAACGACATCGTCCGATCGAGATAGTTGGCCGCGTTGAACCCCAGCCGCGTCGTCGCCAGCACGAACCCACCCAGCACGCCGATGACATTAGACACGAGCACGAGGAACGGCATCACGAGGGTCGCCGCGAGCACGCGTGGCGCGATCAGGTAGCGGAGCGGATCGGTACGGAGCGTCGTCAGCGCGTCGATCTGTTCGGTAACGCGCATCGTGCCCAGCTCCGCCGCCATCGCCGACGACACGCGGCCGGCGACCATCAGCCCGCCGAGCACCGGCCCAAGTTCGCGGACGATGCCGATGACGGTGACCGCGGGCACGGTCGCGGCCGCGTTGAACCGGCTGCCGCCGATGAAGATCTGCTGTGCCAGCGCCGCCCCGGTAAACAACGCGGTCAGCCCGACGACGGGGAGGGAGAACCAGCCGATCACGATGATCTGCTCGATCAGTCGCGCCGGATAGTATGGGGGCAAAGCGGCGTGCGCGACGGCGCGACCGGCGAAGAGGACGACACGCCCGATCGACGCCAACCCGCCGAGGACGAAGCGGCCGATCGCGCGCAAGACGCCGACGATGTCGTGGGGCAGGCCGGTCATGGGCTCATCGCATAGCGGTGGCCAAGGCCGGTCAGCAACTCATATTCCGATCGCCCCGTCGCGGCGGCTGCGTGGACAAGGTCGAAATTGACGCGAACCCAGTCACCCTCCTTCGCGTCCGCTGCCGTGACATCGACAGCAATCAGGTCCATCGACACTCGCCCGATGACCGGGCAGGAAACATTGCCGATGACGACGATGCCGTCCGCGCCCAGAGCGCCGGCGAAACCGTCGGCATAGCCCAGGTTGACGATCGCAATGCGGCTGTCGCGTGCGGCAATCCATGTCGCGCCATAGCCGACACTGCCCCCGGCGGGGATGGTTCGGATCTGGACGACGCGCGCTTCGATGATCGCGACCGGGCGGCTGCCGCGCCCGCCGTAAAGCGCAATTCCCGGGCGCGTCAGGTCGAAAGCGAAGTCGCGCCCCAAGGCAATGCCCGCCGACGCGGCCAAGCTTGCGCGGGCGGGGCGAACAGCGGCGACGACCGCGCGAAAAATAGTCAGTTGGCGCTCGTTGGCCGGATGCGCGGGCGTCTCGGCACACGCGAGGTGACTGTGAAGCGTGTCGAGAACGATCCCGTCGAGCAGGCCCGACATCGCTTCGGCCGGGGTCAGGCCAAGGCGGTTGATGCCGGTATCGACCATGACGTCGCACGACCGCCCGGTTGCCCGCCACGCCGCGACCTGCGCCGGGGTGTTGAGAACCGGCACCGCCGTGCTGGCGAGTGCCGCCGCCGTCTCGCCGCCCTGGACGCCGTGCAGCACCGCCAGCCGCGCGCCCGGCGGCATCGTCAAGGCCGCAGCCTCGGCCCACGAGGCGACAAAGAAATCGCCTGCACCCGCCGCTGCCAGCGCATCGACGATCCGCTGCGCCCCCAGCCCATAGCCATCCGCCTTGATCGCCGCCCCCGTCGCGACGCCGCACGCCGCCCCAAGGTCGCGCCAGTTGGCGACGAGGGCGGCGGTGTCGAGCGAGAGGCGGAGGTTGGCCATGCCGGCCCGACTTACGCGAACCCGCCGCGCGGGCAAACCGGGCGGGGGCGATGACGAGTCCGGATCGTTCATTGCGCGCGTCCTACCCGCCTGCCATCGTCGTTCTGGGGGAAGTCGATGACGGTAGACACATGGCGCGCGACGATATCTTGCGGGCGGGGTGCCGACGACACTGCTTTCCTCGGCCAGCCCCGTGGGCTCGCATTCCTTGCCTTCACTCAGATGTAAGAACGCAAATCGTTCTATGGCATGCAGGGGCTGCTCGCGCTGTATATGATCCATCGCCTGCTGCTGCCCGGCCATGTCGAGTCGGTGGTCGGCTTCGGTGGCTTCCGCCATGCCCTCGAGGCGGTCTTCGGGCCGATGACGACGCTCGCGCTCGCCGCGCAGATCTTCGGCCTTTACACCGGCTTCGTCGGCCTGACGCCGCTGGTCGGGGCATGGCTCGGCGACCGCGTTCTCGGCCAGCGGCGGACCACCGTGCTCGGGCTGATGCTGATGGCGTCGGAGGCCGCCTTTCTGTTCGCGCTGGCGCCCCTCGTCCTCGGAGCCGGGTTTATGAAAGCAAACATCTACGCACAGGTCGGCAACCTTTATGCGGGCGGCGACGGTCGCCGGACGCGCGCATACAGCATCTTCCTCATCGCCCTCAATATCGGCGCCTTCGTTGCGCCGCTGGTCTGCGGTCCACTCGGAGAGGTCTATGGCTGGCACTGGGGGTTCGGCGTCACGGGGCTGGGCATGCTCGTCGGACCGGCGACCTATGTCGCCGGTTGGCGAAGGCTGCCACCCGATCGCCGCCTTCGCGACCGGCGGGCCCCTGACCGGGTCGTCGCGCGGCTCGACAGCGAAGGCTGGCGCGCCGTCGCCGCGATGGTCCTCATGCTCCTGCCGGTCATCCTGATCTATATGGCGATGAACCGGGCGTACGACATCGGCATCGTGTGGGCCGAAGCGCATATGAACCGCGCGGTGTTCGGGCTGACGTTCCCGGGTCACATGGCTGCTGACGGTCGATGGGGTGATGACGATCGTTGGCATCGGCCTGACCATCCCAGTCTGGCGCTGGCTGGCCGCGCGGGGACGCGAGCCCGACACGCTGCACAAGTTTGCTGTCGCCGGCGTCGTGACCGCCGCAGCCTACGGCGTGCTGGCGGCAGGCTCGCTACTCTCCCCATTGGTTCCAGCGGCGATCGTTATCGTGTTCTTTGTGCTGTTCGACCTTAGCGTCGGCTGGGTCGACCCGCCGATGTTCGCGTTCGTCGCGCGCTTCGCGCCAGCATCGGTCGCGACGACGATGATGAGCGTCGTGATCATGGGGAGCGGTGGCTTCGCCAACATCGCCGTCGGTTGGCTCGGCCGCTTCTACGAGCCGCTCGGCCGGACCGCGTTCTGGCTGTTGCACACGCAGGGCTCGCGGCGGCGGGCGGGGTTCTCGCGCTCGCGCTGCGCCCGGCGATCAAACGTCTGCTAGCGGGGCAGGCCGAAGGAACGGTCTGACCGCGCCTGCGCGCCCTTACTCATACCGCTCCGGCAGATACGCGTCAGTCGCGCGGTCGCTGAACTTCGTTGTCGTCTTGTGGAAGGTCAGGGGGACGGTGCCGGTCGAACCGTGGCGCTGCTTGGCGACGATGACTTCGGCGAGGCCGTGGAGCTTTTCGGCGCGCTCCTTCCATGTCGCGTGTTTCGCCACGTCTTCCTCGTCGGGCTGCTTCATCGCGTGATAATATTCCTCGCGGTAGATAAATAGCACGATGTCGGCGTCCTGTTCGATCGTCCCCGATTCGCGCAGGTCGGCGAGCTGCGGGCGCTTGTCTTCCCGGTTCTCGACCGCACGGCTGAGCTGCGACAACGCCAGCACCGGCACCTCGAGCTCCTTCGCCAGCGTCTTCAGGCCGCGAGTAATCTCGGAAATCTCCTGCACCCGGTTCTCGTTCGCCGCCTTGGCCGACCCGACGAGGAGCTGGAGATAGTCGACGACAATGATGCCGATGCCCTTCTGGCGCTTCAACCGGCGCGCGCGGGTGCGCAGGGCGGCGATCGACAGCGCGGGCGTATCGTCGATGTAAAGTGGCAGGTCGGTCAGCTGTCCGGCGGCGCGAGCGAGGCTGTTGAATTCCGACTGGCTGATCTTGCCCTTGCGGAGCTCCTCTGAATTAACGCCCGATTGTTCGGCGAGCACCCGCGTCGCCAGCTGGTCGGCCGACATTTCGAGGCTGAAGAACGCGACCCCGGCACCGCTCGACTGGCTTGGCTCGATGCCGTCGGCGAGATCTCGAATGTACCGCTGCGCGGCGGAAAAGGCGATGTTGGTCGCGAGGCTCGTCTTGCCCATCGCCGGGCGCGACGCGAGGATGACGAGGTCGGATTTGTGCAACCCACCGAGCTTGGCGTTGAGCGAATCGAGCCCGGTCGTGTAGCCCGACAAATGGCTCCCCGATTTCATCGCGCGGTCGGCCATCTCGATCGCCAATCGCGTCGCCTGTCCGAAGGTCTTGACCGATCCCGCGACCTCACCGGCCTCGGCCACCTTATATAGCGCGAGTTCGGCGGCCTCGATCTGCGCGAGAGGTTCGACGCCGGACGCGGTATCGAAGGCATTGGTCGCCATCTCGCGTCCGACACGGATCATCTCGCGGAGCAGTGCGAGATCATAGACCTGGGCGGCGAAGTCGCGCGCGGCGATCAGCGCCGCCGATTGTTCCGTCAGCGTCGCCAAATAACTGGTCCCGCCGATTGCCATCATTTCGGGGTCGGCATCGAACAGGGGTTTTAGGGTGACCGGAGTTGCCGTCATCCGCCGGTCGACGAGCTTGAGAATGGCGTCGTACACCCGCCCGTGCAGTGGCTCGAAAAAATGCTGGCTGCCGAGCTTGAGCTGGACGTCCTCGACCAGCCGATTATCGATCATCAAGGCGCCAAGCAGCGCCGCTTCCGCCTCGATATTATGCGGCAGTGTCGCCGCTGGCACGAGCGCGAGCGCGTTCGCCGAAGGGGGGAAGGGGATTGGAGCCTGCATGGGAGTATTGTCGCGTCACTGCCGCAATCGGGCAAGGCCGACCCTGTCGATATCCCTGTGGGAAAACGCTGGAGAAGCTGTGGCCCAAAAATAATTCCGTCGTTAGCATCTGGCAATGAACAACCTCGCCATCCGCGATTTCACCGACGCGCTCGCCCCCGCGTTTCGCGCGATCAACTCGGAGTGGATCGAGGCGATGTTCACGCTCGAAGACAATGACCGCGCGATTCTCGACCACCCGCGCGAGGCGATCCTCGGCCGGGGTGGCATTATCCGCTTCGTGTCGGCGGGCGACCTTGGTGTCGTGGGCACCTGCGCGCTGCTGCGAATCGCCGATGGGGTGTTCGAATTGACCAAGATGGGGGTGCTCGCGGCGGCGCGGGGGAGCGGCGCGGGAGCGTTCCTTCTCGCCCATATTGTCGCCGAGGCGCGGGCGATGAACCTCGACCGGGTCTATCTACTGACCAACGCCAAGTGCGCGGCGGCGATCCATCTTTATGAAAAAGCGGGGTTCGTTCACGACGCGGGGGTCATGGCCGACTTTGGCGCGCGCTATGCGCGATGCGATGTCGCGATGTCGCTGCCGCTGGGCGGCCCAACGTCGCTGCCGTTAGACGGCTTGATGTCGCTGCCGCTCGGTCAAGCTGGCGCGGAGCAGGCGAACGCGGCATAGCGCGGCCATGACTTCGCTCGGCCACGTCCGCACCTGGATCTTCGATCTCGACAACACGCTGTATCCGGCGGCGACGAACCTGTTCGCGTTGATCGACGCGCGGATGGGGGCGTATATCTCGCGGCGGCTCGACCTGCCGGCGGATGCGGCACACGCCGTGCAAAAGGCGTTCTTCCACGCGCATGGGACAACTCTGCGGGGGCTGATGAATGATCACGGTGTCGACCCGCACGAGTTCCTCGCCGATGTCCATGATATCGACGTTGGCGGCATCGGCCACGCCCCTGCGCTGGTCGCGGCGATCGCGGCGCTGCCGGGGCGCAAATTGATCTTCACCAACGCCGACGTGACCTATGCCACCCGTATCCTCGACCGTCTCGGACTCGAGGGGGCGTTCGAGGCGATCTACGACGTCCACGCGATGGACTATTGGCCGAAGCCCGACGCGCGGGCCTATGCCGGGCTTTGCGCGGCCCATGGCGTCGATCCAGAAACTGCGTTGTTCGTCGACGACATGGCGCGCAACCTAGCCCCGGCGAAGGCGATCGGCATGACGACGGTGTGGATCGACAATGGCAGCGAGCAGGGGCCGACGGCAACCGCGCCCGACTTCATCCCCGATTTCGTCGATGTCCGCGTGACCGACCTCGAAGCGTGGCTGACCGGCGCCGTCGCCGAATTGGAGAGCGCATGACCCTCGAAACGACGATCGCTGCCGCCTGGGACGACCGCGCTTCGCTGTCACCTATAACCGGCGGCGACGTGCGTGCGGCGGTCGACGCGGCCCTCGCGGGACTGGACGACGGCAGCCTGCGGGTGGCCGAACCCGACGGCGTCGGCGGCTGGCGGGTCAACCAATGGCTCAAGCAGGCGGTGCTGCTGTCGTTCCGGCTGAACGACAATGTGGTCATGCCCGGGGGGGCGTGGGACAAGGTGCCGACCAAGTTCGCTGGCTGGGACGCCGCATGTTTCACCGTCGCCGGGTTTCGCGCCGTGCCGGGCAGCATCGTCCGGCGTGGAGCCTATATCGCGCCGGGCGTCGTCCTGATGCCGAGCTTCGTCAATATCGGCGCCTATGTCGGGGCGGGATCGATGATCGACGCCTGGGCAACGGTCGGTTCGTGCGCGCAGATCGGCGCGGGGGTGCATATTTCGGGTGGTGCGGGAATCGGCGGGGTTCTCGAGCCGCTTCAGGCGGGACCGGTGGTGATCGAAGACGGTGCATTCATCGGTGCGCGCGCGGAAGTCGCCGAGGGCGTTGTTGTCGGCAAAGGCGCGGTCCTGTCGATGGGGGTCTATCTCGGCGCTTCGACCAAAATCGTCGACCGGGCGAGCGGTGAAATCTTTGTCGGGCGCGTCCCCGATTATGCCGTCGTCGTGCCGGGGACGCTGCCGGGCAAACCGCTGCCATCGGGCGAGCCGGGGCCAGGACTGTACTGTGCCGTCATCGTCAAGCGCGTCGACGCGCAGACCCGCGCCAAGACCGCCATCAATGACCTGCTGCGCGATTGACCGTTCCCGCAACTTTCGCCGATTTCGTCGAGGAATGGGACGCCCTCGCCGACGATCCTGACGACCGCTATCGCTTATTGATCGATCTCGGACGCGAGTTGCCGCCGATGGACGCCGCACTGAAGACCGAGGCGACACGGGTGCGTGGCTGCGCCAGCCAGGTCTGGCTGTTTCCCACGCGGGCCGGCGACCTGCTCCACTTCGACGCCGATTCGGATGCGGCGATCGTCAAAGGGTTGGTCGCACTCGTCCTGCTGCGCGTTCAGGACCAGCCGGCGGCGGTGATCGACGTGGCAGCGGTGAAGGCCGAACTCGACGTCCTCGGGTTGGCGAAACATTTGTCGTCGAACCGGACCCAGGGTCTGGCGTCGATGCTCGCGCGGATCGGCGAACTTACACAAGGATGATCTTTTCCGTCCCCAAGGTCAGCGAACCCTGATTTTGAACGAGACCTCCGCTGCCGCCGTGAAGCCCCGCGCCGGGCGCAACTGATCGTCCTGAATGCGGCCCGAAACGCTTAAAATGCCGATCTTGAACGGCGTCACAACGCGCGCTTCGGCATAGTTGATCGTGACAGGCGTTGTCGTCAGCGGGTTCGCGGTCCCCGTCTGTGGCCGGGAAACCAGGGCACGGTGCAGACTGAGCGTGTAATTGCGATCCGCCGTGTCCGTCAGATTGGCTTGTAATGTGATCAGTCGCGAATCGCTGTCGAGGCTGAAACCGAAATCGCGACCGCGGTAGCGTAGCCCATCAGGATATTTACCGTCCGTATACGTGATGCCGTAGCCGACCGTACCGAAGCCGAACAGATTCTGCGTCGGGATGGTGCTGGTATATTCGCCGGTGACACGCATCGTGTTTCGCCCGACGGGGAGGTACACACTACCGCCGGCGAGGTAACTGGTGAAACTGTGGGTAACCGGGCTGCTGTCCTCATTGAAGATCTGGCCATAAACTTCGACGGGTACGCCCCCGACGCGCCAACCGTAGCGCGCGTCAAATTCGCCTTCGCTCGCGGTTTTGCTGGGGTTTGTCGGACTGTTGTTCAGACTGATCGTATCGCGAAGGTTGCACGGGTGGCCCGACCCGCAGAAAATTTGCGTTCGGGAGCCGCCGATCTCGAGGCCCCGCATTGGGTTTAGCGTCACGCGGATGCCGTTGAAGAGCGTGTGTCGTGCAATTCGCGTGTCGTCGAGCAGCCCGACCAGCGCCTCCGCGCGGAACGCCCCGATCCAGCTGAGAAGCGGCGTCTTGAAGCGCAACGGACCGGTAGTGCTGATGCCGATCTGCGGGAACGGGCGCGCGTTGTTCGAATAGGTCAGCGCCGAAGCCCAGCCCGGGCCCCACCAATGGGTCACTTCGCCGCCGTACAGCTGGACGTTGCCGAACCGCTGCGCGATGTAGCTGCCGTTGGCGTCGAACTGTACCCCGTGCTGCCCCTTTTGCCCGACGATCGCACCGAGCTGGACGTGGAGGTCGGAGCGCCCGGCGGTAATTTCGGCGGTTTCCTGGATCGTCGCCTTGCCATAGCCCTCGGCGTCGAAGCCGCGCACCAGCGCCGGACGATTGGTGGCATCGATCAATGTTTCGGCACGCCCGCCCTCGGCGGTTTCTCGCGTCGCGCGAGCGCGGACGCGGCGTATCGCTTCGCGAATATACCTCGGCTGAGCGTCGAGCGTTGGCGATTCGTTGAGCGCGGCAAGAACCCCGGCCCATGGGACCGGCCATTGCGAAACCATCACCTGGGCGATGCCGGCGTCGTTGAGCAGCGTCAGGTCGGAGCGCAGCTGGCTGTCGCCGACCGATGCCCACGGCGCGGCGGCGGACGGCACCGCAATTCCGATGGCGATAGTGGCGACGATGACGCGACGGGGCCAAGCAAGATTCACAACAACACTCCGGCACGGGCGGCGACGGCGATCGCGGGGGAATCGGCGAAGACCCCGTCGACACCGAGGGCTAAAAATTGCGCGACTTCGGCGATCGAATCGCCGCGTTCCGCTGGATCGTCGCCATGGCGCAATTCAAGCGGCAGAAAGGCGTTTTCGGCGCGAAATGTCCACGGGTGCACGACGAGACCGGTGGCATGGGCGTCGGCGACAAGAGTGGTCGGCGCGAGCGATCGTCCGACGGGGTCACGCGGGACAATGCGGGTTTTGGCCGGGCCAATGCCGTCGGCATAAGTCGCGATTTGGCGCAGCCCGCGTGGCGTCACCATGTCGTCATAGGATATTTTCGGATCGTCGGCAGGGTGGCCGCTGTCGATCAGCTGGATCAGCCGCAGGCGTGTCATGCTACGAAGCGCCTTGAGGTTGCCAACCTCGAACGACTGTATGAACGCGGCGTCGGTCGCATCGTGATACCCGGCGGCCTCGAGCTGCTCGACGAGACGGCGTTCGAGCGGCAAGCCGATGGCGGCGAAATAGCTCGGATGCTTGGTTTCCGGATAGACACCGATCGCTCGCCCACTGGCCGTAGTCGAGTCGCGCGCCAGCGTCAGAATTTCGGCAAAGGTAGGCACGTCAAATTGGCCGTCCCACGCGGTGTTGGCGACGCGCAGATCGGGAAGGCGCTCGCGAGCGTGTAAAGTCTTCAATTCGGCAAGTGTGAAATCTTCGGTAAACCAGCCGGTTACGCGCGTGCCGTCGATCGTCTTTGTGGCGCGCCTCACCACGAACTCGGGGTGGGCGGCCACGTCAGTCGTGCTGCCGATCTCATTCTCGTGCCGCGCGACGAGGACGCCGTCGCTGGTCGATACGAGGTCGGGTTCGATGAAGTCCGCTCCGGCGGCGATCGCCACGCGGTACGATTCGAGCGTGTGTTCGGGGCGTTCCCCGGCGGCCCCGCGATGGCCAATGACGACGGGTGCGGCCAATGCCGCGGTCGTCGTCACCAGGCTCAACGCCAGCGCCAGTATATGTCGCATCGGGGTCCCGTCATCACCACGCTTAGTCCGTAGCGCGAAGCGATGACGGGATGAAGCCCTTAAGCAGCGACGACCGGCGTACCGACGTAGCGGCGGCGGGTTAGCGCACCGACGAGGCCAAACCCGGCCAGCATTTCGAGCCAGATCGCCGGCTCCGGAACCGCACCGTTGTCGCCGCCCAGGCCGCCGCCAAAACTACCCGTGATGTTGGTGATCTGGCCCTGAACACCGTCGATCGAGACGAGGTTCGTGGCAAGCCCGGCAAGGCGCGGCGCGCGCGCAACGTAATCTGCGCTATACGCTGCCTGAGCGCTGGCGAACGAGCCGGTCGCAACGAATGTCATGGTCGGATACTCGATCGTCCAGATCGCCTGCTGGATCGCCGCGAGCTGTGCAGCGACGTCGCCGGCCGCTTCGTCGGCGAGCTGGAAACCAAGAGCGGCGAGGCCGGAGATTTCATTGACCTGCATCGTGGTCAACCTGTGCCCGGAACCGTCCTGCGCCAGCGGTGCGATCACGTAGTTGAGCGTCTGCTGCAGCTGCGACCCGATGTTGACAAAGATGTTGTGCGACAGGTCGACACAAAAGCCGAGCGCGTCAAAGGCCGCGCCGCCGGTCGTACCGGTGAAGAGAGGTGGCTCGGCTAATCTGCACAGGGCGTTAAGTGGAGTTTCTGCCTGAAGGTGGCCAGGATGGCTGCCGGAACAGGAGCACAGATGACGAAGCGAACACGCCGGAACCACAGTCCGGCTTTCAAAGCGAAGGTGGCTTTGGCTGCCGTGAAGGGCGAGAAGACGCTGGCCGAGCTGGCGCAGCAGTTCGACGTTCACCCGAACCAGATCACGACTTGGCGGGGGCAGTTACTGGAAGGGGCTGCCGGGGTTTTCGGATCGGACAGCCATAGCGAACCGGCGGAGCCGGCGATCGACGTGAAGACGCTGCACGCCAAGATCGGCGAGTTGACGCTGGTGAACGATTTTTTGTCCGGGGCGCTCGGCAAGGCGGGACTGTTGCCGAGCGCAAAACGATGATCGACCGTTCGCACGCGCTGCCG
>JANYFA010000073.1 GCA_025362895.1 Sphingomonadaceae bacterium | reverse complement strand
ACCGGCTTTGCAGATCATCGTCCGTGACAACAACGTCGATCAGGCGTTGCGTGCCCTCAAGAAGAAGCTCCAGCGTGAGGGCGTCTACCGCGAGATGAAGCTGCGTCGCCATTATGAGAAGCCGAGCGAGAAGCGCGCGCGCGAAAAGGCCGCCGCCGTTCGCCGCGCCCGCAAGCTCGAGCGCAAGCGCGCCGAGCGCGACGGCGCGAAATAGCCTGTGGCTGCCGGCCCGACGAACTCGGCGGGCAAGTGGATCGCCTTTGCGGCTATCCTCCTCGCGCTCGTCGCCGTCCTCGTTTGGTCCGGAACCCGTGAGATCATCGCCACGACGGCGTCGACCGTTGCGGGCCACCCCGTCGGCTCGGCGGCGGCGGGTATCGCCTACCTCTCCGCGCACAAGGACAAACCCGGCGTGCACACCACCCCTTCTGGCCTGCAGTATGAAATTCTGACCGAGGGGACAGGGCCCAAGCCCACCGTCGCCGATTCGGTCACGGTCCATTACGTCGGCACCCTGATCGACGGGACGATGTTCGATTCGTCGGTCGCGCGTAATCAACCGGCGACCTTCCCGCTCGGCCAGGTCATCCCCGGCTGGACCGAAGGCGTCGCCTTGATGCCGACAGGATCGAAGTATCGCTTCACCATACCTTCGGCGCTTGGCTATGGCGAAAGCGGAGCTGGCGGGGTGATCCCGCCGAACGCGGTGCTGGTGTTCGAGATCGAGTTACTGGCAATCGCCGGTCGCTGACGCCGCGCGTATCGCGCGCCGGAGAAGAGCAGCGGCTTGCTCGAGGCTGCCGGGCGTCTGCAGCCCTTGATCAGAACTGTGTGTGTGCCCGTAGTCCGAATACGGGCACCGGTCCCCGGTCGCGGTTGTACGCCGGGTTGATGATCAACTGGGCGTCGGCGGTCAGGCTGATGTTGCGAACGACGGCGAGGTCGTAATAGGTTTCGGCGATGAACTCGGCTCCCGGATGCGGCAGCCGCCCGTCGCCGACGAGGATGCCGAGGCCCCCCGCCGAAAGATAACGCCGCCGTGCAGCCGAGATGTCGTTGACGACCAGCGCAAGCGCGGCGCGGTCGTCCTTCCGCCCCCATGAAGCGCCGGCAACCGACACGCCGCCTGACACGGAGCGGTCGATGTCGGTGAATTCGACCGCTTCGCTCGACCCGTCGCCGACGCCGGCGCGGAGGAACACGCCGATCGTGTCGGTCAGTTCCTGTTCGGCGTCGATGCCGATGCCGGTGCGGTTACGGTAGCGCCGGACCGGAGTCGGGTCGGGCGGCCCGCCGTGCGCGGCGGCGAAGGCGACCGCGTCGTCGAGCCGCGCGAAATTGCCGTGGCTGAGCCAGCCGGTTAGCTGTATCGCGCCGGGGTGGCCACCGATCGTAACCTGCCGCTGGATTTCGCCGACGACCTGATATTGGCGGAAGCCGGTTTCCAGGGTGACGCTGTTCGGTACCGTCGACAGGTCGAACAGGCCGAAGCGCCCGGTCCATTGGCCGACCGCCAGTTCGGCCGCGCCGCCATAGGTATAGCCCCAGGCATCGGCGGCATAGTCGAACGTGCCGAGGTCGACCGCCGTCCAGTTGAGGAAGTCGTTACGCGGATCGTGCGCGTATTTGTTCTGGTCGAAAACGTCGCCGACGCTGAACTTGCCGATCGTGATGGTCAGCCGATCGGCGGTGTGCGTCGCGCCAAGGACGTTGAGGTCGGGTTTAACGGCGCCGCTGTCGCCGCCGAGGTCGATCGTCTGGCGCAGGAACAGCCGCTGCAGCCGGAAGTACGGGGCCTTTTTCCCGACCTTATACGCCTCCGCCGAGGGGAAGCCCGCTGCGCCGAGGGTGTTTCGCAGGCCAAACCCCTGATCGATCTCGGGGTTCGCCCACAGCTCCATGCCGCGCCACGGGCTGATGCCGATATAGCCGGTCAGGTCGAACGTCTCCCGCAGGTCGCCGCCACCGTCGAGGCTGTTGGGGCCGTCATACGGTGCGCGGAAGCGCGGGTTGCCCTGCCCGACGATCGTCGATTGGATGTGAACCGCGAAGCGTTGCGGGCCGGCATCGTCGGATACGGTCGCGGTCGCGACCGGCTTGTCGGTGACGCTCGTCGCGCTCGTCGGCGAGGGTGCGGTGGAACCCGTCGTTTGCGCCATCGCCGATCCGGCGACCAGCGTCAGGACCCCGGCGGCGATGTTCACCGCCCGCACCGGCGATGCCCCGGTGCCGCGTCGCATCAGCGGTCGGTGCGCGGGGCAAGGGCGACCTTGACCAGCGCGACGATGGGGTCGGCGAGGATCAACCCCATGATCCCGAACAGGACGCCGAAGATGAGCTGCGCCGCCAGCACGATCGCCGGGGCGAGGTCGACCGCGCGCTTTTCGATCATCGGGCTGACGAACTGGTCGGCGAGCTGGACCGCGACGTAGACGCCGATCGTCTCTAACCCCACCGTCGTTCCAGCCGAGAAGCCGATGGCGATCATCAGCGCGCCGCTGACTATCGCGCCGAGGTTGGGGATGAACGCGAGCAGCCCGGTGACCAGTGCGAGGAGCAGCGCGAGCGGGGTGCCGACGACGCTGAGCCCGAGGAAGATGAACGTCCCTTCGAACAGCATCAGCACGATGCGGCCGCCAACCCAGCGACTGAGCATTCCGGCCATCTCGTCGAGGGTCGCCTTGGTCGAAGCGCGCCGGTGTTCGGGCGTCAGCCATTCGATGCCGCGCTCGTACAGCCGGGGATCGGCCGCGACGAAGATGCCGAAGACGACGATGAGGATAATGCTGCCGACAACGCCGGCGACGCCGCCGAGAACGGTCAGGATCTTGCCGATCGAATTGCCGATCTGCGCCTTCATCGCGGCGATGGGGTCGCCGCTGCCGCCAAGACCATAGTCCTTTGCCAGCGTCGATAGCCGCTCGCTTTGTGCGACGAGGGTCTCCTGAAGCTGCCCCGTCTGCGCCGCGATCTGCGTTCCCGCGAAGAACAGAAAG
>JANYFA010000091.1 GCA_025362895.1 Sphingomonadaceae bacterium | reverse complement strand
CACCGTTGCACCCGACCGGGATCATTTCCGCCGCGTCCACGACGCCACCATCGATCGCCTGTCACGTGAGGGCCTGATATGACCGACGTGCCACCACCCTACACCGCCGTCGCGCGCCACGGGATGTCGCCGACCCCCGATCATGACGAGGCCGCGCGGTTCAACTTCCTCGCGGGCTTCAACAAATATCTGAGTGCAGGCATCGGCGGCGGTAACGCGCGCACCTATGCAACGCGCGTCCTGCCGGGCTTTGTCGCCGAACACGCGCGCGAACCGGCCGACCGGTTCGAGATTCGCCGCGCGATGAACCGCGATCCGTGGCATCGCTTCTGGTCGGCGTGCAAGCGCAACTCGATGGAAATGCGGCAGCACAACGGGCGGCAGATGGTCCTGCGCCAGCTCGACGAACTCGATGGGCGGGCGGCGCAGTATAATGCCGGGCGCGCGACACTCGTCCTCGACCCGGCCGTTGAGGTGCCGCGGTACCAGCGCGCGGTCGACATTCACTGCATGCCGGGCAGCTATCACGGCGAGGAACGTGCGGGCGACGTCTCGGCGGGGGCGAACTACGACTGCGGCATCTTCGCGACGACCGGCGGCGGCCTCGGTGCGCTCAACGACGGCGGCGGCGCGGCGCTGGTCGAGTGGGCGAGGCGCGAGCGGCCCGGCTGGCAGCCGCAGCGCATTCTCGATATCGGCGCGACCGTCGGGCATAATATCGTGCCGCTGGCGCTCGCCTTTCCTGACGCCGAGATCATTGCCATCGACACCGCCGCGCCGGTCCTCCGCTACGGTCATGCCCGGGCGCAGTCGCTAGGCGCGGCCAACCTCCGCTTCGTCCAGATGAGCGGCGAGGCGATCGGCTTCCCCGACGGATATTTCGACTGGGTGCAGACGACGATGTTCCTCCACGAACTGTCGGGAACGGCGCTGCCGCGAGTCATCGCCGAGGGCGTCCGCGTCCTCAAGCCGGGCGGGCTGATGCTCCACCTCGAGCAACCGCAATATTCCGATGAGATGCCGCTGTACGAACAGTTCATCCGTGACTGGGACGCCTTCAACAACAACGAGCCGTTTTGGTCGGCGATGCATGGCCTCGACCTCAAGAAGGTCATGCGCGATGCCGGCCTGCCCGATGTCTTCGTCACCGGTGTCCGCGCGGTTGTCGATGAAAGCGTTTTCCCCGACCAGAGCAAGCAGGTCGAAGACCATGGCCGCGCGGCGGTGTGGAACGCTTATGGTGCGTGGAAACCGACAGCGTGACCGAAGGCATCGACTGGATCGACCGCGCCGGCGCGCGCGCCAAAGGTAAACGCCCCGCCTATTTCGACGCGCCCGAGCAGGACCGGACCCTATCGATCGTCCTTGCGCTGGTCGCCGAGGTTTCGGCGTTGCGTGAGCGTCTCGACACGGTCGAGCGTTTGCTCGACACGAACGGCACGATCCGGCGCGGCGACATCGAGGCCTATGTCCCCGATGCTGCCGCCGGGCGCGAGCGTGGCGTCCTCGTCAAAGCCTATATCGCCCGCGTCATGCGCGGGCTGACGCAGGAGATGGAGGCGATGGCGACGCCCGAGCCCAGCGTCGAACAGGTCAGCCGGGAGCTGCGCGACCTGTGACCGGCCCGATAACTGGCATGGCCCATCGGACGGTTCGCGGGCGCATCCGCTACACCTCCAAGAAGCCCGAACGCCTTGATGCCGAGCGCGGACGCGAGTGGTTTGCGTTCACCCACCATGCCGACGGCGGAGTCGTCCTGCGCGCGCAGTGCGAAATCGACGATCCCGCGCCGACCGTGATGCGCGACGTCATCCTAGCGCTTGGCCCCGACGGCCGGCCGCGCAACCTTCACGTCCATCTCATCGTCGGTGATGCGCCGATGGGATCGGGCTGGTTCGACCTCGCCCACCGCGATGGCGGCGGCACCGTGACGTGCGAAAGCAACAGCCCGTCGCTAGGGCGACTTTCGCAACGCATGGATTTCACCGGCCCGCTCGATGGGTTCGGGACCCACCCGATCGTCGGCGACGGCTATCTAACCCGGTGCATCGACACGTCGCGCGGGCCCCATCGGCGGGAAATCCGCGTTTTCCTGCCGTCGCCCGATCATCGCGGTGCCACTCCGCCGATGATCGCCGAGCATCGCATCGGCCTCGAATATCTCGGCGACGACACCGTCACCGTCGCAGCGGGCACCTTCGCCTGCCGCCGCTTCCGCTTCGTCGACGACATCACGAGCGGCGGCATGGGCGGGGTCGAGCATCCTGCCTACGATCTGTGGGTGACCGCAGATGACGACCATCTGTTCGTCCAGGGCGGCGTCGGTGGCTATATGGCGACATGGTACGAATTGGCCGAGGTAACGCGATGACCCGTCCTCGGCGCTCGATCCTGTATCTTCCGGCGGCCAACGCCCGCGCCATCGTCAAGGCGCGGACGCTAGACAGCGACGCGGTCATTCTCGATCTTGAAGACGCCGTCGCTCCGGCGATGAAAGAGGCGGCGCGCGCCGCTGCGGTCGCGGCGGCGCACGACGACTGGGGCCACCGCGAACTGCTGTTGCGCGTCAACGGGCTGACGACACCTTGGTCGGAGGCGGACTTTGCCGCCGTCGAGAACAGCGGCTTCGCCGGGATCGTCGTGCCAAAGGTCGATAGCGCCGCCGACGCCCTCGTCGCGGTGTCCCGCGCCCACGGCCGCCCGGTCTGGGCGATGATCGAGACGCCGCGCGGGGTGCTCGCCGCCGCCGCGATCGCCGCCGTGCCGGGAGTGATGGCGCTCGTCGCCGGGATGGCCGACCTGACCAACGACCTGTGCGCCCAGCCAGGCCGCGACCGGCTGCCGCTGGTGTACGCGCTCAGCGCCATCGTCGTCGCGGCGCGGGCGAGCGATATCATGGCGTTCGACGGCGTCTTCACCGATCTCGCCGATGCCGAGGGCCTTCGCGCCGAAGCGGCTCAGGGGCGCAGCTTCGGCTTCGATGGCAAGACACTTATCCACCCAAGCCAGATCGACGCCGCGAACGCCGTGTTCGGCCTATCTCCCGCCGAGATCACGGACGCCGGGGAGCTGATCGCAGTCTATGAGGAGGCGCTGGCCGATGGTCGCGGCGTAACCACGCATCGCGGTAAGCTCGTCGAGGTGCTCCATGTCGCGGCGGCGCGGCGGCTGCTGGCGACGGCGGCGGCGATCGCGGCGCGCAACAGTTAAACGGCGGTTATAGTCACCACTCGATCTCTTGCCATTCGTTTTTAAGGGCGATCCGTGCGGGGAAAGTCATGGGTTATCCTCGGCATAAGCCGGGAGCGGGAGGGCTGTCGCCGTCTGGCGGAGGAGGGCGATGCGGCGGAAAAAGCGTGTCAGCCCGGCCTCGCCCATGCGCGACGGGCCCAGTCCTGACGCGCCGAACGATGTTTTCTCCGCGTCCCACACCATCGCCGTCAGGCTGGCGTCGTTGATCGATACCGCGCCGGCGTCAAGGCGGTGCGCGACGGCCTCCGCGTCGTCCCCGCCGATTACCGCTGCCGACAGGCCGAAAGGCCCGGCATTGGCGATAGCGACGGCCTCGTCGACGGTGTCGAACAGGGTGACTGGTATGACCGGGCCGAACGTCTCCTCGGTCAAAAGCATAGCATTTTCAGGAATATCGACGAGAATGGTGGGACGGAGGTAGAGGCCGCCGCCGAGCATTTCGGCGGTGCCGCCGGTGAGGATACGCGCTCCTTTCGCCACCGCGTCGGCGATCTGCGCCGCGACGATTCCTGCTTGGGGGGCGAAGATGAACGGGCCGATATCTCCCTGAGTTATATCGGGATAATTGAGCCGGACTGCTTCGGCGGCGATGATCAGCGCGGCGATGAAGGGCGCGGCGATACGCCGATCGACGAGGACGCGCTCGATCGACTGGCACGCCTGGCCGGTGTTGACGATCGACGAACGTAGCGCGATTCCAGCGGCCTGGACCGGATCGGCGGAGGCGAGAACAAGGAGCGGGTCTTTGCCGCCGAGTTCGAGGCTGGCAGGAATGAATGCCGTTGCCGCCGCCAGCGCGACCTTGCGTCCTGTCGCGACGGAGCCGGTAAAGGCAATGTAATCAACGTGTTCGACGAGCGCCGCGCCGGTTGCACCATCACCTTCGACAAGCATGAGCGGAACCGCCGCCTCGGCGAGCGCGGCCAGGAGCGGGGCGATGAATCGCGGTGTAATTTCAGAGGGTTTGACGATTACCGCGCAACCGGCGGCGAGGGCGGGGACGGCATCGATCAACGCCAGTGTCAGCGGAAAATTCCACGGCGAGATCACCCCGACAAGCGGATAGGGCACCAGCCGCGTCGAAATGACGATCCCCGGCGTGGCGCCTTCGCGTGACGCCCCCGCGGCATGGCTGATCACGGTGGGCGCGAGGCCCGCCCAGCGCCGGAACAGGCGGATCGCGCCGTCGACTTCGATCCGGCTGACCTTCGCGCGGCCCGTATCTACCGTCAACGCCGATGCGATCGCATCGGCGTGGCGCGCGATCGCATCGGCGGCCGCCGCGAGCGCCGCACCGCGCATCTCCGGCGACAATGCGGCCCACGCCGGTTGCAGCGCGCGGAGGCGGGTCACGGCGGCGGCGACGGCCGCCGTATCGAGCGGCGCGATGGTGTAGTCGGCCTCCCCGGTGCGCGGATTGCGGACCTTCATGCCACGTTCTTCCCGGATTTCTGGCGGGTCCAACTGTCGAGGATTTCGCTGCCGGTGGCGAACCACGCCTGCGGTCGCTGCGCCAGGTCGGCGAGCAGGCGTTCGATCGCGCCGATGCGGTAGGGCAGGGCGCTGATATACGGCGTCAGGTGGATCGGCAGCAGGCGCCCGCCCTTTTCGCCCGCCAGCCAGTCGAAGGCGTCGGTGATCTGCTCGGCATAGCTCGCCGCCGATGCCTGACACGTCCCGATCACCTGACGGTCGCTCAGTTCATGGTTGAGGGGCAGGTTGGCGAGGCCGTTGGCGAAGCGCCACGGCAGCTCGTCGTTGACCCAGTCGCAGCAATAATCGACTCCCGCCGCCTTGAGCAGATCTACGGTCGCCCAGCTTTGCGACCGCGCGATCGACAGCCAGCCGCGCGGGCGCGTGCCGGTAATCCGCTCCAGCGTGTCGAGCGCGCGGGCGATCAGGTCGCGTTCGTCGGCTTCGGCAAGGCCGGTTGCGATCGTCCCGTTCATATCGGTCGAATGCGCGACGATCTCGTGCCCGCGTACGACGATGTCGGCGACGAGTTCGGGATAGCGCTCGGCGATGGCGGCATTGGTCGCGAAGGATGCCTTGATCCCGGCAGCGGCAAAGGCGTCGAGGAACCGCCCGACGCCGACGCGCGTGCCGTATTCGCGCGCGGTATAATGGCGGTAATCGGGGTACGCCGTCGCCATGTGGCCCGGCGCGCGGAACGGCGTGTCGGACGGCACGAGCGGAAACCATTCGAGGCTGACGACAACCCAGATCGCCACCGTCTTGCCGCCGGGCCAGACGACGGGCGCGCGTTCGTGGAGCGCCGACCACGGATAAAGGTCGTGATCATAGCCGTGGCGGCGGCGTGGGTAGTCAAGATAGGCAGGGTCGAGGGTCACCGTCCGCCCCCTGCCGCGGAAGGATTGCGATAGGCGTCGGCAATGTCGCCCGCGCGGGCGATCCACGCGCGCCCGTCGGCGGCGATGTGCGCGAGGACGGTCTCGAACGCGGCGATGCGGTGTGGCTGGCCGATCAGATAGGCGTGGAGCGGAATGCACATCACCGTCCCGCCCTCCGCCGCTAGCCGCTCGTACTGGTCGATCAGCGCGCGGGCATAGTCGCGGGGCGACATATTATAGATGAAGAAGCCGTAATGGTCGTTGACCTCGAGGCTGTACGGGATCGACACGAGGTCGCCGGTCGTGGTCCGCACCGGCAGCGGGCGGTCGTCGTGGTAGAGGTCACAGGTATAGTCGAGACCCGCCTCGGCAATCAGATCGAGGGTGTTTTCGGTGTGCGTCAGCGCCGGGGCGAGCCAGCCACGGATCGTTTGCCCGGTTGCCTCGCGCACCGTCCGGATCGAGTCGGCGATGATCGCGCGCTCCTGGTCGGCGGACATCCCATAGGCATAGCGCGTGTTGTAGATGCCGTGGCTGAAGAATTCCCACCCGCGTTGCCGGGCGTCGGCCACAACCTCCGGATGGTGCTGGCACAGCGCGACCGACAGCGACACCGATCCCGGAAAGCCGTGGCGCGTCATCGCGTCGGCCATCCGCCAGTGCGACACGCGGTTCGCATGGTCGCGGTGACTATACCCGACGACATCGGGGTGCGGCTTCGTCCAGCTCCTGCGCTGCGGATGGGCGGGCGGATCGATCTCGTAGAATTCGAGGTTCGGCGCGACCCAGACGGCGACGCGCTTGCCCCCCGGCCACGGATCGCGCGGGCGGTCGGCGAAGCGCGCGAAGTCGTACAGGCCGGGGTCGGCCTTCACCGCGTCGCGAACCACATATCGACGTCGGCGACGGGAACGACATCGGCGTACTTGAGCTGAAGGTCGGTCAAGTTCGCCCAATGGTAGCTTGCCAGTTTGTCGGCGGTCGTCTCGATGGGGACGATCGTCCGGTAACCCCGGCTCAGGCTGTCGACGGCGGTGGCGCGGACGCACCCCGATGTGCTGCCGCCGGTGACGACGACAGTGTCGATCCGATGCCACACGAGCAACGATTGCAGCGGCGTTTCGTGGAATGCCGACGGCATCCGCTTGGTGAACTGCGCGTCGTTGGCGTCGATGTCGCACCGTTCGTCATAGGCGTGGCGGCGGTCACCGATCTTAATGTTCTGGAGCGAATCGGGCGTGTCGGTCCGCGTGCCCCAGGCCCCGGCGTCGCTGGCGTCGGAAGCGTAGCCGACCCGACTCCACACCACAGGCATCCCCGCCGCCCGCGCCGCCGCGCTGATCCGGTTGACGTGCTCGATCTGGCGGGGGTCGGTTTCATAGGCGGTCTCGAACTCTTCGATGCGCGTGTAGGCGCACTGAAAATCGACG
>JANYFA010000061.1 GCA_025362895.1 Sphingomonadaceae bacterium | reverse complement strand
ATGCTGCCGGTGACCGGCTGGATCGAGATGCCGAGATAGCCGCGCTTGATGGCCGTGCCGCCGTTCTTGAGCTGGGCGATCACCGGGCCGGCCTGTTCGGCGGGGATGGCGAAGCCGAGGCCGACATTGCCGCCGGTGGTCGAGAAGATCGCGGTGTTGATGCCGATGACGTTGCCGTCGATGTCGAACAGCGGACCGCCCGAATTGCCCTGGTTGATCGGCGCATCGGTCTGGATGTAGCGGTCGTATTGCCCCGACTGGATGTTGCGGTGGAGCGCTGAGATGATCCCGTGGGTCACCGTGCCACCGAGCCCGAACGGGTTGCCGATCGCGATCGCCCAGTCGCCGACACGGACGTTCTGGCTGTTGCCGAACTTGACGTAGGGCAGATTGGTGCCGTCGATTTTGAGCAGCGCGAGGTCGGACAGGACGTCGCGTCCGACAACCTTAGCCTTATATTCGCGGCGGTCGGCGAGCGTGACGGTGATCGTCTCGACCGGCAGCTTGGATTGCGGCGACCCCGGTTCGCCCCCGGCGATGACGTGGTTGTTCGTGACGATGTAGCCCGACGGGTCGACGATGAAGCCGCTCCCTAGACTGGTCGCCTCGCGCGTCGACGGGGCGCCATCGCTGCCGCCCTGCTGCTCCTGGAAGCGGCGGAACAGTTCTTCCAGACTGGATGGCGCGCCGCCACGGCCATTACCCTTGCCGACCTCGATCTTCTGCGTTGTCGACACGTTGACGACCGCCGGTGAGAGGCGCGCGGTCAGGTCGGCGAAGCTGCGCGGTGCCATCATCGGGCCGGTCGCGACCTGCGCCGGAACCGCGTTCTGCGCGGGGGGCGCTGCGCCGGGCGCGGTCGCGATCTGCGCCCCGGCGGGCATCAGCACGGCGACGGCACCGCCGACGAGGACGAGAGCAGGAATGACGCTGCGAAGGATACGCACTGGGGGTCTTCTCCTAACGGTTCGCCGCCCACGGCGCGCGACATGCGATGCAGTTCGGCCACACGGTCTCAAAAATCAAGCGACCGAGGCTTGTTGTTTTCAGTTCATCTTCACTTGCGGGGACGCCCCTCGAATTCGTGCAGGAACTCGTTGTTGGGCGACAGGATGACGGTCGACGAGCCGTCCTTGAACGTCTCGCGATACGCCTGCATCGCGCGATAAAAGGCATAGAATTGCGGATCGCGCCCGAAGGCATCGGCGTAGATGTGCGCGGCATTGGCGTCGGCTTCGGCACGGACGAGCTGCGCCTGCTTGTTGCCCTGCGCGCGGATCGTGAGCGCCTGCTGCGCGCGCGCCGACCGCATCCGCGTATAGGCGGACTCGAGCGGGGCGCCGCTGGGCAGATCGGCGCGCTTGATCCGGACGTCGATGATCTGCGCGCCATACTGGGCGGCCTGCCGGTTCACGCTGGTCCGGATGTCGTCCATCAGCGTCGTCCGTTCCGGTGACAGCAGCGCGGCAAACGGCTGGCGACCAAGCTCGTTTCGCAGCCGCGACGCAAGAATGCGGGCAAGCGCATCCTTGACGTTCTCCTCGGTGCCGACGGTCTGGTACATCCGCTGCGGATCGACTACGCGGAAGCGCGCGAAGGCATCGACGACGAGGCGGAGCTGGTCGGTCGACAGCACCGTCTGCTGCGGCATATCGAGATCGAGGACGCGCTTATCGATGAAGACGACGTTCTCGATGAACGGAACCTTGGCGACCAACCCGGCGTCGGTGTCGCCAAAGCGCGTTTTCGCATCGTAAGCGTTGACAATACGCTGGGGCTTGCCCAGCCGCAGGACGATCGCCTGCTTGGTTTCGGGGACGGTGTAGAACGTCGCCGACGCGAGGATGAGGAGCGCGAACACGCCGATCAGCCAAGCGATGGGGTTGCGGGTCAACGTCATCTTACTTCGCCTGAGCGGGAGTTGCGGGGACCGGCGCCGGCACCGCGCGGCGGCGCTGGACTTCGGACAGCGGCAGATAGGTTTGCATGTTGCCGGGCTCGACGACGGTCTTGTCGACCTTCGACAGGACGCTTTCCATCGTTTCGAGGTACATCCGCTTGCGCGTCACCTCGGGGGCAAGTTTATACTGGGCATAGACCGCGTTGAACTGCGCCGCCGATCCCTGCGCCACTGCGAGCAGCTGCTGGGCATAGCCCTTCGACTGGTTGATGACCTGAACGGCGTCCTGCTGTGCCGCCGACACGTCGTTGAACGCATCCTTGACCGCCGGGGGCGGATCGGCCTGCTTGATGTCGACGCCGCGAACGTCGATGCCGGCGCGGTAATTGTCGAGGATCTCCTGCATCCGCTGGCGAACCTGCTCGGCGATCTGGGCGCGCTGTGGGCCGATCGCGTCGTTCAACGTCGCCCGCCCGATCTCGGCGCGCATCGCCGCCTCGGCAACCTCGTGGATCGTTGCCTCGGGCTCGGCGAGTTCGAACAGGAAAAGTTCGGGGTTCTTGATCTTCCAGCGGACGGCATAGGCGATGTCGATGATGTTCTGATCGCCGGTCAGCATCAAATTCTCGCTGGCCCCTTCGCCGCCGCTGACATCGACCGAATTAATCTGCTCGACTTTCTTCAGCACAACGGTGTCGATCGGCGCGGGCAGCTTGAAATGGAAGCCGGGGCCGGTCGTTTCGATGAACTTGCCAAAGCGCATCACCACCGCCCGGTCCTGTGCCTGGACGCGGTAGGTCGCGGTGAAAAACAGCCAGATGCCCAGAACCGCGGCGGCGATCGGCAGCCACGGGATCGTGACCGTTCCGCCCCCGCCGCCGCCCGGCAGCGAGCCGCGCAGCCGGTCCTGGCTTTTACGAAGGAAATCGTCGAGATCGCTGCGCCCGGTCGGGCCGCGGTTCGGTGTCGGGCGACGGGGAGGGCCTTCGCCCCATGGGCTCTTCGGGCCACCGCCGGCGCCACCGTTATTGCCGTCGCCGCCACCCCATGGGCCGCCGCCATTGGAACCGTCGTTATTGAACTGCGCGGGCATGGCCACCGTATCGAAAATTGCGTCAACGAGGCTACCTATATACGGGTGCGGGGCGGCGATTGCGAGGGACGCACCGTCGCGCCCCATAACATGATGCGAAGGACTTGCCGTGACGTCGAAGGACACCATTGTCACCGCCCTCCGGGCCATCGCCGATCCGTCCGGTGGCGGCGACATCATCACCACCGAACGGGCCGGCGGCATCGTCGTCAAGGATGACGGCGGTGTCGGGCTGGTCCTCCTTGTCGACGGTCTGGCCAAGGACGACGCCGAGCGTCTGCACGCAGCTGTCGACCTCGCGGTGCGTCGGGTTCCCGGCGTGACGGCGGCGCGAATCATCCTGACCGCCGAGCGCGGTGCCGCTCCCGCGATACGGACCGGGCCGGTCCCCGGAATCCGGACGATCGTCGCCGTTGCGAGCGGCAAGGGCGGGGTCGGAAAGTCGACGGTCGCGGTCAATCTCGCCGTGGCTCTGGCGCGGCGCGGACTAGCGGTCGGGCTGCTCGATGCCGATATCTATGGCCCATCGGTGCCGACGCTCCTCGGGCTGACCGCGCGCGCGCAACTCGATAACAACCGGCTCGTCCCGGCGACGGCGTTCGGGATCAAGGCGCTGTCGATGGGGATGATGACCGACCCCGGCAAGGCGATTATCTGGCGTGGACCGATGGCGGCGTCGGCGATGACGCAGATGGTCGATTCAGGGGACTGGGGTCTGCTCGACGTCCTCGTAGTCGATCTGCCCCCCGGCACCGGCGACATTCAGCTGACGCTCGCGCAAAAGATCAAGCCGACGGGTGCTGTCATCGTCTCGACCCCGCAGGATCTCGCGCTGATCGACGCCCGGCGGGCGGTCGCGATGTTCGCCGAGGTCGGCGTGCCGATCCTGGGCCTCGTCGAGAATATGAGTAGCTTCGTCTGCCCGTCGTGCGGGGTCGCGACCGACATCTTCGGCCATGGCGGCGCCCAAGACGCGGCGGCGGCGGCGGGGATCGCGTTTCTGGGGGCAGTCCCGCTCGATATGGCGCTGCGCCTCGCCTCGGACGCCGGGGTTCCGCCCGCGGTGGGGGACGGGCCGCAGGCGACGGCGTTCGCGGCGCTGGCCGAACACGTGGCGACCGGCCTCGGTCTATAGTCGGGGCGTCGTTGCGGCGGACAGCGGGATCGCAAGGTTCCGGGGTTGCGGGTGATGATCGAGCGGTTCATCATGCAGGTGTGGCTTCGGTCTCGCGCCGGGTGCCCGGAGGGAAGTCGAATGAAGACCGCCGCTGTTCGCCTTACGCTCGCAATTGCCACCCTCGTCGCCGTGGTCGGCGTCGCCCGCGCCCAGCAATACCCGGCCTATGGTTCGCCGTCACCTGTCTACGGCGCACCGCAGCCCGACGCGAGCAACAACGCGGGCTATGGCGATCGCCGTTACGACGATCGCAGTCGCGCACCGGAGGCGACGATTTTCATCGACGACGATTTTCGTGGGCGTAGCCTGACCCTAAACCGTGGTATCCACCGACTCGGCCAATCGGGTTTCGAAGACAAGATTTCGTCGATCGGCATCCGCAGCGGGGTGTGGCTGGTCTGTTCCGATGATGATTTCCGCGGGCGCTGTGTCACTCTAGATCGCTCCGTCGGGAGGCTCGGCGCGATCGGCATGGAGGATAACATCTCGTCGATCCGCCCACTGCGGCGCGGCGACCGTTAGGGCGCGCGGCGGCGGGCAGCGAGCGCCCGAATGCCGCCGTCGAGGCGGCGGAGGAGGTCGGCGTGGAGCGCGGGCGTGGCGGCGACAAGACCATGGACAGCAGGGCTTGGGCGGTTGAACTTCAAAGCGTCGCCGTCGCGGTCGGTGATGGTTCCGCCCGCCTCACGGACGATCAGCGCGGCGGCGGCGACGTCCCATTCGGCAATCGTCCGCCCCTCGATAAATCCATCGGCGACTCCGGCGGCGACATGGCCGATGCGTAGCGCGAGGCTGTTCGGCTTTTCGACCGCGACGGCATCCCACGGCTCGGGCCAAAAGCGCGCGGTCAACGTCGCGGTGTCGATGGGCAGACGGACGCCGGCCATGTCGGCGCGCGTGGAAACGTGAAGCGGTCGGCCGTTGAGCGTTACACCGCCTCCGGCCACGGCGACGAACAGCTGCCCGCGTGCCGGGGCGGCGAGCGCGCCGATAATCGCGATGCCGTTCTCGATTAGTGCGACCGATACCGCCCAGCCGGTGCGGCCGTGGATGAAGTCGCGCGTCCCGTCGATCGGATCGACGATCCACACGCGGTGTGCGGCAAGGCGCGCCGGGTCGTCGATCGTCTCCTCCGACAACCAGCCATAGCCCGGGCGTGCCCCGAGGAGTTCGGCCTTGAGTTGGGCATCGACGGCGATATCGGCCGCGCTGACCGGGTTGTTGGGGGCCTTGTCCCAACGGGCAACATTGCCGCGCGCGAAGAAATCCAACGCCAACGCCGCCGCCGAGCGCGTCGCACCGAGAAGGAGCGCGATGTCGTCCGCCCGGCCGCTCGCGTCAGGCACCGGCGTTAGGCGCCATTGTCAGGCACCATTGTCAGGCGCCTGCAAGCGTCATGCCGTCGATCCGGATCGTCGGGACGTTGGTTGCGTGGCGAAAGACGAGGTCGTCCGCCGGGGTCAGATGGCGGAACATATCCTTGAGATTGCCCGCGATCGTGACCTCGGCGATCGGTCCGGCGAGCTCGCCGTCGACGATCAGGAACCCGCTCGCGCCCCGGCTATAGTCGCCGGTCAGGCCGTTGACGCCCATGCCGATCAGTTCCGTGACGTAAAAGCCGTGCGCGATGCCGCCGATCAGGGCGGCGCGGGTCGCCGCCCCCGCCAGCATGTGAAGGTTCGACGGTCCCGCGCCCGGGGGTCCCGAGACGCCGCGCACGGCATGGCCGGTCGGGGCGAGCCCGAGCTGACGCGCGCTGGCGCTGTCCATCAACCACCCTGTCAGCCGCCCGGCGTCGATGATCGCGCGCGCCGCCGTCGGCAGCCCCTCGCCATCGAACGGGCGGGAGCGCAGGCCACGGTGGCGGTGGGGCTCGTCGCGAATCGTCACCCCGCTGCCGAACACTTCGGTGTCGAAAGCGTCGCGCAGGAAGCTGGTCCCGCGCGCAATCGCGCCGCCGGTAATCGCGCCGACGAAATGACCGAGCAACGAGCCGCCGACACGGGGATCGAAGACGATCGGCAACGCCTGCGTTCCCAGCTTGGCCGGATCGACCCGCGCCGCCGCGCGCTCGCCCGCCTCCCGTCCGATGGCGTCGGCGGCGTCGAGGTCGGCGAAATGCCGCGCGGTGTGATAGGCATAGTCGCGCTGCATCGCTTGGCCCGTTCCGGCAATGACGCTCGCCGACACGCCGTAGCTGGTGCCGCGATAGCCGCGCGCGAAGCCGCCGCTCGTTGCCAGGGCGGTGACGGCGCGGCCGGCGCTGGCCCCGCCGCCTTCGGAATTGGTGATGCCGGGAACGGCGCGTGCGGCGTCCTCGGCAGCGATCGCCAGCGCCTTCAGGGTATCGCCCGCGGGATCGCCGCCGTCGTCGAGATCGAGGTTGGGGGAGGCGCCGATCATCAGGCGGTCGGCGGGCGCCAGTCCGGCGAAGTCATCGGCGGGCGCCTCGCGCGCCATTGCCACCGCGCGGCCGACGACAGCGGTGATGGCGGCGGGCGACAGGTCCGATGTCGATACGCTCGCCGAGCGCGTGCCGACGAAGACGCGCAAACCGATTTCCTCGCCTTCGGACCGGCCGATGTCCTCCAGCACGCCAAGGCGGACGCTGACCGAGGTCGAAGCGTCGCCGACATAGACCGCGTCGGCGGCATCGGCTCCCGCGCCTTTGGCGGCGGCAAGGGCATCGATCAGGCGCGATAGCGCAGCGTCAACGGTCAACATCGACGCGACTTAGGGGGCGGGTGGGGGCTACGCAACCGTTACGACGCCGCCGCGTTATCTGGCCACGTCGTAAAACAGGGAACACGCCATGGGTATCGGAACCATCCTCCTGATCGTCCTGATCCTGCTGCTGATCGGCGCGCTGCCGAGCTGGGGCTATTCGAGCGGCTGGGGTTATGGCCCGAGCGGCGGCCTCGGCCTGCTTGTGGTCATCATCGTGGTTCTGGTCCTGATGGGTCGGATCTAACCGGCTTCGCGCGGCGGAACAGGACAAGCGTCCCCGTCGCCAGCACGGCCGCGATGACGAACGCCGCCCCCGGCAGATGGACCGGGGCGGTGGGCGCGGAGAAGATCGCAAACGCTTGCGTCATCACCAGTGGCCCGACGATCGCGGCGAGGCTGACGAGGCTCGACACCGCTCCCTGCAACTCGCCTTGCTCGTCGCGACCGACTTCCCCCGACATCAACGACTGGAGCGCTGGATAGACGAGGCCGCCCAGCGTCCCGACGGCGATGCCGACGTACATCACCCAGCTGACAGTCGCGGCAGCGTAAATGATGTAGCTGGAGACTGCGCTCGCGACGCCCCACACGATCAGCCGGCGCTCGCCGAAGCGGGGCACAAGAATCCGCGTCAGGACAGCCTGGGCGAAGATTGCCGACACCCCGACGGCGGCAAGTGACCAGCCAACTTCGCGCAGGCTCCAGCCGAAACGCGCGAGGGTGTAATAGGTCCCTGTCGACTGGAGCGACATCTGGGCGAAGCTCCACAGGAAGGTGGCGGACGCGAGCAGCAGTACCGCCGGGCGCAGCTGGCGCAGACGGACGAGCGACCCCCAGACGTTCGCCCGCCGCCAGTCGAACGGCCGCCGGTCGGCCAGCGCAAGGCTCTCGGGGACCGCGAAGTAACCATAGACGACGTTGGCGACCGCCAGGCCGGCGGCAACGAAGAACGGCGTCCGTGTGCCATAGACCGCGAGGCAGCCGCCCAGCGCCGGGCCGACGATGAAGCCGACGCCGAACGCGAAGCCGAGCAGCCCGAAGTCTTGCGTCCGCCGTTCGGGCGGGGTGACGTCGGCGATATAGGCATAGGCGCTGTTGAACGACGCGCCCGCAATGCCCGCGATGATCCGCCCGGCGAACAGCCACGCGAGCGTCGGCGCGAACCCCATCAGCGCGTAATCGACCCCGAACGCGGCAAGGCTGCCGAGCAGGATCGGGCGGCGGCCGAAGCGATCGGACAGGCCGCCCAACACCGGGCCGCAGACGAACTGCATCGCCGAATAGGCGAACATCAAATAGCCGCCGATCCGCGCGGCAGCGCCGACGTCGACGTGTGCGAGCGCCATGACGAGCTTGGGCAGGACCGGGATGATGATACCCAGTCCGATGACGTCGATTAGCACCGTCACGAATATAAAGGCGAGCGCGTGGCGGTGGGCGGAGCCGGTCATTACGGCTTCGTTTGGGCGCATTCCGCCGCGACGCCAGTATGCTCCGTCATGCCGTCCGCGCCGCGCGGTCGGTGGCGTTGGTCGCGGCAATCGCCGTCTTGATCCCGGCCCAGTCGCCGGCGTCGAGCGCGGTCAGGTTGGCGAAGTTGCCGCCCGACACCAGCCACTGCGCCCCGTCGATCGGGATCACCGCGCCGGTCAGGTAATCGCAGCCGCCCGACATCAGGAACACCGCGAGATTGTCGAGTTCGGACAGTTCCCCCCAGCGCCCCAGCGGGATGCGCTCGGCCCCCATGCCGCCGGTCTTGGCGGCCAGCGGCGCGGGCATCAGCCGGTCGCTCATGCCTTTCGATGGAAACGGTCCCGGGGCGATGGCATTGGCGCGGATGCCGTAGCGCCCCCATTCGACGGCAAGGCTTTGCGTCATCGCCGCGACGCCCGCCTTGGACATCGCCGACGGCACGGTGAACGGCCCGCCGTTCCACACCCACGTCGTCACGATCGACACGATCGAGCCCTTCAGCCCCGCCTCGATCCACCGCTTGCCCGCCGCGACGGTCGTGTTGAACGTCCCCGCCGCCACGATCGACGCGATGGCGTTGAAGGCGTTCGGCGACAGGTCCTGCGTCGGCGAGATGAAGTTGCCAGCGGCGTTGTTGACGAGGCCGGTCAGCGGCCCGGCGGCGAAGATCTCCGCCATCGCGTCGTCAATCGCGCCGCCGTTGCGGATATCGACGGCCATCGCGGTGCATCGCCCCCCGGTCGAAGCGATCAGCTCGGTAGCGGTGGCGGCGAGAATGCCACCGCGCCGCCCCCAGATGACGACCTCCGCCCCCAACGCCATGAACGCCTGCGCCATCGACTTGCCGAGCCCGGTCCCGCCGCCGGTGACGAGGATCTTCTGGCCGTCGAGCAAGCCGTCGCGGAACATGGTCGTCTCCCCTTTGTCGTTGGCATCATGCTATGCTGCGCCATGCCGCCCGACCAGCCCCCCGCCGTCAACGTCGATGCGCGCGGGCTGCGCTGTCCATGGCCGGTGCTCCGCCTCGACCGGGCCTTCCGCGACGGCGCGATGGTTGTCGATCTGGCGAGCGACGATCCCGGTGCGGCAAGCGAAGTTGCGGCGTATGCCGCTCAACGCGGCTTCGACCTCGTCGTCACGCCCGCGGGCTTCAACGTGCGGCGACGCTGACGATCGCATCGATCCAACTATCTCCGTGACGTAGCGGCGACGCACGCGCTAGGGTCGATGCCCATGTGGCAACTCCATTATTTCACGCTGTGCCCGTTCAGTCGCAAGGTCCGCTTCCAGTGTGCTGAGAAGGGCGTCGCCGTCGAACTCGTCGCCGAGCGCCCGTGGGAGCGGCGCGACGGGTTCATGGAGCTGAACCCGGCCGGGCAGACCCCCGTGCTTCGCGACGGGGCGACCGTCCTCGCCGATTCGGGAGCGATCGCCGAGTATCTCGAGGAGACGGTCGACCGCTCGCCGCTGCTCGGTTCAGGAGCGGTGGAGCGCGCAGAGACGCGGCGGGTGACCGCGTGGTTCGAGGGCAAATTCTACGGCGAGGTCGTCGTCCCGCTGCTCGCCGAGCGGATGTTCAAACGCCTGATCGAGCGTACCGCTCCCGACGCACGGGCGGTGCGCGGCGCGGCGAAGGCGGCGGAGAGCCACCTCGACTATCTCGACTTCCTCCTCGACCGGCGACGGTGGCTATCGGGACCCGCGTTCGGACTCGCCGACATTGCGACGGCGGCGCAGGTCTCGGTCGCCGATTATCTCGGCGGGATCGATTGGGACGGCCATGAGGCGTCGCGGCAATGGTATTCGGCGCTCAAGTCGCGCCCAACCTTCCGCCCCCTGCTGGGCGAACGGATGGAGGGGCTGCCGCCGCCGATCCATTACGACAAGCTGGATTGGTGAGCGCGGCCGAGCGCGGCGAAGCAGACGCGCTTTCTTCCGATCTGGTCAGCCGCTTGACCGCCGCCGCTCGCACCCACGGCTTCGCCGCCCTCGGCATCGCCCCTGCCACTGCTGCCCCGCGCGCGGGTAAACGCCTGCGCGACTGGCTCGCCGCAGGGTGTCACGGCGAAATGTTATGGATGGCGACGACCGCCGACCGCCGTGCGTCACCGGCGGCGCTGTGGCCGGAAGTGCGCTCGGTCATCATGATGGGCGTCGATTATGCCCCCCCGCTCGATCCGCTGCGACTGGCGGAACGGGGCGACCGGGGGGCGATCAGCGTCTATGCGCTGGGTGGCGACTACCACGACACGGTCAAGCGGCGGCTGAAGGCGCTGGCGCGGTGGCTGGTCGCCGCATCTCCTGCGCCGCTGAAGGTTTTCGTCGACACCGCGCCCGTCATGGAGAAGCCCCTTGCCGAAGCCGCCGGGCTGGGGTGGCAGGGCAAGCACACCAACCTTGTCAGCCGTGATCACGGCAGCTGGCTGTTCCTTGGGGCGATCTACACGACGCTAGCGTTGACGCCTACCGCCCCTGGTCGCGACACCTGCGGATCGTGCGACGCCTGCCAGCGTGCGTGTCCCACGAACGCCTTTCCCGCGCCGTACCGGCTCGATGCCCGGCGGTGCATCTCGTACCTGACGATCGAACACGCCGGCCCGATCCCGGTCGAATTCCGCGTGGGCATCGGTAACCGCATCTACGGTTGCGACGATTGCCTCAGCGTCTGCCCGTGGAACAAGTTCGCGGCGGCCGCGCACGACATGGCCTTTGCCCCGCGCGCCGAACTCGTCGCGCCGCGTCTCGCCGATCTGCTTGCCCTCGACGATAGTGCCTTCCGCGCTGTTTTTGCCGGGTCGCCGGTCAAGCGGGTCGGGCGTGACCGCTTCGTCCGCAACGTGTGCGTCGCGGCGGGTAATAGCGCCGACCCGGCGCTGCTGGCGGCGCTCGCCCCGCTGCTCGACGATTCCGCCGCCGTGGTGCGGGGCGCGGCGGCGTGGGCGTGGCGGCGGCTCGGCGGCGTGGCGCGCAGCGGGGACGCCGACCCGCTTGTCGCCGCCGAATGGACCGCCGCCCTCGTTTGACCGACCCGACCGGGCTTAGGCGACCAGGGCCGCAAGCATCTTGGCAGCGGCCCGGCCCGCGACCGGCATCGGCTGGGCGGCGACGCGCCCGAAAACGATTGATAGCCGCGGATCGCGATAGACGAGCGCCATCGACCAAGTCGCGAACAGCCGCTCGGCCGATTCGCGGGCAAGTAGCTCGATATTGGCGTGGCGGGGGTCGTGGCTGATCCGCGCAAACAACCCCTCGACTGTCGCGATCGAGCCTTCAAGGACCTGAATAAAATGCGCGCCGTCAAAGGCGAGGACGCCCGTCACGCCGACGGCGGCGTTGCGCTCCAGGCACCCTTCGAGCAGATCGCCGAGCGCACGCACTGGCACGCCGTCGGGGGCGGACAGCATACTGACGCTACGATATACTAACCGAATCATTAAATACCAGGTTACCGTAATTAACAGTACGTAAACGATTGGCCGGTGTGCCGCAAGGTTAGTTTCGGCCCGATCTATCGCGGCGGGGCGTTCAACGTCGTGTCGAGCCAGCGATCGTCGAGGTGTGGCGCGCTGCGCGGCGGGGCGGGATAGTCATCGGACGGATCGCGCGGCAGGGCATCGCCGTCGGCCGGGCTACCGCGCGGGCTCCGCGCCGGTCGAGGCACTGCGAGGTCGATTTCGCCGCGATTGTCGCTGACCACGCCGGGGGCGGCGGCATCGGGAGCAAGGCCGTAAACCTGATCGTCGGGCTCGAGCCCGACGTCGGGTGCCGCGACGTCGGTCGTCAGTGGCCCAGGCGGGGTGCCACCGACCGCGCGCGCCATGTATGCGGCGAAGGCGCGGGCGGGGGCTCGCCCTCCCTGCAAGACGAGGACCGGCTTGGCGTCGTCGCGCCCCATCCACACCCCGGCGGTCATGCCGCTGGTAAAGCCGACAAACCAACCATCCTTATTACTGCTCGTTGTGCCCGTCTTCCCCGCGAGCGGGCGGCCGATCTGCGCGGCACGCCCCGATCCCGTCTCGACGGCGGCCTGCATCAGGTCGGTCATTTTGGCGGCGACGTACGGCGCCACGATGACGCGCGCCTCGGGCGGATCGCGGATGTAGAGGACGCGCCCCGACGCGGTGGCGATCTTCGTGATCGCATACGGCCGCGCCTCGACCCCCTGATTGGCGATCGCGGCATAAGCGGCGGTAAGCTCGATCAGCGTGACGTCGGAAGCGCCGAGGCTCATCGCCGGGCGGTTGTCGATCGGCGTCGTGATGCCGAAGCGCCGCGCGACGCCCGCCACCGTCTCGAAGCCGACGCGCTGCGCCAGCTTGACCGCGACGGTGTTGATCGACCGCGCGAAGGCATCGCGGACTGTCAGGGTTCCGGCAAAGCTGCGCGAGAAGTTGCGCGGCGACCAACCGTCGATCGTGATCGGTTCGTCGACGACGGTGTCGCCGGGCTGGACGCCGTCCTCGATGGCGGCGGTATAGTCGAACAGCTTCCAGCTCGACCCCGGCTGACGCCGTGCCGCGACCGCGCGATTGTACGTGCTCGTGACATAGTCGCGCCCGCCGACCATGGCCTTGACCGCGCCGTCGTGGGCGAGGGCAATCAGCGCCCCCTGCGTTCCCGCCGGGGCTTCGGCGACGATCGCGGCTTCGGCGAAGCGCTGTCCGGCGGGGTCGAGGGTCGTCGATACCGACAATGGTTCAACCGCCTCGTCGGTCAGTGTCTCGACCTGCGCCAGCACCCAGTCGGTGAAGTACCGGACCCCCGACTGGCGTTCCTGCGGCACGAAGCGCAACCCCGTCAGGTCGGCTGCCGCCGCTTCGCCCGGGGTGATCGATGCCGAATCGACCATCGTTGCGATCACCGTCGCGGCGCGCCCGCGGGCGGCGATCGGATCGGCCGAGGGCGCATAGCGGCTGGGCGCCTTGACCAGCCCGGCGATGATCGCCGCTTCCGCCAAGCTGAGGCTCGACGCCGGGTGGCCGAAGAATTTGCGGCTCGCGGCGTCGATGCCGTAAGCCCCGCCACCGAAATACACGCGGTTGAGGTACAGTTCGAGAATCGCGTCCTTGGTGAACTTGCGTTCGATCGCCAGCGCCAGCACCGCCTCGCGGAGCTTGCGCGTATAGGTCTGGTTCGCGGTGAGGAAGACGTTGCGCGCGAGCTGCTGCGTGATCGTCGATGCGCCCTGCCGCGTCCCGCGCGACAGATTGCTCACCAGCGACCGCCCCATGCCGATCGGATCGACGCCGGGGTGGTCGTAAAACCGCCGGTCCTCGACCGCGATCATCGCTGCCGTCATCGTATGCGGGATGCGCGCGAACGGCAGCCACTCGCCGTAACTGGGGCCAAGGCTGACCAGCACGCTATTGTCGGCCCCGCGAATTTCGACCGACTGGCCGTTCGGCGATTTCTTAAACTCGTCGAAGCCGGGCAACGACTGCATCGCAACCACGACGGAAACGCCAAGGACGATCAGGCCAAGCAGGATCAATCCGCCGACAAGCTTGGCCACCCCAATAGCGAACGCCGCAAGGGAACCGCGAGGCGAGCGGGCACGGCGGGCGGGGAAGGGCGGGGCGGGCATCGGTGTACCGCGCGCCTAGGCGGGATGAGGCACCGGGGCAAGGGGGCACCACGCCGTTCCGCCGGAGCGACGCCGCCGGGCGATCAGGCGAGGAGAAGCTGCGCGTCGCCGGCCTGCGCCAGGAAGCCGACCATGCCGCCGGTGACCACCCCGGCGGGCAGGTCGGCGGCGCTCAGCCCGGCGTCGGCCAGGCCGGTCTGGCACGCGGTCACCGCGATGCCGAGGTCGATCGCGACAGTGAGCAACGGATCGCTGGCGGCGAGTGCGGCGACGCTGTTGCCGTCGAACAGGAGCGACACCGTGCGCCCGAGCGCAGCAGCCGAGGCGGCCAGGTTTAGCGCGGTTGTCAGCCGCGCGCCGCGCTCGGTGATGATGATGGCGAGGGGCGACATCATGGCGAACACCCGGCACACCCCGGATCCTTCGCCAGTGTCAGCGTCCGCATCCGGAGCGACAGCGCGTCGAACAGCAACAGCCTGCCCGCCGAATCGCCGCCAAAGCTGGTAATGGCGCGGATGACTTCAAGCGCCTGCAGGCTGCCGAGTACCCCCGCGACTGCGCCGAGAATACCGGCGTCGGCGCAGCTGACGTCGGCCCGGCCCGGATCGGCTCCGACGAAGCAGCGATAACACGGGGCATCGGCCTCCCACCCGCGAAACGTGGCGAGCTGGCCCTCGAACGGCCCAACCGCCGCCGACACAAGCGGTATGTGCAAGGCGAACGCAGCGTCGGCAACGGCGAGGCGGGTCGCGAAACTGTCGGATCCGTCGGCGACGACGTCATGGCCGGCCAGAAGGTCGGCGGCGTTGGCGGCGGTCAGCCGCACGTTGCGCGGAGTCACGACGACATCGGGATTGAGCCGGGCCAGCGCGTCGCTCGCCGCCGCCGTCTTCGTCCGTCCGACGTCGGCGGTCGCGAACAGCACCTGCCGCTGAAGGTTCGACAGCGCGACGCGGTCGTCGTCGATCAATGTGATCCGCCCGACCCCGGCGGCGGCAAGATAGAGCAGGCACGGCGAGCCAAGACCGCCAGCACCGACGACGGCGACGTTGGCCCCGAGGAGCTTGGCCTGACCCGCGCCGCCGATCTCCTTGAGGACGATATGGCGTGCGTAACGGTCGAGCTGCCCGTCACTCATCGTCACACCGCTCACGTCCCGGTCGAGCCGAAACCCCCCGCTCCGCGCACCGTATCGGCATCGACCGCGTCGACCACGACCCAGCGGCCGCGGACTACCGGCGCGACGACCAACTGTGCGATCCGCATCCCGCGCATGATCGTCACCGGAGCGTTGCCCAGGTTGGCGAGCAATATCATCAGCTCGCCACGATAATCGCTATCGATCGTGCCCGGCGAGTTGGGGACAGTCAGCAGGTGTTTGAGCGCCAGCCCCGAACGCGGGCGGACCTGCAGTTCATAGCCATCGGGGATGACCAGCTTCAGCCCCGTCGGCACGGGTCGCCGCTCACCGGGGGCGAGGACGAGGTCGCGGTCGATGGCGGCGACGGCGTCCATTCCGGCCGCGCCGCTGGTGGCATAGGCGGGCAGGTCGAGGCCCTCGGCGTGGCGCATGATTTCGACCTGAATGGCGACTTCGGCCGTCATGTCGCTGCCGTCAACGCGGCTGCAATCCGGGTCGCCAGGCGTCGGGCGACTTCGGCTTTGGCGAGGCGCGGCCAATCCTCGACACCGTCGGCGGTAACGAGGTGAACGGTGTTCGCGTCGCTCCCCATCACGTCGCCCGACACGTCGTTGGCAACGATCCAGTCCGCTCCTTTACCGATGCGCTTGGCGACCGCGTTGGCAACGGCGTCCTCGGTTTCAGCGGCAAAGCCGACGACGAGCGTTGGGCGCCGCGGTCCGGCGGCGGCGACGACGGCCAGAATGTCGGGGTTCGCGATGAGCTCGATCACCGGCGCGCCGTGCGCTTTCTTCAGCTTCGCCGGGGCGGGAATAACCCCCCAATCGGCGACAGCGGCGACCATGACAGCAGCGTCGGCGGGCAGTGCCGTTTCGACTGAGGCGGCCATGTCACGGGCGGTGCCGACGTCGACGCGCGTGCATCCCGGCGGCGTCGGCAGCGCAACCGGCCCGGCGACGAGCGTCACCCGCGCCCCAAGTCCGGCCAGCGCTGCGGCGATGGCAAAGCCCTGCTTGCCCGACGATCGGTTGCCGAGGAAGCGAACCGGGTCGATCGGCTCGTGCGTCGGTCCGGCGGTAACGATGACGTGGCGACCGGTCAGCCGCGCGTCGCCCCATTGCGCCGCCACCGCCGCCATGATCGCGTGAACCTCGGGCAGGCGCCCCGGACCGTAATCGCCGCACGCCATCAGTCCGACATCGGGGTCGAGCACCGTGACACCCTGACTCCGGAGCGTCGCCACGTTGTGGATCACGGCCGGATGCGCCCACATCCGCACATTCATTGCCGGCACTGCAAGCACCGGCGTATCGGTCGCAAGCAGCAATGTCGTGGCAAGGTCGTCGGCGTGGCCGTTCGCCATTCGCGCGATCAAGTTCGCCGTCGCCGGGCAAACGACGATCAGATCGGCGGACCGGCTCAGCTCGATATGACCCATCTCTGCTTCATCATCGAGGTCGAACAACTCAGTGTGAACCTTCGCCCCGGCGAGCGCGCCGAGTGCGAGGGCGGTGACGAAATGTGCACCGCCCGCCGTCAGCACCGGCGTCACACGGTCACCGCCTCGCCGCAGCGCGCGGACGAGCTCGAGTGCTTTGTGCGCCGCGATGCCGCCGCCGACGATCAACAGGATGTGCTTGCCGTCCATGCGATTCACTTAGGACGGATCGAGCGGGGTCTAAAGCTCCTAATTGTCATCCCCCTACTCAGGGGGATGACCTCGCATCCTTACAGCGTAACGCGGGTGACGTTATCGTCGTGCGGCGGCGTCTGCGTCAGGTTCGCGCGAGCAACCTTGATCAACATCGCGATCTTGCCGGGCGAATCCCAGATCGTCGCGCTTGCCGGGGTAACGTCGATGAGCGCCGTCGTCGGGGCCTCGGGCCCCTCGGGCATCCACGCCTCGGCGAACGCATTCCACAGCGCCTTCTGACGCACGGGATCGCGAGCGACGCGCGCTGTGCCGGTCACCGACACGTATTTGTTCGCCGACGTGTCGGCAAAGGCGAGGTTGACGTGGGCGTCGTTCTGCAAATCGTCGGTCTTGCTGCTGTCGAGCCGCGTGATGAAGGTGATCGTATGCGCGTCCTTGTCGACATAGGCGCTCATCGGGCGGCTCTCGAGACCGTTCGGCGTCTGCGTCGTCATCATTGCGACCCGAAGATGATCGATCATCTCCCAAAACTTCGTTGTGTCGTCGGTCATCGCGCAGCCCTTTTCATTGTTGGCAGTTCGCCCTATAGACGCGCAGGGCCACCGCCGGGTTCCGCGCCGCGCAATCGGTCGCACATCCGAAAAATAAATCGCAAAAAATTTGCGATGATAGGAACCGCGGGCAAGACCGGCCGTTATATGATCAGAACCGCAGGACACCCCCCCGCTCCCGTGGTTCTCCAGAGGGTCCGGTTACATCATCCCCCCCGACTGTAATCGGACTCAATTGATCGATTGGCCCGCTGCATCCCCCCGCAGCGGGCCTTTCGTTGTTGGGCTTGAATTTTGGCCTTCCGATGTCGGCTCAGGGTCTATTCGCCGACCGCTGGCAGGTTCGCCGCTGTTCGCAGCCGCTTGCGCTCGCTGAACCAGATGCCGACGATCGACGCCTCGTAGAGCGCGATAAGCGGGAGCGCGAGGAGCGCCTGCGAGAGGACGTCGGGCGGGGCGAGAATTGCGGCAACGACAAATGCGCCGACGATCGCGTATCGGCGCCCGGCCTTCAGTTGTGTCCGGGTGACAATCCCGGCGCGTTCGAGAAGCATCAGCAATACCGGCAGCAGGAAGGCGATGCCGAACCCGGCCATGAAATGCATGATGAGCGACAGATAATCGTTCATCGTCGGCAGCGCGGTTTGCGCGAAGCCCGTCGCCGCACCGTTATCGTCGAACTTGAGGAAGAAGCGGAACGAGATCGGTGCGACGATATAATAAGCGAGCGCCGCTCCGGCGGTGAACAGCACCGGCGTCATGATGAGGAACGGCAGGAAGGCGCGCTTCTCGTTCCGGTACAGTCCCGGTGCGACGAACGCCCATAATTGGTTGGCGATGACCGGAAAGGCGAGGCACAACGCGGCGAACGCCGCGACCTTCACCTCGACGAAGAACGCCTCGTATAATTTGGTATAGATCAGCTGCGTGTGATGCCCGCCCTCGGCGCGGACGAGCGGCTGGACGAGGAAGGCGAAGATCGTCTTCGACTGGGTGAACGCGATCCCGAACGCGACCACCAGTGCCGCGATCGAAACGAGCAGGCGCCGACGCAGTTCGATCAGATGGTCCATCAACGGGGCTTTCGACCCATCGATCTCGTCGATTGCGTCGCTCATGGTTGCGCCGTCGGCATGGTTTCGGGAACTGGTTCGAGCGGGATGGCGGATTCGGTCGGGTGGGCGAGGGCGAGCGGCGCAGGCTGGGGGCCGGTCATCGCGGTCGGGCTTCGACCATCTACGGCGTCGTGCTGGCCTTCAAAGGCATGACACCCCTCGCCGGTATCGTCGTCGATCGCCGCAGCATTATGCGCCGGGGCAGCGAACGCCGGATCGATCGGGTCGAAACTGTGCGGCGCGACATCGGCGGTCTGGGTGGCAGCCATGATGTCGGCGTTTTGCTTGGCCCATTGTTTCTGCATTTCCTCGAGCTCGGCTTCGCGCATCATCGTGTCGAAACCGCTGCGGAGATGGCGCGTCATCGCCTTGCCGCGCCCGATCCAGCCGCCGACGAGACGCATCACACGCGGCAAATCCTTGGGCCCGATGACGACCAGCGCAACGACCGCGATGAGCAGGAACTCGGAGGAATCGATGCCGAACATCGGCGCGGCCTATGTCAGCTCCGGGGAATGTCGTCGCGGACGGGGGCGACCGGGACCGCCGCCGGGGGGGCAAGATGGGGCGGCGGGGCGTATTGCGGCGGCGGCGCATAGCCTTGTGGCGGCGGCACATATCCTACCGGAGGTTGCGGCGTGTCGCCATCGGCAAGCCCCTTTTTGAAGCTGTTGATGCCCTTGGCCATATCGCCCATCAGGTCGGAAATCTTGCCGCGCCCGAACAACAGCATGACGACGAGGATGACGACGAGCCAATGGATAAGGCTGAACGAACCCATGGTGAAACCTCCGCGCACAGCCCCAGTGCAGGACTAACATGTGCTATGTACGTCGCCCCCCGCACTTTCGCCAGTAGCGGGTGATCCAGCGACCCGGTCGAGCAGGCCGGCGGCGCGAAGGTCGGCGATTCCTGGCAAGTCGCGGCGGTCGTTCAGCCCGAAGTCGATTAAGAACGCCGCCGTCGTCGTGAATTCGAGGGGGCGCCCGGGCGACTCGCGGCGACCGCCTGGTGCGATCCACCCGGCGGCAAGCAGGACGTCGAGCGTTCCGGGCGATACCGCTACCCCGCGAATATCTTCGATCTCGGCGCGCGTCGCAGGGGCGTGATAGGCGATGATCGCGAGCGTTTCGACGGCGGCGCGGCTGAGCTTGCGCGGGGCGTCGCGCGTTGGGGCGAGCAGACAACCGAGGTCGGGTGCGGTCTGGAACAACCATCGCCCTCCGCGCTCGACAAGGGTGATGCCGCGCGGGGCGTAATTCGCGGCAAGATCGGCGAGAGCGGCGCGAAGGTCGGCGGCGGCGGCGGGAACGTGGCGGGCGATCTCGGCGAGCGTCACGGCATCGTCGGCGGCGAAGACGACGGCTTCGACAGCGCGGGTCAGGGCGGGATCGATCATGCCGTCACCGTCGCACCGTCATCCGCGCGACCGCACCAGAACCGGCGTAAAAGCATCGGCCTGCGTCAGTTCGGCCCGCCCCTGCCGCGTCAGTTCGAGCGCGGCGACAAAGCTGCTCGCCAGTGCCGACCGGCGGAACGCTTCGTCGGGAGCAGCTGGGAGGTAGGCCGTCAGGTCGGTCCAGTCGCGCCCGACCAGCCGCGCAAGGCGAGCGAGCGCATCGTCGAGGCCAAAGACGTCGCGGCGTCGCGGGGCATAGGCTGGGCGGTCGCGCCGCGTCCGAATATTGCCATAGGCGCTGAGGACGTCGAATAGCGATGCGGCATATGCCGGGCGAACCGTCGCGCGCAGCCCCTCCGGATGGCGGCGGCGGAACGTGTCGACGCCAGCGCGGTCGCGCGCCATCAACCGCGCGCCCGCGTCGCGCATCGCATCCAGGCGGGCAAGCTGATGCTGCAACCGGGCCGCGAGGTCGTGCGGATCGGGGTCGGCGGCGGGGTCGGATGGCAACAACAGGCACGACTTCAGATACGCCAGCCACGCCGCCATCACGAGATAATCGGCCGCCAGCTCGAGCCGCAGGTTTCGCGCCGACGCGATAAAGGCGAGGTACTGGTCGACCAGCGCGACGATCGAAATCTGCGCGAGGTCGACCTTTTGCGCGCGTGCCAGCATCAGAAGGACATCGAGCGGGCCCTCCCAGCTCCCCAGGAGAAGGGTGAGTTGCTGATTCTCATCTGCTTGAGGCAAGGGGCGATCCACCTCGTCATCGGGCCCGCTCGCCCTAGCCATGCGCCAGCAGTTCGTCGCGCTGCGCTGTCAGCGCGGCCAAATCCATGTCGGGCGGGGTCGTCGTCCACAACAGCGCGGCGTTGAGGCGCGCCCGCGCCTCGGCTGCGATCGTCCCAGCGGCATTGATGACTTCGCGCATCTCGCCAAGGTCACCCGAACAGTGAAGGGCGATGTCGCACCCGGCGGCGAGCGAGTCGCGCGTCCGCTCGGCAAAGGTGCCGCCGAGCGCCTTCATGCCAAGGTCGTCCGACATCAGCAGCCCGTCGAAACCGATCGCCCCACGAATCGTCTCGCCGATCACCCTCGGCGACAGCGTCGCACAGCGGTCGGGATCGATCGCCGAATACACGATGTGCGCGGTCATCGCCATCGGCGCGGCATTGAGGGTGCGAAACGGCTCAAAGTCGGTCGCTAGGGCGTCGCGAGTCGCGTCGACCATGGGCAGCGCGTGGTGGCTGTCGACCCGCGCGCGTCCGTGGCCGGGGATGTGCTTGACGACGCCGATAACACCGCCGGCGCGAAGGCCGTCGAGGGTCGCGCGCCCCAGCGCGGCGACACGCATCGGCTCGTCGCCATAGCTGCGGTCGCCGATAATGTCGTGGCCCTCGGCACTCCGGACATCGAGCAAGGGCAGGCAGTTGACCGTGACGCCGACGTCGCGGAGCGTTAGCGCGATGATCAGCGCATTCAGCCGCGCCGCCGCGATCGCCGAGACGGGGGCGACATCGTAGAGCGCGCCGAATACCGCGGCAGGCGGGGAGGCTGGCCAGACGGGGGGCCGCAGCCGCGCCACGCGCCCGCCCTCCTGATCGATCAGGATCGCGACGTCGCGTCCCGCTAGGTCGCGTAGATCGTCGGTCAGCGCGAGCAACTGGTCGACGTCGACGCAGTTGCGGGCGAAGACGATATACCCGGCGGGGTTGGCCGCGCGGAACAGCGCCCGCTCGTCGGGGGTGATAGAGGGACCCGACAGGCCGAGGAAGACGGGGATCATCGGGTACTCCGCGAGGGTGGGACCGGCATTAATCCGCGACGATGCACGCCGCGCCCGCCGCCTTCAACCGGGTACAAAGCGCGCGCGCGATGTCGGGCGATGCGACCCCACCCGCGCGGAGCCGATAGAGCATCGTGCCGCCGCGATCGACCGGTTCGATCCGCTTCGTCAGTCCGCTCAAGGCGCCGTCGCTGCCCGCAATCGTCCAAGCCGCGTCGGCCTTAGCCGATGTCGAGAACGCCCCGAGCTGGAGGGTGACGCCGCCAGTTTTGGCCTTGGGCGGTGGCGGCGCCGTGACCGACGGATCGAACTTCGCCGCGCGCGTCGACGCATCGGCTGGCACCGCGAGCGGGTCAGCGGGCTTTGCGGCCAGCGGCTTGTTCGACAGTGAAGACTGGACCTGCACCGCCTTCGCCTTGTTCGCCGCAGAAACGGTATCGACCTTTGCTGCGGCCTTGCTGTCCGGCGCCGGCGCGACCGGCTTCGCCGGGGGCGCTGTCACCGGCTTTGCTGCCGCTGCCGGGGCAATCGGCTTCGCGGCGGCGTGCTCGGCAGGCGGCGCGACGACATTGGCATCGACGACGGGCACCGCCGCCAGCAAGTCGGTTGGGGCCGTTGCCGGAACACCGGCAACCGGGCGCGGGAGCGGCTCCTCGCTGGTGTCGGGAAGGAGTGCACTGCCGGGATCGCGCCCGCTGGCGGCGGCGGCGATCGTGTCGTCGATGCCGGTGATCTGCGCGCCACCGGGGTGTTCGGGGGCGATCTTGTACGGCCCGGTGTCGGCGGCGATCAAAGGAGCCTCGGCAGGCGTCGCGTAACCGCGAGACCCGTCCGATTTGCGCGCGGCGGTAAAATATACGCCGAGGCCGACGAGGATTGCGAGCAGGACCGCGATCAACCCACCCCCGAACAGTCGCGCGCGCGGCACCAGCGTCGAGCGCTCTTCGCGCACGCCCTCGGCGAGCCACGGCTGGTCATCGGCATCACCGGATCGACGGGGGGGCGCCATCAGAGCATCTCCTCGACCGGCTCGACGCCCATCACGCCCAGGCCATTGGCGATGACCTGGGCGATGCCGCGCGCGAGCGCGAGGCGCGCGGCGGTCAGCGGCAGGTCGTCCTCGCGCAGGAAGCGCCGCGCCGGGTCGTCATTCCCGCGATTCCAGAGCGAGTGAAAGGCGGCGGCAAGGTCGTTGAGGTAGAAGGCGATGCGGTGGGGCTCGCGGCTGGCGGCGGCCGCTTCGACCGTCTTCGGCCATTGTGCGGCGAACTTGACGAGGGCTAGCTCCTCGGCGTCGAGGCGCGACAGGTCGGGTTCCGGCAACTCCATTCCCGCCGCCGCTGCGCGCCGCCCGAGCGAGTTGACCCGGGCATGGGCGTACTGGACGTAGAACACCGGGTTGTCGCGGGACTGCTCGACGACCTTGGCAAAATCGAAGTCGAGCTGGCTGTCGGCTTTCTTGGTCAGCATGATGAAGCGGACGACGTCCTTGCCAACTTCGCCGACGACATCGGCGAGCGTGACGAACGAGCCTGACCGCTTGGACATCTTGACCGGCTCGCCGGCGCGAAACAGGCGGACCATTTGAACGAGTTTGACGTCGAGCGCGACGGTGCCCCCCGACAGGGCCGCGACGGCGGCGGTCATCCGCTTGACGTAGCCGCCGTGGTCGGCTCCGAACATATCGACGAGGGCGGTGAAACCGCGCCGCAGCTTGTCGTAGTGATAGGCGACATCGCCGGCGAAATAGGTCCAGCTACCGTCGGACTTCTTCAGCGCGCGGTCGCTGTCGTCGCCGAACTTCATCGCCCGAAACAACGTCTGCGGGCGCGGCTCCCAATCATCTGCTGCCTCGCCCTTGGGCGCCTCGAGGATGCCTTCGTAGATCAGCCCCTTGGCATCCAAATCGGCGAGCGCCGCACCGACCGCATCGCCGAGGCTTGCTTCGGAGAAGAAAACGTCGTGGCTGATTCCGAGCAGGCCCAGGTCGGCGCGGATTAAGTCCATCATCATCGCAACGCTGCGCGTTCGGAACAGTGTCAGCCATTCGCTTTCGGGGAGCAGCGCATAGGTGTCACCGAACTCGGCGGCGAGCGCCTGTCCGACCGGGACCAGATAGTCACCGGGGTAATAGCCTTCGGGGATCGTCACCACGCCGCCCAGCGCCTCGAGGTAGCGCAAGTGCGCTGAGCGCGCGAGGGTATCGACCTGCCCGCCAGCGTCGTTGATGTAATATTCGCGGGTCACGGTGAAGCCCGCATAAGCCAGCAGGTTCGCCAGCGCGTCGCCAACGACCGCGCCGCGACAATGCCCCATGTGCATCGGCCCGGTCGGATTGGCCGAAACATATTCGACGTTTACCCGCTGCCCCGCTCCCATCGCCGAGCGTCCGTAGGCGGGGCCGTCCGACAGTATCGTCGCGAGCTCGCCCGCCCAGACGCCGAGCTTGAGACGGATATTGAGGAAGCCCGGACCGGCAACCTCCGTCGACGTTACATCGGGCAAGTCAGCTAAATACTGAGCGATGCCGACCGCAATGTCGCGCGGCTTCATCCCCGCTGGCTTGGCGAGCACCATGGCGGCGTTGGTCGCCAGGTCACCGTGGTCGGCGTCACGCGGCGCTTCCACGGTAACCGGGGCATGATTGAGCCCGGCGGGAAGATCGCCGCGCGCCACCAGCGCGGCAAGTGCGTCGGCAACATGGGTGGCATAGGTCTGGTAGACGGTGGTCACGGCAAGTCCCGGCGCAAAATCCGTGCCTAGCCGGATTTGCTCGGCGGGTCACGCCCCGAACCCCCGTTGCCGATGCCGGACGGCTGACGTATCGAAGTCGGGTCGTGCGGGGGCACCGCCGGGGGAAATGGCATGGCGCGGTGGATAATGGCGATCGCGTGGGTCGCAATGATTATCGCGGCCTTACCCGGTCCGGCGACGGCACAGGATAGCGGCTTCCACGGCTTTCGCCCGCAGGCGCGGCAGGTCGTGTGCGAATCATGGCAGTTCCGGCATCAGCAATGCCCTGCGGACACGCGGGGCGGCGTTCGCCTGCTTCAGCAAACCGGCGGCGTGTGCACGCGCGGGCAAACATGGGGCTACACGCATCAAGGCATCTGGGTGGGCAACGGGTGCCGCGCAATTTTTGCGGCGGTCGGCGGTTATGGCGGTCGACCGCCCGTCTCGATGCCCGGGCGGTTGATCGTGTGCGCGTCGTGGCGCTTTCAGCCGCAGCGGTGCGCCGCCATTGTCCACCATCGCCCCCGGATCGAGGTTATTGCCGGTAATTGTCACGAGGGCCGGACGTGGGGGTGGGACCGGCGCGGTGTCTGGGTCAGCCACGGCTGCCGGGCGCGCTTCCTGCTCAGCTGAAGGTAGACGCTAGGGTAGGACGTCGACCGGCAGGGGGCTTGGCCCCACCAGCCTCTCATACATTCTCAGCGCATAGCGGTCGGTCATTCCGGCGATGAAGTCGGCGATGTGGCGGGCGCGGTCGGGGTGATTGGCGGGGAGCGTTGCGCGCCAGCGGTCGGGCAGGGCTTCGGGCCGGTCGGCGAACGCGGCAAAGATTCCGGCCACCACCGCCACCGCCGGGTCGCGCAGCCGCGCAACGTCGGGATGGGTGTACATCCGCGCGCGCAGGAAACCTTTCAGGGCGGCCGCCGCGTCCGCCATCGCGGGAGAAAAGCCGATCATCGCGCCGTCGCTGGCGCGAACCTCGCTGACGAACCCGACGTCGGCAAGTTTTGCGCGGGACGTGGCGAGCAGGTCGTCGACCATCCGTCCGATCTGTTCGCGGATCAATTCGGGAACCAGCCGCCGCCGTTCGGTCACGCCCGGCCAGCGGCGGCACACCGCGCGCCACGCATCATTGACGAACGGCACTGCCGCCGCGACCTCGTCGAGATCGAACAGCCGCGCCCGCAGCCCGTCGTCGAGGTCGTGGTTGTCATAGGCGATGTCGTCGGCGGCGGCGGCGACCTGCGCCTCCGCTCCCGGCCATGTTGTCAGGTCGAGCGCGAACGCCGCGTCGGTTTCCGCCAGCGCCCAAGTCGGGTGGGCGATCGGGCCGTTGTGCTTGGCCAGCCCCTCGAGCGTCTCCCAGCTGAGGTTGAGACCGTCGAAGGCGGGGTAACGCACCTCCAGCCGCGACACGATCCGCAGCGCATGGGCATTATGGTCGAACCCGCCGAACGGGGCCATCGCCGCCGCCAGCGCGTCCTCGCCGCTATGGCCGAACGGCGGGTGGCCGAGGTCGTGGGCAAGCGCGCACGTCTCGGTCAAATCCTCATTGACCCCGAGCGCGCGAGCGAGCGTTCGCGCGATCTGCGCGACTTCGAGGCTGTGGGTCAGGCGGACGCGAAAATGATCGCCGTCGGGGCGAACGAACACCTGCGTCTTGTCCCGCAACCGGCGGAAGGCGCTGGCGTGGACGATGCGGTCGCGGTCGCGCTGGAACGCATCGCGCGTCACCGACGGCGGCTCGGGGTGGAGCCGCCCGCGCGAGGTGGCCGGATCGGTGGCGAACGGAGCTATCACGCCACGCTATCCCGTCCGGCCCGGCTGCTGTCGGGATGATCTTCTCACCCGCGAAAATCCAGCCACACGCTGCGCGCGGGAAAATCGGTCACGATATTGAAATGGCGCAACAGGCGAACGCCGATGTTGGCGTCGCTTGCGGTCGGGCTGGCGTCGATGGCGACGGGGACATTGGGGAAGCGCACCCCGGCGATGTCAAGCGCCCGCACGGTGAAGCTCGTCTGCCGCGTCTCGCCGCCGATGCCGCCGCCCTGAATCACGCTCGTTACGCGCTGGTCGAGCAGGCGGTGGCGTGCGGCGAAATCGGCGCCAATCAACACCGTCGCTCCGTTGCCCAGGTCGAAGTCCGCGCTGGCGGCATGGCCCTCGATTCCGATCGGTACCGCCTCGATTCCGCGCCGCGCTGTCAGCGGCAGGCGGTGCCCGCGCTGGTCACGGCGCGGCATCACCGACAGCGTTGCCGCCGCGATATCGATCGCCAGCGGGGCGGCGTCGAACAGATCGCGCCCAATGATCATTCGGATCGGCCCGTCCGCCAGCCGCCGCGCGATGCCCGACAGATCGATGACCGCAACCGCTTCGGGGCGTAGCCGCAGCCCAGCGACGTCGATTGCCACGCCCGCGACCAGCGTTGCTGCCGTCGTTCCCGCCCCCGTGCCGCGCGCGGTGACCACCTCGCCGCCACGCAGACCAAGCTGAGCGGCGAAGGCGGTATCGACGATAGATGTCTCCGCCGCCGAATCGAGCAGCGCCTCGACCGCGACGCCGTTGATGACGGCGGGTAGATACAGGCGTTCGCCGGCGACGCGCAGCGCGGTCACACCTGGGGCCGCCGCCCGGGCGCACGCGGGCAGGGCCAGCACTGCCGCGGCGATCAGGCTGCGCCGGTCGATCGCGCTCATGTCACCGACCATCCTGGTCGCGCGCGTTCGCTCACCGCACTGTGCCCGCCGCCGTCAGCGCCGCAATCCGCGCTCCAACGTACCCCAGCTTCGCGAGGACTGCCGCCCCGTCGAACCCAGCCGTCATGACCGGCGCGGCGGTGGCGGTCGCCGAATAGCGCGGCGCGGGGGCGGGTTGGGTCACGCCTCCGGCCTCGACGAAAGTGCCGCGCGCCATATTGTGCGGGTGGGCAGGGGCCTCCGCCATGCTCAGCACCGGGGCGAAGCAGACGTCGGTCATTTCCATCATCTCGCACCATGCGTCGCGGGTGCGTGTACGAAACAGCGCCGTCAGCTTTTCCTTGAGCGCGGGCCAGTGGCCCCGGTCCATCTGGGCGTCGAACGCGGGATCGGCGTCGAGGCCGGTCAGGCGGCGGAGGTCGGCGTAGAATTGCGGCTCGATGCAGCCGATGCTCAGCCATTTGCCGTCGGCGGTTTCATACGTGTCGTAGAAATGCGCGGCGGTATCGAGCAGGTTGGTCCCGCGCTCGTCGCTCCACATCCCGTTGGCGCGGAAGCCCCAGATCATGCTCATCAGGACGGCCGCGCCGTCGGTCATTGCCGCGTCGATCACCTGACCT
>JANYFA010000014.1 GCA_025362895.1 Sphingomonadaceae bacterium | reverse complement strand
CGAAGGTCCAGCCGCCGACGCCGACCCTGATCGTCACAGAATGGCGAACACGATCATCAGCAACCCGGCGAGGCTGACCAGCCAGACGAGCGAGCGAACCTGCGGTACGCCAAAAGCGTAAAGGGGTAGATAGGCGAGCCGTGCCCAGAAATAGAGCTGCGCGCCAAGCACCGTCCACCGCGTATGCACCCCAGCGACGTGCGCGATAAGGATGACAGCGGCAAAAAGCGGAAGCGTTTCGAAAAGGTTGGCCTGCGCCCGCCCGAGCCGGTCGCCGACTGCGGACAGCGGCGGCATGGTCCCGTCGCGCGCGCCGGTGTTCCACTTCAGCCCGTACTGACCCGTGCGCACGATGTCGAAGGCGAAGATATAGACGAGCGCGAGGACGATCGTCCACGCCAGCCAGGTCAGTTCGGTCGTCATGTGCGTCCCCCTAATGATGAGCGACAATGTGGCCGGGCGCGGTTGCCGACGCAATCGCCGATTGGCTCCCCGCAATGCCAGTCAAAGCACGTCCCGCTTTATCGCCGTGCGGCGAAAAATTCTGTCAACAACGCCGTCGCCGCCGTCTCCCCGATCCCGCCGAACACCGCCGGGGCGTGGTGGCAAGTGGCGTGGCTAAACACCCGCGCGCCGTGATCGACACCGCCGCTTTTAGGGTCGGCAGTCGCGTAATAGACTCGCGCGATACGGGCGAGGGAGATTGCCCCCGCGCACATCGCGCACGGCTCGAGGGTGACGACGAGATCGTGCCCCGGCAACCGCTCCGACCCGGCAGTGGCGCACGCGGCACGGAGCGCGACAATCTCGGCATGGGCGGTGGGGTCGTTCAATTCGCGTGTGCGATTGCCGCCCGATGCGACAATGCTCCCGTCGGGGGCGACGATTACCGCGCCGACCGGGACTTCGCCGCGCGCGCCGGCCGCTCGAGCCTCGGTGAGGGCAGCAGCCATGGCGGCGGATGGGGGGAAGGACATGCAATTTCCGTAGCCCCAGCGCGGGTCCGTGGGAAGCTACGGGTTATTTAATTCCCGTTGCTTAAAGGTGCATGACGATCAAACACGTCCCCGGAGGCACGTCGAACGTGCCCTCAATCGCTGGTTGCGACAACATAAATCGCGAATAGAACCCCCGGTACCCAGCCGAGTAAGGTCAACAGGCAACTGATCCAGAACGCCGACGTGATGCCGCGCGCGAGGAATACTCCCAGCGGCGGCACCACGATGGCGGCGAGGATACGGATAATCGGCATAGATCGGTCCGGTCCTGCTTCTCGCCCAGCCTTAGTTCTTGGTGGCGTCGGCCTTCTCGACGCTGACAGTCGGGACGTCGATCCCCGTCGTCTTGGTGCCAACGCTGACGGTCGGGGTGGTGATTTCGGTCTTTTTGGTGCCGACGTCGACGGTGGCGGTGTCGACCTTGAATGTCGGCAGGCTGCCGCCCTCGACAGCGACCTTCGGCGCACTGCCACTCGTCAGCTGGTCGATATTGACGAGCTTGAAGGCGAAGGCCGCGACGACGAGCGCGACGATGAGGACAAGTGCCAGAAGCCAGCCCATGCCGCCACCGGTGCGTTCACGAACAGCGGTGCGCTCGCCATAAGTCGATGCGGTATCGGCCACGATCGGACGACCCGCCGAATCGTAAGCGATGGGGCGACCGGCGGCGTCGGTTTCGATATTGGTCATGTTGAATTCCCTTTTGAGCTTGATGAGCGGTCAACGCACGCCGAAGTCGAAAGGTTGCCGAAACGATCGCCGAATCGTGAAGGCACACGCGCGATGCAATCGCCTACCCATTCGCGGCACGGCTCGCCCGCTTCCGGGCATTGGGGTCGAGGTGGACCTTGCGAAGGCGGATGAAGTTCGGCGTCACCTCGACGAGTTCGGTATCGTCGATATACGCGATCGCCTGTTCGAGCGTCAGGCGCTTGGGCGGGCTGAGGACGATCGCGTCGTCCTTGCCGCTCGCACGAAAATTGGTCAGCGCCTTCGACTTGAGCGGGTTGACCTCAAGATCGTCGTCGCGCGCGTTCTCGCCGATGACCATACCCTGATAAACCGCCTCGCCGGGTTCGATCATCAGGACGCCGCGCGGCTGGAGATAGCCGAGGGCATAGCCAACCGCTTCGCCGGTTTCGGTCGAGATCAGCACACCGTTGCCGCGTCCGTTGATCGGCCCCTTGTACGGCCCGTATTTGTCGAACAGCCGATTCATGATGCCCGTGCCGCGCGTGTCGGACAGGAATTCACCGTGGTACCCGATCAGCCCGCGCGCCGGAGCGCTGAACGTCAGGCGGGTCTTGCCGCCGCCGCTCGGGCGCATGTCGGTCATCTCAGCTTTGCGGCTCGCCATTTTTTCGACGACGGTGCCCGAATATTGCTCATCGACGTCGATGACAACGGTTTCATACGGTTCCGTGCGTTTGCCGTCGTCGCCGGTGGCGAACAGAACGCGCGGGCGGGAAATGCTCAGTTCGAAGCCTTCGCGGCGCATCGTTTCGATCAGAACGCCAAGCTGAAGTTCACCCCGCCCAGCGACTTCGAACGCATCCTTTTCAGCCGATTCGGTAACCCGGACGGCAACGTTACCCTCGGCCTCGCGCTTGAGGCGATCGGCGATCATCCGGCTGGTGACCTTGCTGCCGTCTCGCCCGGCGTATGGCGAATCGTTGACGCTGAACGTCATCGCCAGCGTCGGCGGGTCGATCGGCTGCGCGTGGAGCGGATCGGTGACGTTTGGGTCGGCGATCGTATCGGCAACGGTCGCCTTGGTCAGTCCAGCGATGGCGATGATCGCGCCGGCCGACGCCTCTTCGACGGGAACGCGCTCAAGCCCCTGGAACGCAAAGATCTTCGCGGCGCGGCCGTCCTCAGCGACGGTGCCATCGGGGTTGAGCGCGCGAATCGGCATATTGAGCTTGAGCGTCCCCGACAGGATGCGACCGGTCAGGATGCGCCCGACGAAGCTGTCGCGGTCGAGAAGCGAGACGAGCATCTTAAACGGGCCGTCGACGTCGGCGGCAGGCGCTGGAACGTGCTTGACTACGGTTTCAAACAGCGGCGTCAGGTCGCCCGAACGGACGTCGCTGTCATAGCCGACGTACCCATTGCGACCCGACGCGAACAGGACGGGGAACTCGAGCTGCTCATCGCTCGCTTCGAGGGTGACGAACAGGTCGAAGACCTCATCGAGCACTTCCTGAGCGCGGGCGTCGGACCGGTCAATTTTGTTGACGACGACAATCGGGCGCAAACCGAGCGCGAGCGCCTTGCCGGTGACGAATTTCGTCTGCGGCATCGGCCCTTCGGCGGCGTCGACGAGCAGGATGACGCCGTCGACCATCGACAGGATGCGCTCGACTTCTCCGCCGAAATCGGCGTGGCCGGGCGTATCGACGATGTTGATGTGGGTGACTTCGCCGGTCTTGGGATCGGGCCATTCGACGCTGGTGCACTTGGCGAGAATGGTGATGCCGCGTTCTTTTTCGAGGTCGTTCGAATCCATCGCACGCTCGGCGACACGCTGGTTATCGCGGAAGGTGCCCGACTGGCGGAACATCTGGTCGACGAGGGTCGTCTTGCCATGGTCGACGTGCGCGATGATCGCGACATTGCGCAAGCGCATTGCGGGGAATCCTGAACATATAAGAGGCGGAGTTGCGTGGGCGGCATAGCCCATGTGCCGCGCTGCAACAAGACTTGCCGCAGAAACCGCGCGCGCCGCCGCGTCAGTGATTGACTCGGGCGTAAGACCGCGCGACTTTGCCATAATCCGAAGGCTAAGGACGATCGTGGACAGCGAAGCGACAGCGCCCGGCGATCCAGACTTCGGTAGCGGCCCAAGCCATGATATGGCACAGCCTATCGGCGCAATCCTTGGTGCCGCACGCACCGCACGCGGGATGGACCTGGCCGATATCGCGCGCGACACGCGGGTTCCGGTGCGCCATCTCGCCGCGATCGAGGCGGACGCACACGATAGCCTACCCGCGCTCCCCTATGCGATCGGTTTTGTGAAGGCGTTCGCCCGCGCCGTCGGCGTCGATCCCGACATGGCCGCCGGGCGTTTCCGTGGCGAGACGAACAAGTCGCCGCATGTTCCCGTCGCCCCGGCGATGGCCCCGATGGACGAACGCCGCCTGCCACCGCGCGGACTGGTCGCCGCGAGTATCGCCGCGCTGCTCGCCGTCGTGGCCCTCGTGGTGGCGTGGACCACGGGCGCATTCGATACCGCGCTGCCCGCCACACCGCCGCCGACGCCGGTCGCCGCCGCCCCAGTTGCCGCTGCCCCAATCATTGTCCCGCCCGGTGCCTTGGCCGCTACGGCGCCAGTCGCGCAGGAAACACCGGGCGATCCGGCTACCGCGGGAGCCGATGCCCCGTCGATCGCTGCACCGGTTCAGGCACCCGTCGCCGCGACCGCCGCCGCCGCGAGGACACCGGCCGCCCCTGTGGCGACCGGTAGCGTCGTCATCACCGCAAACGCCGATGCGTGGTTCAAGGTGTCCGTCTACGACCCTGCCGTCGCCAAGGTTGTCACGGTCAAAACCGGGGTACTCGCCAAAGGCGAACGCTATATCGCGCCCCCGACGCCGGGGTTGCGACTGTGGACCGGGCGCGCCGGCGCGTTGGCGATCACGGTCGACGGTCGCGCGATCCCGCCGCTGGGTGGCCCGGTCGAGACGGTCAAGAACGTCAGCCTCGACGCCAGCGACCTTCGCACGCGGCTCGCCGCGCCCGCGCCACTGCCCGGGCGCGCGGGACCGCCCATCGGATGAGTGCCCGCCGTATGAGTGCCCCCCGTCTGACTATTCGTCGTATGAGTGTCCGTCTGGCCATCGGCGTGGCGTTGCTGTGCGCCACGACGGTGCGCGCCGCCGAGCCGCCCGCGCTCGACACCCGCGTAGGCAGCCTCGAAAAACAGATGAAGGCGGTACAGCGCAAGGTCTTCCCAGGCGGCGATCCGCGTTTCTTCACGCCCGACATCGCCCCCGAGACCGTCGCCGCGGCGCCCGAAGGCACACCCGCGACGACCCCGCTCGTCGACCTGACTTCGCGCGTCGATACCCTCGAGCGCCAGCAGCGGACGCTAACCGGCGCGGTCGAGGAAGCGCAGAATAAACTCCGTCTGGTGGAAGACGGTTTTGCGAAGTACCGGGCCGACACCGACTTTCGGCTTAATGCGCTCGAGCACCCCGTCGCTGCCTCGCCGCCTTCCGATACGCCGCCGCTGGTGCCCGGTCCCGCGCATGGTGCTGATCCGGCGACCAAGCCACCCGCCAAAGCCGCAAAGCCCGAGCCGAAGCCGAAGGCCGTCGCGACGCTGCCAGTCGAGGACCAGTGGCGCGCCGCGTTCGCCCTCTATACCGCGAAGGACTATGACAAGGCGGCGGCGGCGATGACCGACTTCCTCGCTGCCAACCCCAAGGCGGCGCGGGCCTCGAACGCGCAATATTGGCTGGGGCGGACTTACTTCGCGCAAAGCCGGTCGGCCGAGGCCGCCAAGGCTTTCCTCGACGGCTACAAGAATTACGCCGAGGGTGACCGCGCGGCGGACAGCCTGTTGTGGCTCGGCAAGTCTTTGACCGTGCTCAAAAAGCCTAAGCAGGCGTGTAGCGCCCTCGACGAACTTCAGTCGGTGTACGGCGGCAAGCTGTCGCCTGCGATTAAGTCGGGCGCGGTGAAAGCGCGCGCCGAGGCGAAATGCGAAGGGTGATCGCAATTCGCTCACGGTGGACACAGTTTTAGCAGATCTACGCTTAACCGCCGCAGCCTCGGAGGATCGGCGTTGACGCGCGACGACCTTACCGCCGCAGTCACCGGCCTCGTCGGTCGTCCCCTCGCGGTCGACGAGCTGGTCGCCGTCGCCGTGTCGGGGGGGGGCGACAGCCTTGCCCTCCTAATTCTCGCCCATGCCGCGTTCGGCGACCGTGTCCGCGTGTTGACGGTCGATCACGGGCTGCGGGCCGGCAGCGCCGCCGAAGCGGCGGTCGTCGCGGGCTATGCCGACGCGCTCGGCGTAGAGCACGCGATTCTGCATTGGAGCGGGCCAAAGCCGACCGGAAACCTGCAGGCAACGGCGCGGAACGCACGCTACACACTGATGGCGCGTTGGTGTGCGGCGAACGGCGTGAAATGGCTCGCGACCGCGCACCACCGGGACGATGCCGCCGAAACCATGCTCCTCCGCCTGGCGCGGGGGTCGGGTGTCGGGGGCCTAGGCGGAATCCGTTCGCGCCGCGATCTGGGCGGTGGCATCGCGTTGATCCGCCCGCTGCTCGCCATGACCAAGCCTGACCTCGCGCGTATCGTGAGTGCCGCCGGTTGGACCGCCGCCGACGACCCGTCGAACCGCGCCGACCGCTTCGACCGGACCCGCGCCCGGGCGCTGCTGGCGGTAACGCCGTGGCTCGACCCTGCGCGGCTTGCGGCGAGCGCAGCCCATCTCGCCGACGCCGAAGCCGCGCTCGTCTGGGCCGCCGACGCCGCATGGCGCAGCCGCGTCGAGGTTGAAGCCTCCATCATCACGGTCGACGCCGTCGGTCTGCCGCACGACCTCGCGCGCCGCCTGCTCCTTCGCGCCGTAACAACATTAGCACCCGATACCACGCCGCGCGGCGACGGCGTCGAGCGGACGCTACGCCAATTAGCGGCGGGCGCGGGGGGCACACTCGGGGGCGTCGCGGTCCGCCCGGTCGTCCTCAACGGCGGCTTGGGATGGCGCTTCGTGATCGCTCCGGCGCGCCGTAAACCATGAAGAATGCGCCGGGTTGGCGGCGAATCGCGGCCAAACCGTCGCGGACGATTGCGCGGGCGTCGAAGTCGCCTATCTTGAGCGTGTAGCCCAAGCCCGAAAGTGCCGACCGATGGCCGAAAAGCGTCCGCCGAACCCTTGGATGAAGAGCCTCGGCCTGTGGGTCGTCGTTCTTCTTGTCCTCGCCGTCGTCGTCACGGTCATTCAAGGGCCGTCGACATCGATCGCGGCGGCGGCGCTCGGCTATTCCGACTTCCTGAGCAAGGTCGACGACGGTACGGTCAAGGCGGTCGAGTTCCGCGGCACCGAAATCGTCGGTAAATTAGGCAGCGACGAGGAATTCCGCACCGTTATCCCGCCGATGGGCGACCCGGCACTGATCGCCAAGCTGCGCGAAAAAGGCGTCCGCTTCGACGCCAAGCCCGAAGAGGGCCGCTCATTGCTCGGCCAGCTCGTCGTCACGATGCTGCCGTTCATCATCATGATCGGCATCTGGATGCTGGTGATGCGAAACATGCAGAACGGCGCGGGCAAGGGCGCGATGGGCTTTGGCAAGTCGCGCGCGAAATTGCTTCAGCAAAAGGAAGGCCGTGTCACCTTCGACGATGTCGCCGGCATCGACGAGGCGCGCGAGGAGCTGCAGGAGATCGTCGAGTTCCTCAAGGACCCGTCTAAATTCAACCGGCTTGGCGGCAAGATCCCCAAGGGCGCCTTGCTCGTTGGCCCTCCGGGAACGGGCAAGACGCTCCTCGCCCGTGCGATCGCCGGAGAAGCGAATGTGCCATTTTTCAACATCAGCGGCTCGGACTTCGTCGAGATGTTCGTCGGCGTCGGTGCGAGCCGCGTCCGCGACATGTTCGAGCAGGGCAAGAAGAGCGCGCCGTGCATCATTTTCATCGATGAGATCGACGCCGTCGGGCGCAGCCGCGGCGCAGGGCTGGGCGGCGGTAACGACGAGCGTGAGCAGACGCTCAACCAGCTGCTCGTCGAGATGGACGGCTTCGACGGCAACGAGGGGATCATCATCGTCGCGGCGACCAACCGCCCCGACGTTCTCGACCCGGCGCTGCTCCGGCCGGGCCGCTTCGACCGCCAGGTCGTCGTCGGACGTCCCGACATCGAAGGCCGCGAGAAGATCCTTGCCGTCCACATGAAGAAGGTTCCGCTGGCACCCGACGTCAACGGGCGTACGATCGCCCGTGGCACACCGGGTTTCTCCGGTGCCGACCTCGCCAACCTCGTCAACGAAGCCGCCCTGCTCGCCGCGCGGCGCGGCAAGCGGCTCGTCGCGATGAAGGAGTTCGAGGATGCCAAGGACAAGGTGATGATGGGCGCCGAGCGCCGGTCGATGGTCATGACCGACGACGAAAAAAAGATGACCGCGTATCACGAGGCCGGCCACGCGGTCGTGTCGTGCCACGAGGCGGCGAGCGACCCGATCCACAAGGCGACGATCATCCCGCGCGGGCGCGCTCTCGGTATGGTTATGCGGCTGCCCGAGCGCGACAGCTACAGCTATCACCGCGACAAGATGTACGCGAACCTGAGCGTATCGATGGGCGGACGTGTCGCCGAGGAACTGATCTTCGGCCACGACAAGGTGTCGAGCGGCGCATCGAGCGACATCAGTTATGCGACCGACCTGGCGAAGAACATGGTCACCCAATGGGGCATGTCCGACAAGCTCGGCCCGTTGAAATATGGCGATAATCAGGAAGAGGTGTTCCTCGGCCATTCGGTGACGCGGACACAGAACGTGTCCGAGGACACGGCGCGGATGATCGATTCGGAGGTCAAGGCCATCGTCACCCACGGCTATGACCGCGCCAAACAGCTGCTGAGTGATAATATCGACCAGTTGCACGCACTGGCTGGGGCGCTGATCGAGCTCGAGACGCTTTCGGGCGACGAGATCAAGCGCGTCCTTGCCGGTGAACGAGTGGATCGCAACGATCTGCGGACGACGACGATTGCGCCAGTAGCAGCGGGCCTTTCGGCAATCCCCAAGAGCGGTCGGCGCGGCGGCGAGCCGGTTCCCGCCCCACAGGGCTGAGGCGCTTGCGAGAGCGGTAGCGAGCTCTGTAAGCGCGTGAGCTATGCCCACGCGCTTATACAGACTTTGCCCCAACAATCATCGGATCGCCGCCTGAACGAGCGCGCTGAAGTTTAATATTCTGTTATTTCATCCGGCAGCCGTGAGACGTTGCGGTAAGCGGATGCTACCTTGATCATAGTCCGGGCATATTGCGAGCGAGCGCGGGGAAACGACAGTGGCCCTTGCCCCTTGCGTACAGTGACATTCCTCATTTGGAATGCAGCGCGGGAGCTACCCGTGAAACAGATCATTCCCACTCGGGAACTGTGACGGCTAACGGAGCGGCGGCCGCCATCGACAGCGCTAGAGAGACCAATGTTTCGACGTCTGGCTCTTGGACAATTACATCCTGTAGGCAGGTGCTCACCCGGTGCCCCTAGCCTGCCGGTCGGCACTTTGTGGCTGTCACCGACTAAGGGTTTAGCTGTCGCCGTCAGTCCCGCGCTGCCCGACCAGCAAAAAAGAAGGGGCGCGCCGGGTGGCGCGCCCCTTGTGGCGTGACGAAGGTTTATTTTTAGGCGGCGACGCTGGTCGACCGGCTACGGCGGCGGCCCTGAAGACCGACGAGACCAAAGCCGACAACGAGCAGGCCCCATGTCGCTGGTTCGGGAATGACGGCCGTCGGCAACGGCACCGGATCGGTCGAGAACGAACCGCCCGCCGTCGCGAAGAAATTGTTGAGCGATTGACCGGGCGTACGTCCGAACGGCGGCGTAACCGACGAAAGCGACAGTGCAAAATCCTGGTCAACCGTCGAGCTGAAATTTAGGAGGTCGGACGTGTACGTGATCGTATCACCCGACGACGTCGAGGCATTCACGCTGCCCGACGAACCACGAAGGACACCGGTAATGCCGCCGCCCGAGATGAAGGTCGCCGTCAGCAGGTTAGCACCTGTGAGATAGGTCGTGTGCGCGACGACCAGAGGAGTGAGGCCAGTGTAGATGAACGAAAAGGAACCAGTGCTCAGCGGCTGATATAAGTTAGGCCCGAAAGCACCTGCGACGCTGCCATCTACTGCCAACACGTTAAAGGTCAACGAAGAATTAAGCTGGCCCAAGCCAGCAAGGACATCCAGCCGGTTGCCCGCGCGCGGCGATTCAAAGCGAAACTTCGTTGCGACCGAGCCGACCGAGGTGTCGCCAGCGTGCGAGACCGAAAACAACGAACCGCCGGTCCGCGATGCCGACTGCCTCCAGTAGATGTTTGAACCACCGACGCCGGTGAAGTTGGCGAACGTCTCGGTTACTGCCGCAGCCGGCGTCGCGACCGTGAAGGCGGCGGCGAGCGTAGCGGCGGCGGCCAAGGTGCGAATGATGGTCATTAATAAAACTCCGAGCGTGTAAGCACTATTGCAAGGAGAGTGATGCAAACACCGTGCCACTTCGCTCTTGAGGGTTAAGCGATTGATTCAACATGCAAGCGTGTGGGACGCTAAAATGAGAGTGTAAAGAATCCCGACAGTTTTCCGTCCTTAGGGTGCTGCGCTGCAACATCCTCGGAAAATGCGATGAGCCGCTAAAGACGAGTGGTCGCGGCGGCGGGGCATCAATCACCGCTTGCCACGACGCGGACGGGCGCCGTGACCGGCAGCCACCAAGTGGAAGCAATCGGGCTGGCGACCGATGCCCGCAGACACTGGGAGCCGCTAAGCCAGGCGACGCCGCCTAGACGTCGAGGTTTGCGACCGACAGGGCGTTGTCCTGAATGAAGGCGCGGCGCGGCTCGACGATGTCGCCCATCAGCTTGGTGAAAATCTCGTCGGCGAGGTCGGCTTCATCGGCTGTGACGCGGAGAAGCGCGCGCGCCTGGGGGTCAAGGGTTGTTTCCCACAATTGTTCGGCGTTCATTTCGCCGAGGCCCTTGTACCGCTGGATCGACAGGCCCTTGCGCCCCGCGTCGAGGACGGCGTCGAGGAGCTCCGACGGACGGCGCACGACGCGGTCGCCAAGTTTCGCCGGAGCGGCATAGGTCACCGCCTCCTCGCTACCCAGCGCGTGCAGCTTGCGCGCCTCGGCGGATGCGAGCAGCCCGGCGTCGACGATATAATGGTCGGTGACGCCGCGCAGAGCGCGCGACAGGTGATAGCCCCCCTCGGCCGCCGGTTCGGCAACCCAACCGCCCGGGCCCTGCGCGCCGCCGTCGCTCGCATCGAGCCACACGGCCGTCCGGGCCGCCGCCGCCGCCAGCGCGTCGCTGCCGAGATCCGGGGCGAGCCCGCCGGTCAGCGCCAGAGCCTCGATGATCCGGGCGTCGTAGCGCGTTGGCACATAGGCCATCAGCGTCTTCAACCGCCGGGCGTGTTCGGTCAGCGCACGAAGATCGTCTCCCGTGCGCCGCTCGCCGCTTGCGGTATCGAGGGTCAGGCCCCCGAGCCCCGACTCGACAAGATAGTCGTCAAGTGCCTGATTATCCTTAAGATAGACCTCAGACCGGCCTTTGCTAACTTTATAGAGCGGCGGCTGAGCAATGTAGAGATAACCGCCACGAATCAACTCGGGCATCTGGCGATAGAAGAAGGTGAGCAGCAGGGTTCTGATATGCGCGCCGTCGACATCGGCGTCGGTCATGATGACGACCTTGTGATAGCGTAGCTTCTCGATCTTAAATTCATCCCGCCCGATGCCGCAGCCGAGCGCCTGGATCATCGTCCCGATCTCGCGGCTCGACAGCATCCGGTCGAAGCGCGCACGTTCGACATTGAGGATTTTGCCGCGCAACGGCAGAATCGCCTGATAGGCACGGTTGCGCCCCTGCTTCGCCGATCCGCCGGCGGAGTCGCCCTCGACGAGGAATAGTTCGGACTTGGCCGGATCGCGTTCCTGGCAGTCGGCGAGCTTGCCGGGCAGCGAGGCGATGTCGAGCGCGCCCTTACGCCGCGTCAGATCGCGCGCCTTCTTCGCCGCCTCGCGCGCGGCGGCGGCGTCGATGATCTTGGCCATGATCGTCTTCGCGTGGCCGGGATTTTCCTCGAGCCATTCGGCGAACTTGTCGGCGATCAGCGCCTCCAAGGGCTGACGAACTTCGCTCGACACGAGCTTGTCCTTGGTTTGGCTGCTGAACTTCGGGTCGGGCAGTTTGACCGAGATGATCGCGGTCAGCCCTTCGCGCATGTCGTCGCCGGTCAGCGCGACTTTCTCCTTCTTCAGCGCGCCGGACTTGTCCGCGTAATTGTTGAGCGTCCGTGTCAGCGCCGCGCGAAAAGCGGCGAGGTGGGTACCGCCGTCGCGCTGAGGAATGTTGTTGGTGAAGCAAAGGACCTGTTCGTAATAGCTGTCGTTCCATTCGAGGGCGACGTCGATGCTGATGTCGTCGCGCTCGCCGTGGATCGCCACCGGCGCGGGGATCAATGCCGATTTAGATTTGTCGAGGTAGGCGACGAAAGCGGCAATTCCGCCCTCGTAATAAAGCTCGGTCGCGGTGTGCTCGGCGTGGCGCGCATCGGTCAGGATCAGGCGAACGCCCGAGTTAAGGAACGCCAGTTCGCGAAAACGGTGTTCGAGCTTGGCAAAGTCGAAATCGACGATCTTGAACGTCGCTGGCGACGGCAGGAACGTGACTTCCGTACCGCGGCGGTCCCCCTGCGGCCCGACGACTGCAAGCGGGGCCTGCGGATCGCCATGGTGGAAGGTCATGCTGTGTTCGTGACCCTCCCGCCAGATGCGTAACGTCAGCCATTCCGACAGCGCATTGACGACGCTGACACCGACGCCATGGAGGCCACCAGAGACCTTGTAAGCATTCTCGTCGCTATTGTTGAACTTGCCGCCGGCGTGGAGGTGAGTCATCACCAGCTCGGCGGCACTGACGCCCTCCTCGCTGTGGATACCGGTCGGGATGCCGCGCCCGTTGTCGGCAACGGTGACGCTGCCGTCCGCATTCAACCGGATGTCGATGCGATCACAATAACCCGCCAATGCCTCGTCGATCGCGTTGTCGCTGACCTCGAACACCATGTGGTGGAGGCCTGAGCCGTCGTCGGTGTCGCCGATATACATGCCGGGACGCTTGCGGACCGCGTCAAGGCCGCGGAGCACCTGGATCGAATCGGCGCCGTAATCGGCCTCGGCCATGTTGGTTTCGTCGGACACACGTTTCCCCGAGTGGCGCGGAGAGCCCGCGCGGAACTGTCACATCCATATAGGGAGTCGCGCGCGCGGACGCGAGACTTAAGCGACCCGCCCGTCGTCGACGTGGAGACGCTGCGCCTCGAGCCCGGCGAACAGCACCGCCTCGGTTCCCGTCAGCCACACCTGTCCATGCTCCGCGAGCCGATCGAACAGGGCAGCGCGGCGGCGCAGATCGAGATGCGCGGCGACCTCGTCGAGGAGCAGGATTGGTGGCGCCCCGGTCCGCGTCGCGATCAGCCCGGCGTGGGCGAGGATAAGGCCGAGGAGTAGCGCCTTTTGCTCGCCGGTCGAACTGCGCGACGCGGGCTGGCCTTTTGCGGCAAAGGTCACCACCAGATCGGCCCGGTGTGGTCCTGCCGTCGCGCGGGTGGCAGCGGTGTCGATGGCGCGGTTGCGCGCCAGAACGGCGGCAAGGTCGTCAACATCGTTCTGGGCGAGAGCGATCGATGTGCGGGGAAAGTCCGTATCGGTCGCGACCGCCAGCGTCTCGGCGAGCGCCGCCACCGTTGAGCGCCGCGCCACCGCGACGGCCGTACCATGCGCCGCCATCGCCCGCTCCAACCCGGCCAGCCAAACGGGGTCGGCGGGCACATCGCCCGTGAGCAGCCGCGTTCGCGCGCGCATCGCGGCATCGTAGCGCGTCACCTCACCGCCATGACCGGGATCGAGCGCCAGGACAAGGCGATCGAGAAACCGCCGCCGTGCACTCGCCGTGTCGACGAACAGGCGGTCCATCGCCGGGGTCAGCCACAGGACCGATAGCCACTCGCCGAGCCGCGCGATCGGGGCCGTTGCGCCGTTGATGCGGACGATGCGGCGGTCGGGGGCATCCGGGGTCGTACCCGTGCCGATGATCACGGCAGCACCGCCCGCTGCTGCGATCTCGGCAGCGACCGTCCACCCCCCTGGCCCGCTGCTCCGCGCCGCATCGGACAAAGCGACACCACGCAGGCCTCGCCCGGGCGAAAGCAGCGAAACCGCGTCGAGCAAATTGGTCTTGCCCTGGCCGTTGTCGCCGGTAACGACGATCGCCCCGGTGCCGACGGCAACGTCCGCAGTCTCATAGGAACGGAAATCGGTCAGGGTCAGGCGGGTGAGGACGGCCACGCCGTGCGCTTTACGGTGCGAGCGCGAAAAGCGGAAATCCTGGGCCTCGGTTGCCAACGAAGATCACGGGTTCGGCGAGGAGCGGTGACCCAACGTCATTACATCTTTGTCACTCCCCGACCGCCCATCCCCGCGCCGCCGCTGGCAGCCCGGCCATGAACGCCGCCGCGCTTGCTCTTGTCGTCGCCTGCCGTTCCGCGCCCAACCGGTCCCAGCCGTCGTACATCCGCCATAGCCGGCTGTTGGTCTTCAACAGTTCGCGATGACGAGCGAGGAAATCCCAGTACAAGGCATTGAACGGGCACGCATCGGGGCCGGTCTTTTGCTTGACGTCATAGCGGCACCGCCCGCAGTGATCGCTCATCCGGTCGATATACGCCCCGCCGCCCGCGTAAGGTTTTGATCCCAGCAGGCCGCCATCTGCGAACTGGCTCATCCCGTGGACGTTGGGCAATTCGACCCACTCATAGGCATCGGCGTAGACGACGAGGAACCATTCCTCGATCTGGGCGGGATCGACCCCGATCAGCATCGCGAAATTGCCGAGCACCATCAGTCGCTGGATATGGTGATTATAGGCGTGGACTCGGACCTGCGCGACCGACTGAGCGATGCACCGCAGATCGGTGTCGCCGGTCCAGTAGAATGCAGGCAAGTCGCGCGTCGCGTTCAAGGCGTTGGATTGTTTATACTCCGGCCCCGCCCACCAATAGATGCCGCGCACATATTCGCGCCAGCCGATAATCTGGCGGATGAACCCTTCGACCGCGTTCAACGGAGCCTCGTCGCGCGCATAGGCGGCTGCGGCG